>CAJKFS010000003.1 GCA_905199225.1 uncultured Collinsella sp. | reverse complement strand
CAGTCCTGCGCAAGACGAAGGCCACATTAAGTGGCCTTCTTTGCGTGCGGAACTCATATCGAGCAAAAGCCCAAGCGGCCCTCTCGGTTCAGCCAAGTTAACGTAGCTGAGATGCAGCGCACGGTCTGCTCACTCCTCGAAGTTCTTAGCGGAAATAATTTGAGCTGCAGCTGCGATTTACTTGCGATGGCGGTTGAGCCGCAACCCAGTTTTTATTGGACCTCGAACCCTATGCTCGATGTTCGCTTCGTTCATTGAGTTACCCTTTGCATGAGGCCGGGACATATCGTCCCGCCCGCAGTTTCGCAGGCCGAAGGCCGAGAATGTTTGAGGACGGGACGATATGTCCCGGCCTCCCGGGAGAGTTACCTATGAACTACGCGAACATTAAGTATTTCGACATTGCTGATGGAGAAGGCGTTCGTACTTCTCTGTTTGTGAGCGGGTGCCGTCGTGGGTGCAAGAATTGTTTTAACTCTGTCGCGTGGGACTTTGCCGCTGGCGAGCCGTTCGATAGCGCCGTCGAGGACAAAATTATCGAGAGTCTCGATCATCCCTTTATCGATGGTCTGACGATTCTGGGTGGCGAGCCTATGGAACCTGAGAATCAAGCGGGGCTTGTCGACTTTATCGAACGCGTGCGTGCGGCCTATCCATCGGGGTCGGGCAAGACCATTTGGTGCTTTACCGGCGATGTGCTCGAGGAGCTTATGCCGGGCGGTTGCCACCATACCGAGGTCACGGACCGTATCCTTACCTGCCTCGATATGTTGGTGGACGGTCCGTTCGTTCAGGATTTGTACGATATCTCGTTGCGCTTCAGAGGCTCGAGCAATCAGCGCGTGATCGATATGAACGCTACGCGCGCCCGTGCTGAGCGCGAGGGCGTTGCGCTTTGTGATGCGGTTGAACTTTGGCGTGATGATCCGGTCTATTCGACCCATACTATGTAGCTTGTGGCCGATGCCGGAGGGCGTGGTACCATAGCGCGAACGCAAAATCGGAAAAGTGAGGCCCAGATGGTCGATCAGGAAAAAGTCGAGGCCGCCATTAAGCTGTTGCTTGAGGGCATAGGCGAGGACCCAACTCGGGAGGGCCTGCTGGAGACCCCGGCGCGCGTTGCCCGTATGTATGGCGAAATCGCCGTCGGTATGGACCAGAGTGCCGAGGAGCACCTGTCCAAAACGTTTGCCGTCGCTTCGAACGATTTGGTTATCGAGCGCGACATCACGTTCTACTCGCTGTGCGAACATCATCTGCTGCCGTTTTATGGCAAGGCTACCATTGGCTATATCCCCAACGGCCGTGTCGCAGGGCTCTCTAAGCTTGCTCGCACGGTTGAGGTTTATGCCCGCCGTCTGCAGCTGCAGGAGCAGCTGTGTGCGCAGGTTGCCGACGCCCTCATGGATTATCTCGCTCCCCAGGGAGCGATTGTGCTCATGGAAGCTGAGCATATGTGCATGACCATGCGCGGCGTGCAAAAGCCCGGCACCAAGACCGTGACGCTCGCTCGCCGCGGCGTCTTTGAGACCGACCCCGCGCTCGAAGAGCGTTTCTTTAGGATGCTGGGACGCTAACTATGAGAGTCGTCAACGACTTTACATCGAATACTGACGAGGGAACGCCGCGTCGCGGTTTTATGGCTTCGGGCCTGGCGCCTTTTGGCGTCATGCCTCGTATCGATTACATCTGTGCCAACGGCCTGTTCCGGCGCCACCTGGGCAACATTGCTCAGCTGGAATCGGGGCGCATCTTCTGCCGCCACGGTATCGACCATCTGCTCGATGTCGCCCGCATTATGTGGATCAAGAATCTCGAGGAACAGCTCGAGTTTGACCGCGAGGTCATCTACGCCACGGCACTTCTTCACGATATCGGCAAAGATGAACAGTACGAATCGGGTATATCCCATGATGTTGCAAGCGAGCGCGTCGCTGATGCGATTCTCGGTGGCATGCCCGATGACGTGGCGTTTGAGCCGGCCGATGCCGCAGCCATTAAGACGGCCATTCTGGGCCATCGAAAGCTGCGCGTGAACAGCCAACCGCTTGAGCGTTTGCTCTATGCAGTCGACAAAGCGTCGCGCGCCTGCTTTGCATGCCCCGCGCGCAATGCTTGCAACTGGAGCGATGATAAAAAGAACCTGTCGATTCGCGTGTAGTTAGTTTGCGCGGTCGGGGTTCTAAACGAAGGAGACGATCGCGATGAGCAACAAGAAACTGCCCGAGAATGCAACCAAGACTGAAGGCGCCGAGCTCGCCCGCCGTGGAAGGGGCGAAATATCCACCGCAACGGCGGTGCCCCACGTGAGCTATGACGATTTGCGCCATGCCGATCGTATTGTCATTGACGGCCTTGAGGTTTTTGCCAACCACGGTGTATATCCCGAGGAGAACGCGCTGGGTCAGAAGTTCGTCGTTTCTCTGGTGCTCTATGCCGACCTGCGCGCGGCGGGGGAGCACGATAACCTGGACGCCTCGATTGACTATGGCTCGGTGTGCCACGATGTCGATGGCTATCTGCGCGAGCATACGTTTAAACTTATCGAGGCGGCAGCCGAGGGTGTGGCCCAGATGCTGCTGCGCCGCTATCCCTCGCTGCTTGGTGTGCGCATAAAGCTCGATAAGCCGTGGGCTCCTGTTGGCCTGCCCCTGGCAAGTTGCGGTGTCGAGATCGAGCGCGTGCGCTAACCGGTTCTAATACGTCTCTATGGGTGGCTGCTTGAGCCGCTGCGACAGAGCTCTATTGTTGGGGCAGTACGTGTCGAGCAGGGCGTGAAACCGCTGATTGTGGCTTGGCTCGAGCAAGTGGACGAGCTCGTGGGCGACAACCATGTCGAGGCATTCGACGGGGTAGGCGGCAAGTTCTCGTGCGATGCGAACGGCACCGGATTTGGGCGTGCATGAGCCCCAACGCGTTTTCATACTACGTACGGAAACGCGGGCCACGGTGACGCCCATTGCGATTTCGTATGCGCGCACCATATCGCGTAGCGCTGCGGTGACCTCGGATGCATAGAGTTGGTCGATGCGTGTCTGGAGCTCGTCGGACGTTAGGCCGTCGAGGATTGCGCGCCGCTTGGCCTGTGGGCCTTCGTCCGATTCGTCGGTACCCATAAAACTTGCGAAGGTGGCCTGCTTGGGCCGCGGTGCGGGTGATGCAAAGTTGTGATCGAGCGCATCCTGTACCGTGATGGGTTTGCCCCAAAGCGCAATGATGGACGAGGGGCTGAGCGGCTCTCTCGCCGTCGCCTGACGTTGCTCGCGCTGGGCAAGTCGGCTGATAATCCAGGCGCTGTTGCGCTTCACAAATGCTTCGATACGCTCACGGCTGGCGCCGATCGGTGCGCTGGCGTGGACCTCACCGCTTGATGTGACGCGTAGGTTGAAGTTTTTGACGCGCTTTTTGGTAACGACGACGGAGATGGGCGTCCCATCCGGCCGGGATACAGAAATCGTAAACTGCTGCGTCAAAAGCGGTCCTTCAGATTGGGGACGGGCCGGCATGTCGACCGTTCGGCATGCCGGCCCGCTCAAGGGATGTGAAATTAATAACGCTCAAAGAAGGCAAGCGCGTTGTCGCTGCAGAGCTTCTGCATCACGGTCTTGCCAAAATGCTTGGAAAGCATGTTCTGGAACTCGGGCATCTTGCTGGCATCGGAGAGGAAAGCAGGCACCGTGGCGCCGTCCCAGTCGCCGCCGAGCGCGATGACGTCCTCGCCGCCCAGGTCGAGCCAGTGCTCGATATGTGCCGCTAGCTGGTCGAAGGTGACGTCTGCGGCGGTCTTGTCGGTTACGTCGTTTGATAGGAACTCGCTGCAGTAGTTGAGGCCGACGATGCCGCCCATGTCGCGAATGGTGCGGAACTGGTCGTCGGTAAGGTTGCGTTTGACGCCGCAAACCGCACGGGAGTTGGAGTGGCTGGCGACGAAGGGGCGCGTGGCGTGGGCGACAACCTCGTCAAAGCACTCATCGTTGAGGTGGGAGACGTCGAGTACCATGCCGGCGTGCTCCATCTGCGTAAGTGCCTCGATGCCGGCGGCGGTGAGGCCGGCGTGGGTATCGTGCCCGCTCGCAAGCGGTCCCTGCGCGTTCCAGCTGAGTGATGACATGAGTACGCCCAGGCTCTTGAGCACCTCGATCAGCGCGGGGTCGTCGGCAAAGAACGTGGCGTTTTCGATGGTGTGGATGCAGGCGACCTTGCCGTCTTTGAGCGCAGGGCGAATGTCAGCGGCGCTGCGTACGTTGACCATGCGGTCGTGGTTGAGCATTGCCTGGCCGCTCATGTGCGCCATGATTTGCGCCTGGAAGCGCGCGGCGTGGGCGGTGGGAATCTCGTCGGGGACAAACGTGGCGAAGCACTGTGCCCACGGCGTGTTGCCGATCTTTGCGAGCGAGATGGCGCAGGCGTTGCCCTCGATGAGGTCGAAATCTTGCGGATGCGTTTCGTCGCCGGGGAAATAACCGTCGGTGCCGGCGGTAAAGCGCAGGTCGAGATCGAGCGTGGCCCAGCCGATGCGGTCGGCGGTGTCGCAGTGTAGATCAAATACGGGATATGCCATGGTTCCTCCGGTTGCAGCGTTTCTTTGCAAACTGTCATTGAATTGTATGACTAGGGTATAGTTAGCGCCATATGTTCATGGCGGCCCGCGTTGTGCGCCGCCCTTATTACGGAGGTTACCATGTCCAACCAGGGCAAGAAGGTCAAGACCCATTATCGTGGCACGCTCGACGACGGCACGCAGTTCGATAGCTCCTACGATCGCGGCGAGCCGCTGGAGTTCACCTGCGGTGCCGGTCAGATGATCAAGGGCTTCGACGCCGCTGTCGTCGACATGCAGGTGGGCGAGAAGAAGACCGTGCACATTCCTGCTGCCGATGCCTACGGCGAGCACAATCCCGAGATGGTTCTGACCTTCCCGGCCGAGCAGGTTCCCAACATCGAGCAGATCGAGAAGGGCATGAAGCTCTTCCTGTCCACGCCGAGTGGCATGCCCGTCCCCGCCGTGGTCATCGACGTAACGCCCGAGGCCGTGACGCTCGACGCCAACCACGAGTTGGCCGGCAAGGACCTCAACTTTGATATCGAGCTCGTCGAGGTCGAGGGTTAGAGTATGCCTGAACGCTTGGTTTCGACGACATGCTTGGGAAATCTCAACGATCCGTCCTATGAGCTCTTGCTTCGCCGGAAGCTGGGCGGTGTCTTTGAAGTTGACGAGCTACTGCTCGATTGGGACCAGGCTGATGTATGCGCGTTTGTGGGCGTGACGGAGCTGGGGCGCACGATCGATGTTCGGCTGGATACTGCCGACGGCGGTCGTCTTGCCGATGGCGACGTGCTCGCCATTGACCGTTCGGGCGTGGTGCCTGTGGCGGTTATTGTGCGCCTGCGCAGCGCCGAGGTTTATTTGGTCGAAGTCGACCGCATGGATCCGATTGCACTCGCGCATGCGTGCTGGGAGATCGGCAACATGCATGCGCCGCTCTTCCGGGGCGACTCGGACGAGCATACCGTGCGCATGTATACGCCGGTGCAGCCTGTTTTGGGCCGCATGCTCCGGGGTGTCGAGGGTGTTCGGCTCTCGGTGGTTACCCGTGAACTCGATGCGGACCGGCGCTTTGCGTCGAGTGCGGCGGATGTCGTCGTGAGTATGGCTCCCGACTTTTCCATCGTAAAGAAGGCGCGCGGTTAACGTGCGTATGAGTAAGACGGACTTTGAGAGGCAACTATTCAAAGTTCGTCTTACTGTTGATGAGGTGCTTTGGGGGAAAGCATATGGGTCTTGAGGGAATCAAGCTGATTGCATGCGATTTGGACGGCACGTTGCTGCATCCGGGGGAGCGCGAGCCGCGTTCCGAGGCCTTTGAGCTTATCGATGAGCTGCATCGTCGCGGTATCGTGTTTATGCCGGCGAGCGGCCGTCAATATGCGAGCTTGCGCCACCTGTTTGCCCCGGTGGCTGATGAGCTCGCCTATGTATGCGAAAACGGAGCCCTGGTGATGAGCGAGGGACGTGCCGTTGTCAAGCGTTCCATGGAGCGTGGCCTTGCTATGGATATCGCGAATGCCGTGGTTGCGTATCCCCATGCCGACGTGACCCTTTCGTGCGAGGGGCACCTCTACACCATGAGCGGCAACGATGTGTTTGTTGACCACCTGCGCTATGAGGTCCACTGCGATGTGGCGGTGGTCGACCGTCCCGAGGACATCGACGAGGACGTCATTAAGATTGCCTTCCAGACGCCCGAGGTGGATCAGCCGGCGGCGCTGGAGCATTTTGAGCGCCTCTTTAGCGACCGTGTCGACGTGATGACGTCGGGAACCGAATGGACGGACTTTATCGGTTTCGGTTCGGGCAAGGGCTCCGCGCTTGCCGATTGCGGTCGTGCCCTGGGTATTTCGCCCGATGAGATGATGGCGTTTGGCGACAATGAGAACGATCGCGACATGCTTAACGTCGTGGGCCATCCCTATCTGATGGAGAGCTGCAATCCCAGCATGCGCGGTGTCAATGACCGTGTCCGCTACGTGCGCACGGTCGAAGAAGAGCTGCGTCGTCTACTTGCTGAGTAGACATTTGGGACATGCCTAGAAATCTACTTTTTGCTGCAAAGTGCGGAAAGGTGGATTATAAGGCATGTCCCAAACATCTACCGGCAGTCGGGGCAGAGACCCTCGAAGATGGTGTAGTGCGACGTGACGTGCCAGCCGATTTGCTCGGACGCCTTGGCGTCGAGCTGGGCATCGAAGGGGAGCGGTACGTCGATGACGCGGCTGCACGAAGTGCAGATGATATGTGCGTGCGGCTCGATGGTGCGATCGAAGCGGCTGCCGCCCGGCGTCTTGATGGAGAGGATCTCGCCGGCGTCGGCCAAGAGATTGAGATTGCGGTAGACCGTACCGCGGCTGATCTTGTCATCCTGTTCGCGTACGGCGTTGTAGATTTCGTCGGCGGTGGGATGGTTATAGCTTTGGCGCACAGCGTCAAGAACCAGCTTTCGCTGCCTGGTATTCCTTCTTTGCACCGCCATGCGCCTCGCCTCTTTTCTATCAACGGTCGTAGGTAAATGATACCGTATTTAGCACACAATACTAATAACGAGGAATGAAACCGTCTTCATTGGCAAGTGGGGCTCGGGTCTGGGCGTCTGCGAGGCGAAAACGCGTTCCCATGCGCTCGTAGGAGGCATGAAGCGCCTCGAGCTGAGACACGATGTTTGCCGGCGTGCCCTGTAGCTCCATCTCAACCGAGCCGTCTTCCATATTGCGCACCCAGCCGGTGAGGGAGCGCGCCTGTGCGAGGTTGGTGTTGGTGAAGCGGAAACCGACGCCCTGGACCTGTCCCTCCCACCGCAGGAAATAGCGCTGCGGGGCGTCTTGAGTGGCCTCGTCGCTTGCGAGCACGGTGAGCCTACGGCGCAGCTCAAGCTCGACGCCAGAGGGCTTTTGGGGTTCGCGGCTGCCGCCGGTGACGCCCGAGAAAAGCTTGTCGAAAAAACCCATCGCTATGCCTGCTTGTTAGAGTCAGCGGGGAAGGCGATACCCGCCTGCTGACGCACGGCATCCATGATGCGCAGTGAGACGAGCGTGACATCGCGGTAGTGGCCAAGCTCGTGACGTCCCGCCGGGGTCTCCCAAATCTCTTCCTTGACGTTATCGATGCCGCCGATGGCGGTGATGAAGTCTGTGAGTTCGTATTCCATGGTGTTGCTCGATTTGGGCAGGTCGAGCACGCGGCCGTTATCGCCCTGTTCGCGCAGCGCCTCTGTCGCCGAGCCGTGTACGACGTCGCCGCGATAGTCGATGCGGACGTTGCGGGGCGTGGACAGATGGTCGATCTGGATAGTGCCACGCTCGCCTTCGATCTGCGAGGGCAGCAGGTCATTCGTAATTTTGGAGTGCGCGAGCTCGACGGAGATACGGCCACCGCCGTAGCTGGCGAGGATGGAACCGCAGCCATCGATGGGGCCATGGGTGAGCTCTTGCGTGGTGGGGTCGAGCAGCGTAGCCATGCTCGTAAGGCCGGAGGGCATGCCGAAGATCTCGACCATGGGCTCGACGGTGTAGACGCCAATATCCATGAGGGAACCCGATGCCATATTGCAGTCGAAGATATTGGTGGCGTGTCCCGCGAGAATCTCGTTGTAGCGCGAGGAATATTTGCCAAAGCGCAATGAGGCGCGGCGGATGGGGGCGATCTCACCCAGGGCGTCCTCGATGGCGTGGAAAGCGGGGTCATGGAGGGGGCGCATGGCCTCGAGGGCTACGACGCCCGCCGCCTCGGCTGCGCGAAAGACCTCGAACGCCTGTGCCTCGGTGGCACAAAAAGGCTTTTCGACGATAACGTGCTTGCCGCCGGTGATACAGGCGAGCGCCTGCTCGTAGTGGAGCGCATTGGGGCTGCCGATGTAGACGGCGTCGACGTCGGCAGCGGACGCAAGCTCGTCAAGCGCGGTGAAGTTACGCTCGCCACCATGCTTAGCGGTGAAGGCGGCGCCGCGATCTGCATCGCGCGAGAGCGTGCCCACAAACGCAGCTTGGTCGTTGGCGTTGACGACCTGGATAAAGTCGTCGGTAATCATGGATGTGCCGATGGTCGCTATACGCAGCATGTATCCCCCTCGTGCCGTTCGGTTTACAGGATGAGTGTAGCGCGAGGGGGCGGGAAATAGCGTGCGAAAACGCCGTTACAGGTCGCTCTCGTTAAAGCCGGTGTCGATATCGAGGCTGCTGCCGTCGGCCGCCGTGGTGGCAAGCTCGTCGCAGCGCTCGTTGAGCTCGTGACCGGCGTGGCCTTTAACCCAGATGAACTCCACTTTGTGCGTGCTCTTTGCGGTGAGCAGGCGCTCCCACAGATCGCGGTTCTTGACAGGCTGCTTGTTGGCAGTCTTCCAGCCGCGTTTTTTCCATCCGTCAATCCAGTGCTTGTTGAAGGCGTTGACGACGTACTGCGAATCGGAATGGACTTCGACGTCGCAGGGGCGGTTGAGCGCCTCGAGCGCTACGATGACCGCCATGAGCTCCATGCGGTTGTTGGTGGTCTTGGCGTAACCGCGCGAAAGCTCGGAGGTGAAGGTCTTGCCGGCGGGGTTGGTGTATTTGAGCACGGCGCCATAACCGCCGCGTCCCGGATTTGATCGGGCCGAGCCGTCGGTATAGATGATGACCTTCACATGGTTCC
The DNA here is from genome assembly GCA_905199225.1 of uncultured Collinsella sp. Classification (GTDB taxonomy): domain Bacteria; phylum Actinomycetota; class Coriobacteriia; order Coriobacteriales; family Coriobacteriaceae; genus Collinsella. Next base: position 81,600 of record CAJKFS010000003.1, on the reverse strand, counting down.
TTTCGTTGGGTATGTTTCGTGCGAGTGACCATTGTAGCGCCATGCCCGCCGGGGGCTAGCAATTTACGATTTCTACCCCGTCTTCCGACAGTTGGTTGGCATGGATGATGCGGTTGAGCTCGTCGAGGTATTGCTGCAAGAGGGGAGAGGGCTTGCGCTCGTCGTGCATGATATAGCCTACGTGCATCGTTGGGGCGTCTGCTAACGGGATCGATGCCATACCCCATTGCATTTCATTGGAGAGGGCACCGGTCGACAGGGTGTAGCCGTTCGACGTGATAAGTAAGTTAGTAAGTGTTCCGCGGTCCGAGATTCGTATGTTGCGGTCGCAAGGGATATAGCTAAAAGGTTCCTCGGCGTAATAGAAGGAGTTTGAGGTTCCCTGCTCAAAGCTGTAGCGCGTATATGGTGTGAGGTCGGCAAGGGACAGCTGCGGGCGGCGGGCAAGCGGGTGGCGCTCGCTAACGAAGACGTGGACCGTCGCGTCGAATAGGGGATGGAAGCTCGCGCGCGCATCGGCAAAAGCCTTCTGCAGAACGCGGGCGTTAAAGTCGTCCAGATAGAGGATGCCGATGTCGCTGCGAAATGCGCGGACGTCATCGATGATCTGCGATGTGGTGGTCTCGCGCATGATGAACTCGAACTTGCTGTCGCGGCAGCGCTCGACTACGTTGACAAAGGCCTCGACCGAAAAGGCGTAGTGCTGGGCGGAAATGGCGAGGCGGGCTTGCGGGGTACCGCCGTCCTCGTAGCGGGCCTCGAGCATGTCGGCCTGCTCTACGACCTGGCGTGCATAACCCAAAAGCTCGGTGCCGTCGTTGGTGAGTGCAACACCGCGGCTAGAGCGTGTAAAGATTTCGATATGAAGTTCCTGTTCCAGGCTTTTGACGGCGTTTGAGATGTTGGACTGAGCGGTATAGAGGCGCTGAGCTGCGGCGTTGATTGAGCCGGACTCTGCCACGGCAATCAGAAAACGAAGCTGCTGAAGGGTCATCGACGCCATCCTCTCGATTGCTATCTATAAAACAGATAACAGGTTAGCGCTTTTAAGTGATTGACCGAGGGAAACAATGCCCGTACTATTCAAAACACACAAAGGCGGTAGGTAATTAAGCCAACCACGGAACCGGGATGCGAAAGGAGGCCCGCATATGAATTGCTTACCAAGACGAATGCCGGGCTCCTGTTTGCGCCCGTCGGCGTGATCAGGAGACAGCGACTTACTTCTCTCTTTTTATTTACTTTCGTTCGATCAAGGAGATCATCATGAGCCAGTTCATCAACAACCCCGAGCACACCTTTGGTTTCGATACCCTGCAGCTTCACGTTGGCCAGGAGAGCGCCGATCCCGCATCCGACTCCCGCGCCGTGCCTATCTACCAGACCACGAGCTATGTGTTCCGCAATTCCCAGCACGCCGCCGACCGCTTTGGTCTTGCCGACGCCGGCAACATCTACGGCCGTCTGACCAACTCCACCCAGGGCGTCTTCGAGGACCGTATCGCCGCACTCGAGGGTGGCGTGGCAGGTCTTGCCGTCGCCTCCGGTGCCGCTGCCATCACCTATACCCTGCAGGCTCTCGCCCAGGCCGGTGACCACGTGGTCGCCCAGAAGACCATCTACGGCGGTTCCTACAACCTGCTGGAGCATACGCTCTCCCAGTTTGGCGTCGAGACCACGTTTGTCGATGCCCATAACCTGGAAGAGGTCGAGGGTGCCATCAGGGACAACACCACGGTCATCTATCTCGAGACGCTCGGCAACCCCAACTCCGACATCCCCAACATCGACGCCATCTCCGAGATCGCCAAGAAGCACGGTCTGCCGGTTGTCGTCGACAACACCTTCGGCACCCCGTATCTGTTCCGTCCGCTGGAGCATGGTGCCAACATCGTCGTTCACTCCGCAACCAAGTTCATCGGCGGCCACGGCACCTCGCTGGGCGGTGTGATCGTCGACGGCGGTAACTTCGATTGGAAGGCGAGCGGCAAGTATGCGCAGATCGCCGAGCCCAACCCCTCCTACCATGGCGTCTCGTTTGCCGAGGCTGCCGGTCCCGCCGCCTTCGCAACCTATGTCCGCGCTATCTTGCTGCGTGACGAGGGCGCCTGCATCAGCCCGTTCAACGCCTGGATCCTGCTCCAGGGCACCGAGACTCTGTCGCTGCGCGTTGACCGTCATGTCGAGAACACCAAGAAGGTCGTTGAGTTCCTGGCTGGTGACAGCCATGTCGCCAAGGTGAACCACCCGAGCCTGTCTGAGCACCCCGATCACGAGCTCTATCAGAAGTACTTCCCCAACGGCGGTGCCTCGATCTTTACCTTTGAGATTAAGGGTGGCCAGGAGGCCGCCTGGAAGTTCATCGATCATCTGCAGGTGTTCTCGCTGCTCGCCAACGTGGCCGACGTCAAGTCGCTCGTCGTGCACCCGGCTACCACCACGCACTCCCAGCTCTCTGCCGAGGAGCTCGCCGAGCAGAACATCACGCCCTCCACGATCCGTCTTTCCATCGGTACCGAGAACGCCGAGGATATCATTTGGGATCTGAAGCAGGCCTTCGCCGCGCTGGACGAGTAAGGCGACTTGTGCAAGGACCCCTTGCGACTCGATAGGTATAACTGCATAAAATGCCTGCTCAAGGCGCCTGTGCGAACAATGGTTGCACAGGCGCCTTTTTTGCATAGAGCGGGTGCAAAAACAGGGTTTTTGACACGCTTTATGCATTTGAGTTGTGGAAAACTCCTGTTGAGAGGATGTGAGTTTTACGCAATTGACGTGCGCCTTTTGAGTAAAACCGCAGGTCGCGATTTGCTCGGGGTACTATGCAGCGCGATCGAATCACACGCAGCTCAAACGCAGCAAAAACGCACTACGGAGGTTTCCAGCTACATGAGGATCGATTCACGAAAACCGAAAGCCGCCGCCCTTTCCGCCGCTCTGACCGTGGCACTTTTGGCGGGTGCCGGTGCAACTGATGCCCACGCCGCAACACTGTCCGATACGGTTGGATCTACGCCGTCCGAGACGACGCTGGTACAGCCCGTTGACTATCGCGGCGATGGTTATGGTTCCATGCAGGAGTGGAACGCCTCGATGGAGGCCAAGCGCGATTCCCTGGAGATGCGCGCTCAGATCATCATGAACATGTACGGTGACTATGCCACCGATGACGAGCGCGCTGTGCTGCAGGGTTGCATCGACGGCGCGGGTAGCCTGTTGACGATGGGGGAGGTCGACGCCAAGTCGACCGAGCTCGATGAGCTGCGCACTGCGCTTGAGGATGCCAAGCGCGAAGCGCTCGAGGCTGCCGCCGAGGCGGAGGCTGCCGAGGCCGTCCAAGCTTCGTACTACAACGCCGGTTACACTCCGTCCTACGCGTCTGCCGCGTCCTACGCGAACGGATCGGGCCTGACGCGCTCTGCGGGCGTCAATAACTACAACGGGCGCCGCGAGACCTATTACAGCAGCAATGTGCTTTATCACTATCGCACGGGCGAATGGACTCAGGATTCTGAGGGCTTCTGGCGCGATTCCGACGGCTATTACGTTGTTGCCGCGGGCGATATGGCCCAGGGCTCGACCTTTACGGGCTCCAAGGGTGATTGCAAGGTCTATGACTCCGGCTGCGCTGCCGGAACCACCGACTACTACACCGGTTGGTAGTTTTTCTGTATCACGGATATTTGGCGGACGGGCGTCTTTACCGAGCTTTGGGGCAACGTAAGGACGCCCGTTCTATGTATACGCTTGAGCTAACAGAGCCCTTACCGTGACGGTACGTCGCGCATATGGGCGCGGGGCACACTAGTTCATGAGAAATAAGGTCTTTCTCGTGGAGGAAGTGGTCTTGTGAACGCTCGAGATATCGCCGTTGCCGCCGTTGCATTGACGCTTGGTTGCCTTGGTCCTACGGCCGCGCTCGTCGCGGGCATGCAGGGGTCTTGTGGGGCTGCCTCTATCGTGGTCGGCGCGTTGATCGCGGCCACACTGCTGGGAAGCGCCGGTGTTGTCCTTTGTCGCGATGATGAGGACGAGGTTCCGGAGTCGCATCTCTAACTGTTGCGAAAATGACTGTTGGCCATGGCTGAACATGAAAACCGCACAAGGGGAGTGCCCTTTGCGGCGGTTTTTGCTATTGAGACTGTTGGATGCGGTGCGGCGGCGTTACCAGCTTGCCTCGATATCACGGATGCGCTGATAGAGCCATTCGTTCTGCGGCGCCTGGATATCGTGCTTGGCCGCGAGGCGGCGGACGGTGCCCGCGAACTCCTCGACCTCTGTTTTGCGCTGCGCGACGCGGTCCTGCGCCATCGAGGGCATGCCGGCGGGGTCGAGCCCCTCGATGAGATGCACCATCTGCGTTAGGTCTGCCTCGGTGAGCTCGATACCCTCGGCGTTGGCGACCGCAAGCGTCTCGCGCATGGCGGAGACAAAGCAACGACGCTGCTCGGAGCCCTGTTCCGTGGCGCTTCCGTACGTGCCGCCGTAGGCCATGCAGGTCTGGTTGATGCCGTCGTTGAGCATAAGCTTGGCCCACATGCGGTGCGCGATGTCTGCCTCGACGGTGTGGGCGATGCCGCAGCGCGTGTAGAGCTCGTCGATGGCGGCGACGGTCGCGGGGTCGGTGCCGGCGGCCGCACCAAAGCGGATCTCGCCCGCATTGGTAAAGGTGAGCGCGCCGTTGAGAAACACAGCGTCCATGCCTTGGCAGATTCCGAGGATGGTGTGCTCCCAGCCAAAGCGCTCGGCAATCTTCTGCTCGCTGGTGATGCCGTTGCACAGCGAGGCGATGAGCGTATTGGGGCCCACGATGTGTTCCATAGTCTTGAGCGCCTGGTCGAGTCCGGTTGTCTTGACCGTGAGGATGACCAGATCGGCGGGTGTCGCCTCGCTGGCGCGGACGGACTTGAGTACGCAGGGCTTGCCGTTGACGGTGAGCGCATCGTTCGCATGGCGCTCAAAGCGAGCGTCGTCCATGACGTATTCGACGGCATCGTTGCCGAGTGCCTGGGCGATCATGCTGCCGTAGAGTAGCCCGACGCCACCCTTGCCGATAAAGGCGACCTTGTTGATCTGCATATGAATCATCTCCCCATATAAAAGGCGCCCGCGTAAGGGGCGCCTGATGGATTGTATGCTGCCAGGGTGATTGATGGGTGTGCGGAGCGGCTGTTATGAAAAAGAAACGTTTGCCTGGACGCTACGCTGCAGGGCAGACCGCAAAGACGCGCGCGGGATATCCAACGCCATCGCGCACCTTGGGGAAGGTGCAGAAGATGACGGCGCCCGTGGCGGGAAGCTCGTCTAGATGGTCCATGACCTCGATCTGATAGCGGTCGACCGAGAGGATGTACTGTTCGCCGGGGTAGGGGTAGGCGTCCTCACGCGTGGTCACGCTCGCCGGGTCGGTGTCAGCCGGCTCGTGGCCGATGGCGCCGATGTTGCGCTTTTCAACGAGCCACTTGATGGCGTCGAGGTCCCAGCCGGGGTAGTGGGGATGGCCGTCCTCGTCCTTGTTCTCGAGGTCGGCGAGCTTGGACCAGTCGGAGCGGAAGGCGACGAAAGCGTCTTTGGGAATGCGACCGTGCTCATCCTCCCAGGCTTTGAGGTCCTCGACGGTCAGGACGTAGTCGGGATTCGCGGCGCACTCCTCGTGTTTGTCGATCACGCAGAGCGGATGCATAAACTCGATGGGTTCAATCTCTCCAAGGGAACGACCCTCGACATGGAAGTGGCGCGGCGCGTCGACGTGGGTGCCGTACTGCGAGGCGACCGAATACTGGAAGCAACGCATGGGGGCGAGCATGTCCTCGGGCGTGCCGGGCAGGTAGTCGAAGAGCTTGGTGGACTCAAATGGCTTAAAGCCAAACCAGTGCGGGGTGTCGCACGAGAGCGTGTGGGTGAGGTCGACCCAGCGATAATCGGTGCTTTTGAGCTGGGATGCGAGATTCCAAAGGTCGAGCGCGGGCATGGGTGACTCCTTTCATCGGGCTTTTTGCTGATGTTAAAGCGGTGCCGTGACAGCTCGATTTCTGCTGCGTTACGATACGTTCTCGATTGCGATTCCACGATGTTTCGGCTGCGTGACCATTGTGTTTCGCCTTGCCGGGGCACTGATGGCGAAGGGAGGGGCCGTGCAATACCGCGTTGACCCCAAAAGTGGTAACCGAATATCTGCTCTGGGTCTGGGCTGCATGAGATTTCCCGGTGCGCCGGGACACCCCGATGCGAAGACGGCCGATGCCATCATCTCCCGTGCGGTGGAACAGGGGATTAATTATCTGGATACCGCGTATCTTTATCCCGGTAACGAGGTGTGCGTGGGCGCCTCACTTGAGCGCTTGGGGCTGCGCGACCGGGTGTTGCTGGCGACTAAGTTGCCGCACGCTTCGTGCAAGTGCGCGGAGGATTTCGACCGGTTTTTCGACGAACAACTGCGCCGCCTGTGCACCGACCATATCGACTACTACCTTATGCACAACATCACCTCGCCCGCCCAGTGGGAGCGCGTGGTGGCGTTGGGTATCGAGGACTGGATTGCGCACCAAAGGGCTGCGGGGCGTATTCGCCAGATCGGTTTTTCGTACCACGGCAGTGCGGCGGACTTCCTCACGATGCTCGACGCGTATGACTGGGATTTTTGCCAGATCCAGTACAACTACGCTGGAGAGCGTTACCAAGCGGGAACGGCGGGACTCATGGCAGCCGCCGAGCGCGGGCTCGCGGTGTTTGTGATGGAACCGCTTTTGGGTGGACGCCTGGCGGGCAAGCTGCCTCCGCGGGCCCGCGCCGTGCTCGATGACGTACGCGATCCGTACCTGAAGTCGCCGGCTGCTTGGGGCCTTTCGTGGGTGTGGAACCATCCTCAAGTCACGATGCTGCTTTCGGGCATGACCGATACCGCGCAGGTGGACGAGAACGCGGCATTGGCGGATCGCGCACTGCCGGATTCGATGACAACAGAGCAGCTCGACACCATCGCACGTGTGTTGGGAGAGTTTGAGAAATCGAATCGCGTGCCCTGTACGGGGTGCGGCTACTGCATGCCGTGCCCCAGGGGCATCAATATCCCCGGCTGCTTTGGCGCCTACAACGCGAGCTATGCGCACAGCTGGTTTACGGGCCTGTCGCAATACTATACGGCGAGCGCGGTGCGGACGAACGAGCCCAAGCTGGTGAGCAATTGCGTCAAGTGCGGCAAATGCGCACGTCACTGCCCGCAGCACATCGATATCCCCGGGCGCTTGGACGACGTACGCCGCCGTTTTCAGCCTGGCCCCGTAACGGCTGCGCTTAAAGCCTTTTGCAAAACGCGTTCCTGATGCCCCTTTTATAACTTGCGGTGGAATAGTTCCTGTTTGCGGCAGAATGGGGCTTAAACAGGAATTATTCCACCGCAACTGAAGGGGGCCGTCGTGGGCCATCGGGATTCATGTGATGATTTGCGCGAGGTTCGTTGGGGCGTTTTGGGCGCTGGGCACATTTCGCATCGATTTGCATCGTCGCTCAAGGAGGTGGACGGGGCACGGCTTGTGGCTGCCGCCGGTCGCACCCCTTCGCATGTTGAGGAGTTTTGCAGGGCGTTTTCGATTGATGCCGCGCACAGTTATGTCACGGCTGACGATGGCGGCGATGCGGCTTATGATGCGCTGATTGCCGACCCCGATGTCGACGCAATCTACTTGGCTCTTCCGCATGGTATGCATACGCGTTGGGCCTGTCGCGCGCTGCGCGCCGGAAAGGCCGTGCTCTGCGAAAAGCCGGCCGTTTTGAGTGAGGAAGAGGCTCTCTCGATTGCCTCCGCCTCTCGCGAGTGCGGCGTGCTGTTTATGGAGGCGATGAAGAATCGGTTTTGCCCGATGCGCACTCGCGTGGAGGACTTGCTTGCGTCGGGCGAGCTCGGCTGTATCGTCTCGATCGAAAGCGTGCAAAAACTCGATTATGGTGAGCCCCCTTCGAGTTATCTGCTCGATCCGTTGCAGGGTGGCTGTCTATATGACATGGGCTGCTATGCGGTCGGGTGGTTTGAGGATCTGCTTGCGGGTGCGTGCGATGTTTCGTCTCGTGAAGTTCGCTGGCGTGACGTATTAGGCGGCCGCGTGGATTGGGCCGATGAGATCCATATGAGTGTCGGCGGTATACCCATTCATATGGTGTGCGATGGCAAAGCAGCATATGAAAGCCGCTTAACGATTGCCTGCGAACGGGGTTCGGTGGAAATCGAGCGCCTCCATCGCCCCGCGCTCGCCCATGTGAAGTACTCCGACGGACGAATGCTCGAAATTAATGCCCCGTTTGAGGTCGATGATTTCTACGGCGAAATTCAGCATGCGACCCAGCTCATCCGGGCGGGGAAACTCGAGAGTCCCGTTATGCCTCTTGCCGCCACACAGCGCTGCGCGCAGATCATCGATGCGATTCGCTTGACGCTCTAGGTTGCGGTGCTGGTGCTCAAGAAGGCTCGGCGGACCGTGCCCCCGATGCCCCTTTTATATCTTGCGGTGGAATACGGTCTGTTTGCGCCAAAATAAGGCACCAATAGACCGTATTTCACCGCAACTGATGAGGGGGAGTTGGAGATGCTAACGATCGGGTGTCATCTTTCGACGACGAAGGGCTATCGGGCAATGGGGGAGACGGCGTTGTCCATTGGTGCCAATACCTTTGCGTTCTTTACGCGCAACCCGCGCGGTGGCAAGGCAAAAGACCTTGACATGGATGACGTGGCGGCCCTGCGCGAGCTTATGGAGCAAAACGACTTTGGCCCGCTCGTGGCTCATGCCCCGTATACCTATAACCCCTGCTCCGCTAAGGAGCGGGCGCGCGAGTTTGCCCTGGAGGCCATGGCCGAGGATCTGCAGCGCATGGAAGCACTGCCCGGCAACTACTACAATTTTCATCCCGGTGCGCATGTGGGACAGGGGGCAGACGTCGGCATTCAGATGATTGTCGACACGCTGTGCCAGGTGATGTTTGAGGGACAGCAGACGACGGTATTGCTTGAGACCATGGCAGGCAAGGGCACCGAGGTGGGCCGTAGCTTTGAAGAACTGGCGTGCATTATCGAGGGCGTTGCCGCCAAGTGCCCAGAGCTGTCCGATAAGCTGGGCGTTTGTTTGGACACCTGCCATGTGAGCGATGCCGGCTACGACATCATCCATGATCTGGACGGCGTACTCGACGAGTTCGACCGCGTGGTGGGTATCGATCGCTTGCATGCCGTACACATCAACGATTCGAAGAACCCTTGTGGCGCCCATAAAGATCGTCACGAGTGCATCGGCAAGGGATACCTTGGCAGCGAGGAATTTGGTGGCGGTATGCAGGTTATGCAGAATATTGTATCGAATGGCCGCTTGCGCGCATTGCCATTCATTTTGGAGACACCGAACGAACTTGCAGGTTATGCGGCTGAAATCAAACTGTTAAGGTCGTTGCAGCAGTAATGGCTGCCATAAAGTGGAGCGCTCCATTCACGTTATGGGTTTGTTTCAATCAGTTTTCTAATTGCAGATTCTTCCAAGCGGGTGCATAATAACCCTCAGTTTTTGCAGACCTCTGAATCACGTGGGGTCATTGGAAGGAGACTGATTATGAAGCTGAAGAAGCTTGGCGCATTTGCCGCCACGGGTGCTATGGCGCTCGCCCTCGCTCTGACGGGCTGCGGCTCGTCCAACGCCACCTCTGGTTCTGATGCCGGTTCCAGCAGCTCTGACGACGCTAAGGTCGAGAAGGTCGACGGCTCCAAGGAGTACGCGCTCGTCAAGGACGGTACGCTGACCGTCGGCACCTCTGCCGAGTACGCTCCGTTTGAGTACAAGGATGACAACGGCGATTATCAGGGCTTTGACCTTGAGCTCATCAAGGCTATCGGCGACAAGCTGGGCCTGGATGTCGAGTATGTCAACAATGACTTTGACACGCTGGTTCCGGGCGTCGCTTCGGGTGCCAAATATGACGTCTCCATCGCGGCTATCACCGACACGCCCGAGCGTGAGAAGGAAGTCACTTTCTCCGATTCCTACTACATGGACGATCAGGCTATCGTGACCAAGGTCGATAACACCGACATCACGGCCGACAACTACAGCGAGAAGCTCAACAACGCCGATGCTACCATCATCGTCCAGTCTGGCTCGACCGCCGAGTCCTTTGCCCAGGAGAACTTCCCCAAGGCCAAGATTGTCCCCTACAAGGACGCCACCGAGTGCTTCAGCGCCCTGCAGTCCGATAAGGGCGACGCCGTAGTCACCAACCGCTCTGTTGCCAGCCAGCTGACCGCCGAGCAGTTCAACACCTGCCAGACCATTAAGCAGATTAGCACCGGCGAGGAGTACGCCATCGCCATCAACCAGGGCAACACCAAGCTCAAGGACGACATCAACCAGGCCATCAAGGACCTGACCGACGACGGTACCGTTGACGCCCTCATGGCTAAGTACAACATCAAGTAAAATAGCTACTTGATTGCTCGCGGGCCCTTTCCGTTTTGGCGGAGAGGGCCTTTGCGCTTCTCTTGACGGAGAGTATTTCCGTCTCGTTTTGCCGGCAACTTCTACGATAGGAGCCACCTTGTCTCGACTGAACAAAGGAGCCGCGGAGCAGCGTTTTCCACTGCCCGCCTTGCTTCAAAAGCTAGCCTGCGCCATGGCCGTGACGCTCGCGCTGGTGTGCGCAGGGGCATATGCGCCCACGACCGCCCAGGCGCTTGAGACCGCAAAGATTACCGCCCGACCCAACACTGGTTCGGGCAGCGCTGTGGTCGGCGGTACCGAGACGCGCATTACCTGGGAGGTCCAGGCCGATGCCGATGAGGAGCTGAGCGGTCTTTCGCTGACGTTTGTCGACGGCACGACGTTTGGTACCGATGACACGCGATTGACGATGCTCTCGGGCGAGGACCTCATGGATCGTACGCCCATGAAGCCCACGTGCAAGGCTGACGGCCAGACGCTCAAGATTGATTTTGGCGAGACGGCGCCTGCCGGCGGCTATTTCCGTGTCGAGGTTTACGGCGTGACGTTTCCCGTCGAGGGCGGCGATGAGGCCTTTAGTGGCACCTATACGCTCGCCGACGGTTCGACCAAGAAGATTTCAAAAATTCCTTCCGTCGAGATCAAGGGCGTGACGGCCTTCGATAACTTCCTGGCCGATCTTAAGGAGCAGCCGTGGGTCGAGGCCTGGAACTCCAATATGTTCCTGCGCCTGTTCTTGAACCCGGTCATTTTGGTCCAAAGCCTGCCGATCGTCTTTAAGGGCTTCCTTATGTCGCTTTCGATCGTGCTTGTGGCGTTTCCGCTGGCAATTCCCTTCGGTTTTGCCCTGTCGCTCATGCGCATCTCCAAGTCGCGCATCCTGCGTTGCCTCGCCGGCATCTACGTGAATATCATTCGCGGTACGCCGGCGTTCCTGCAGATCTATATCGCGTTCTTCGGTCTGCCGTTGGCCGGCGTCAAGGTGGACGACTATGTCTTGGGCGTTATCGTCATGGCCATGAACTCGTCTGCGTACCTATGCGAGATCTTCCGTGCCGGTATTCAATCGATCCCCAAGGGCCAAAACGAAGCTGCTCGCTCTCTGGGCATGAATGCCTTCCAGACGCTGCTCTACGTTATGATTCCGCAGACGTTCCGCAATGTTTTGCCTACGCTGACCAGCGAGTTTATCTTGCTTTACAAGGATACGTCGCTGCTTGCGGCCGTGGGCGTGGTCGAGATCGTCATGAACGCCCGTACCATCGTGGCCACGACGGGCTCCATTACACCGTACGTGGTTGCCGCCCTGTTCTATCTGGTCATCACCCTGCCGCTTGCTCGCTTGGTGAGCGGTCTTGAGGCGAGGCTTTTGGGCACGGCCGAAACCAAAAAGAAGCGTCCCACCAAGAGTGCCGGACAGGTTGTCGCGACGCCCGCCGATCACATCGCCGGTCTGTAAGGAGGTCCTATCATGAGCGAAACCAATAACGCGAACGAGGTCGTCGTCAGCATCAAGAACCTCCAGAAGGCCTTTGGCGATAACGTGGTCCTGCGCGATATCGATCTGGATGTGCACAAGGGCGAGGTCGTCGTAGTCCTGGGTCCTTCGGGCTCGGGCAAGTCGACGATGCTTCGCTGCATCAATCGTCTGGAGCATCCCACGAGCGGCTCGATTGTCGTTGAGGGCGTGGACGTGTGCGCCAAGGGCGTCGACCTTAACAAAGTACGTACGCATCTGGGTATGGTGTTCCAGCAGTTCAATTTGTTCCCGCACCTGTCAGTCAAAAAGAACGTCATGCTCGCGCAGCAGAAGGTGCTCAAGCGCAGCAAGGAAGAGGCCGAGAAGATTGCCGTCGAGGAGCTGACCAAGGTCGGCCTGGCCGAGCGCATCGACTTTATGCCGAGCCAGCTCTCGGGCGGCCAGCAGCAGCGCGTGGCCATCGCCCGCGCCCTGTCGATGAACCCGCACGTGATGCTCTTTGACGAGGCCACGTCGGCGCTCGACCCTGAGCTCGTGCGCGACGTTCTGGGCGTCATGCGCGACCTGGCGCACGACGGTATGACCATGATCGTCGTGACGCACGAGATGGGCTTTGCCCGCGATGTCGCCGACCGCGTCGTCTTTATGGACGGCGGCGTCATTGTGGAAGAGGGTACGCCGAGCGAGGTCTTCGACCACCCCAAGAGCGAGCGCACCAAGGCGTTCTTGGGCAATATCTCGTAGCCGCTTTATATGACTGACATAGCAGAAAACGGGAGCCGGATGTGATCCGGCTCCCGTTTTTGTTGGGACGCGAATGTGTTTTGTTGCAATGCGCGTTGCGGGCGGAGCTCATTGCCGCTAGGCGAGCTCGGCTCCAAGGGCGCGGCAGGCCGCTTCGCTCTCATCATCGGGGGCGTCGTAGCAGATGACGGAATCGACGACGTTGACGCCCTCCTCGTCGGCGTCCGCCTTCCAGTTGTCCATCCATTCGCCCTCGGCCCACGAATAAGAGCCAAAGAGGACGACCTTCTTGTCGCCGAGGGTCTCCTTGACCTCATCCCACATGGGCTGGAACTCATCATATTCAAGCTCCTCGGAACCCATGGCGGGGCAGCCGAAGGCGATAGCGTCATAGCCAGCGGCCTTGTCTGCGGAGAAGTCGGCGCAGGAGATGACCTCTGCCTCGGCGCCGGCATCGGTTGCACCTTCGGCAACGAGGTTTGCCATGGCCTCGGTGTTGCCCGTGCCGCTCCAGTAGACGACGGCGATCTTGCTCATGTTGAGTCCTTTCAGTTGTGCGGCAGGTTGCCACGGCTTCTATGTTCTATCGGGTTGCCTGGGCAAGTTGCGCCAAGCTGTAGCCCTGCTGATAGACAAAGGTGAAGTATTGGGTGCAGGCGCGGTAGGCATCAAACGTCGCAAGTGCCTGCTCGACATTTGCGTAGACCTTCCAGGCCCCAAAGACCTTATAGTTCTCGCCGCGCTGGACGATAAACTCGTGCACGTCGTCGTAGGGATATCCTAGGAAGTAGCCTATTTCGTGCGGAAACTCGCAGGTGCAGTCGTTGCTGCAGCTAGCTTGCTGGGGTAGTGCGCATCGAGTCTGGCTACAGGCGCATTCCGCGACGTTATTACTCGCGAGCGTGATGCGTGATGCCAAATGCACAAGGCATGTCGAAAGGTCTCTCGTGTCGTAGCCTTCCGAGGCGAGCGCCGTTTGGGCGCAAGGGTCCGCGAAATAGGTGGTGAGGCTTTTGGCTCGGTACACGTACACGAGCGCTCCGCAGGGCCGCCAGACCAAAACACTCAGGTGGATGCCAAGCGGGTCAAGCTCGCGGTTGCACTGGGCGATAACGTTGAGCAGGCGTGCTCGGCGTTCTGCGATGGTTTCTGTTGCGGTCGAGCCGTCCCCGTGGGCGTAGGTGCCTGGATAGGTAAAGAGCGATGCCGGCTTGATGCCCGCGAGCGTGGGGGAGCAGTTGCGCACGACTGCTGCCTGAAACGTTGGGATGTCTATGGTTCGAGTCACGTCGCTCCTTACGGATCTAAACTGTTAGTCTAGGAAAACTTATACACGAAAGTAAGCCATGGTCAACAAAAAAGTTTGAAGAGGAAAACTAATTGACCGAACGGACATGATTTTGGGTTAAGATGGGGACACCCCATGGGGGTATCTAGATAGTGCTACTGAAAGGGGAACGCATGAGTGACTTGCTCAACCCTGCGAATCTCATCGTGCTGACCGTCATTGCCGTCGGCATGTTTTTTGGACTGCGTCGCATTGCCGCTTCGACACACGGGAAGAGTTGCTGCAGCGATGGTGCGAGCGGCAAGAAGGCCAAAAAGGTTGTGGTGGCAGACACCGACGAGTCCCACTACCCCTATCGTGAGGAACTCCTTATCGGCGGCATGAGTTGCGACGGCTGCGCCCGGAATGTGACGAATGCCCTCAATGCGCTTGATGGCGTGTGGGCTACGGTAACGTACGCGGACCACACGGCACGCGTGCGCTCGAAGCGCCCGGTTGATCGCGACACACTCGAGACGGCAGTGAGGGGTGCGGGCTATTACGTTATGAAAATGTAGGCGTTGCCCTCTCCGGTGGGTACCAGCCTCCTGCCCATTGTGACTATCGGCATCCAAAAATTTGCGCAAAAATAACCTTTAGATGCGGCAAAAGTGGAGTTTGGTGACGGTTTGCGCGGAATTCGCTACCAATCGAGCATCTATGAACCCGTCCAAAAAATTACAGGTGTATATTTATACACTGATTATTGCTGTGCTCAGATTGCAATTAACCGTGGACAGAAATGAAGAATGCTAAAACTGGGCTTTAGGACAGGGGAGGCTATAACCTTATGAGACGAGTGGGAACACTTGGCTTGGTGGCAGCGCTTGCCGCTATCTTGGTATCGCCGCTGCCGGCGCACGCCGAAGACGCATCGGGTGCCGTTACCTACAATGCGGGAAATGGGTATTCCTTTGAGAAGCTCTCGCATCCTACGGTAGGAACGTCGCAGCCGGATGGCATCGTCGACTACCAGGGTAACGGTGCCGTTGCCGTTCCGGGCGCCGATGGTAATACGGCCAACAACGAAGGCGATCGCGGCCAGAGCTACACTTGGGCGGCTGCGAGCTATGGTGACTGGCTTTATGTGGGCACCTGCTATGCGGCGATGGGCAACACGCTGACGCTCATGAACAGCACGCTGGGCGATTCCTTTGATGTCGAAACCATGCGCCTGACGCTGGAGGCCATGTTTAACGGTACCTTCTTCTATGGACAGCAGAAGGAGGACGGCACGGCCGACAAGGACAGCGGCGGCATCTTGGTCAAGATCAATACCAAGACCGGTGAGACCAAGCTGCTACTCTCTGAATCGCTCAACGGCGTCGCTCCTTTGTTCCGCAATGCCGTGAGCTATAAGGGTAAGCTCTATTTCTGCGGCAGCGTCAGGACCAATGACGGCAAAGGCGGCCTGCCTGCTGTATACGAGATCGATCCTAAGACGGATGAGTACAAAGTTGTCTATCAGGGCCTTTCGAGCATGCAGGATTACGGTGCTGCCTACAAGCAGGGCATTTCTACCGGTATCCGCGGCATGTGCGTCCATGATGGCCAGCTCGTCATCAGTAATGTGGGTAAAGACGCGAACGGTAATTTTGTGTCGACAATCCTGACGTCGTCTGACCCCTCGAAGGGCCAGGACAGCTTCACCGAGATTGCCAACTCGGAGACGCTGTTTGGCTATCCGGCGATTCGCTATCAGGACAGCATCTACGGCGGCGCCATTTGGGATATGGTCTCGTACAATGGCCATCTCTATGCGACCATCTGCACCGGTACGCCCGAGAACGCTCCCGATGATAATTCCATGCAGTCGTTTGCCATGGTCCGTGGCGACAAGAATGCCGACGGCAGCTATTCGTGGACTCCCATTGTCGGCGATCAGAAGACGGACGGTGCAAAGTACTGCTTTGGCATCGGTCCTGCCCGTACCCGTTCTGGCGCTGCCAACCTCATCGTCTACAACGACTACCTCTATATCGGTGAATACAACGACGAGGAGATTGCCCTCGAGCGCATCCTGTTCAACAAATCCAACACCGAAGAGGGCGGCAAGGGCAGCATGGGTGGCGTTGACTGCTCGTTTGTGAATGCCAATCTTGAGCAGTCGGTTAACATCTATCGCATGGACAAGGACGAGAACATGGAGCTCGTCGTTGGCGATCCACCGACATGTTCCCCGAGGGCGGTATTTCCGGCCTGACTTCGGGCTTTGGCCGAAACGAGAACCAGTACATTTGGCGCATGCAGAAGTTCGACGGCAAGCTGTATATCGGTACCTTTGATACCGCGAGCCTGCTTGAGCCGATCGGCCAGTTCTCCAATGGCGACATTATCGATATGACGCCCGAGGAGTGGGACTCTCAGGTTCAGCGCCTTAGGGACCTGCTCGATCACCTGCTCGACAAGAAATCGCCTGACGACCCCATCGTTCCCGTGAACACGCTTGCGGACGATGATTCAAACGAGGCCGTCGAGGTCGATGATTCGAACGAAGCTGCTGAGGTTGATGATTCAAACAAGGCCGTCGATGTCGATGACGAGAAGACCGAGGTTGCTAAGGGCTTTGGCGATCTGAGCGATGCGCTGGAGGATGCCGCGGGCGGTCTTTGCGATCAGGCCGCGACGATGTCCCAGGACTTTGAGGACGACGCCGCTTATGTCCAGAAGATCGATGGCGAGATCGCGTACTTCAAGTCCTTTGCCGACCAGTATCAGGACATGCTCGATAGCTATGAGAGCCTTAAGCAGCAGTACGAGGATGCCTATGGCACCGAGCTGCCGAGCGATATTCAGGATGCGCTCGATAAGCTGCTGAGCGAGGAGAACCTCAAGAAGTTGCAGAGTGTCCTTACGTGCATGTGTTACCTGCGCGATGCCGAGCGCGGCTTTGATATGTATGTGACCGAGGACGGCGTGAACTTTACGACGCTGACGACCAATGGCTTTAACGATCCGTATAACCATGGTCTGCGCACCTTTGCGGTGACCAACCAGGGTCTGTGCCTTGGTACCGCCAACCCGTTCTATGGTTGCCAGGTCTGGATCCAGCGCAAGGAGAATTCGGAGAATCCGGTTGATCCCGGTACTCCGGATCCGACGGAACCCACCGATCCTTCGCAGCCGGGTGGCGGCGATCAGCCTGGCGGCAGCCAGACGGGTGGCAACGACCAGTCGAGCAGCACCACGACCACCGTCACGACGACCGCTAAGAAGACTCCGAAGGACGGCTCGCTGCCTCGCGCTGGCGACTCGACCCTCACGCTGGTCTTGGGATTGCTGGTTGCAGCTGCCGCAGTGCTTGGCATTGCTCTCGTCTTGCGCAAGCGTTCTCGTCGCTAGGCTCGTCCGCGTAGCTCAATGTCCTGGATATCGTCGAAGTTGATGGCGATATCCCTGAGTTTGAGCAGCTTGAATGCGGGTAACGCTTCGTCGAGAATGCCCGTGCGGCTACGATAGCCGTACGTATCGTAATAGGTGACGCGCACCAAGTCGCCGCGTTTGAGGCCCTCGAGCTTTTGCGAAAGCTCGAGGGCTTTTTCTTCCGTGAGCTCACGTTTTTGCTCGACGGTGATTTCCTGCTTGCGCACGAGTTCGTAGTATCCCGTGAGGGCGGCAAAGGGCATAAACTGTGCGGCGCGGTTGGCGCGCACGGCACCGTTGGCAGTGAGGTTGGGGTCGGCTGCGCGGCGTCTGCCCTCGGGGTCCGCCAGGCGCTCGAAGGCGGTCGGCGGGCGCATGGGCTGTTGTTTGGGTTTAGGCACGGTGTCCTCCAACTTGGTCGTTGCGTTCGCGCGCGGTGGCGCCGGCGGTAAAGCTTAATCCCTTGACGAGCGCGTTCTTGCCGTACTTGCCTTTCACAGCCAGGACGGCGCGCGCCAGGTCGCGCTCGCGCTCATCGGCCTCGATATCGCTGAACAGATCGATGGTGGCAAATTCCTCGGGCACAAGATTGCTAAAGCCCAGGTTGATGCGCTTGACCGGTCGTTTGGGATCGACAGTCTGCGCCCAGAGCTCATCGAAATAGCCCATGATCTTCTTAAACGAATTGGTGCGCTCGGGCAGCTTGCGCGAGGCGTTGGAGTGCGCAAAGAGCGCGGCATAGCCACCACGCGGTTTGCCGCCATGCTCTCCCACAAAGATGCCATCGATTGCCTGCGCTTCGCGCACCAGGCGGCGCCGTTCGTCATCGCGCTGGACGGGCTTGGGAGCACGGGGCGCGAGCTCGGGGCCGGCGGTTGCGGTGGGTTCGATGCTCGACGTACTCGAGCGCAGGTGTCCGCATCCGTCCACATATTGTGCAGTACCGCTGGCATCAAGCCTGCGTATGTCAGCGCGCTCGCTCGCGTAGCCCACAAAGAGCGAGATACTGTCGCAGACCACGTGCTTATCGACCAAGTCCAACACGGCGTTGTCGACCATCTCGCGCAAGACGGTGTAGGCCTGCTCGTAGGCATAACCCTTCGAGAGCACCTGTCCTGTGGTGGTCGAAGTTGCTTGCGGGCGATAGGCTTGGATATCGGCGATGGTTGTCGGCTCGCGCCCAAAGGCGTGGTCGATGAGATATTCGGCATTGACGCCGAGCTCGTCGTAGAGCAGGTTCTCGTCGAGCGCGGCGACGCCCATCAGGTCGTAGACGCCATACTTTTCGAGTCGTGCTGCCACGCCGGGGCCGATGCCCCAGATATCGGTGATGGGACGATGGGGCCAGATCTCTTTGCGAAAGGTCTCGTCGTCGAGTATGCCGATGCGGCTGGGTACGTGCTTGGCGGTGATATCGAGCGCTACCTTGGCCTGGAATAGGTTGGGGCCGATGCCGACCGTCGCCGTGATGCCGGTGCGCGCCAAGACCTCGTCGCGCAGCGTGCAGGCGAGCCCTTCCGCATCGGTGTGATAGAGGTCCAGATAGGGCGTCACGTCGATAAAGCACTCATCGATGGAGTAGACGTGCACGTCCTGGGGGCTGACGTATTCCAGATAGATACCGTAGATTTTCGCCGACACCTCCATGTAATGCTGCATGCGCGGTACGGCCGTGATGTAGTCGATGCCATCGGGAATCTCAAATAGGCGGCAGCGGTTGTGAATCCCTAAGTCCTTCATAGCCTGTGTGATGGCGAGGCAGATGGTCGTGCGCCCGCGCGATTCGTCGGCAACGACCAGGTTGGTGGTGAGCGGATCGAGCCCACGGTCGACGCACTCGACGCTGGCATAAAACGTCTTGAGGTCGATGCAGATATAGGTGTGCTGCTCGTGCGCCATCCGTGTCCTTTCATCAAACACATGTTCTTATCGAATATCTGTTCGATAATACCCGCTCGTCCGGACATCGTCAAAACCTGTCAAAAAGGGACTGGTTTGTTTTGGTAGGTATGGTCGTGCGGTTGCATCGGGTATTTAACGCAGCCCTAAAGAGTGTGAAACAGCTCGGAAAACCTCGCTTCGTAGCATGAGCCTAGCGATTGGTGCCACCTACATGCACGGAAGGGTTGTGGAAACGATGGTCAATTATGGGTTTGGTATGCCGACACGCCTTGTTGCGGATGGAGACGTGGCTCGCTGGTGCGGACGATTGGTCGCTCACTACGGCGGCACCAAGGCGCTGGTGGTGCTAGGCGGTGACAAACATACGCGTGATGAGCTCGTCTCGGCGGCACTCAGCTCGCTTGATCGAGCTCTGCTCGAGCGCGTGCTTTTTCGCTGCGGCTCGGTTGAGGGCGACGGGGGAGACGAGCTGATCGACGAAGCCGTGGCCCTGGCGACCGACGAAGGCGTGGACTTTGTCCTGGCGATCGGCGATGCCGATACTGCCGGCTTTGCGCGCGAACTCGCGCGTCGCATGGCGGCGCTCGATGCCGGCGAAGACGGTTTTGTCCCTTATGGATGTATTGTCTCGGAGGGCAAGGTGCCTGCCGTCGCGGGAGCCGGCGAGGTTCCCGTTTTTGCCATTATCGCTCCCGAATTGCTTGAGGGCATTGGGTCTCCTCTGCGCGAGTTGCTCGGCAGCGTGTGTGCCGCGGCCTAATATTTGGCATAAAAAGACGGGTTATTTTTGATTGGTAAAGCGTTTGACCTGCCAAAATAAACCTATCCCTATTTGGTCGGTTGCCGTTTGGGGGCCGATTGGCAACGCTCGCTGATTATAGTCTTGACCTGCGCTAGAATAGTGGCATCTGAATGTCCGGGCGCATGGAGGCGTGCGCCCGTATGCTGAGGAGGACTCTATGGCAACTGTTGCCGCACCTATCGATGCTACGTCGACTGCCGCTTGGAAGGCACTCGAGGCCCATCAGGAGAAGCTCGAGGCCGAGGGTATCGACCTCAAGGCCTGGTTCGCCGCCGATGCCGAGCGCGTGAACAAGCTGAGCTTTGACGCCGGTGACCTGCACTTCGATCTGTCGAAGAACCTGGTGACCGATGAGACCGTCAAGCTGCTGTGCGATCTTGCCCGCGAGGTGAAGCTCGAGGAGCGCCGCGACGCCATGTTCTCCGGCGAGCACATCAACACCACCGAGGACCGCGCTGTCCTGCACACCGCGCTGCGCCGCCCGGCAAGCGAGAAGGGCCAGCTCATCGTTGACGGCCAGGATATCGTCGCCGACGTGCACGAGGTCCTCGACCGCATGTATGCCTTTGCCGAGCGCGTGCGCTCCGGTGAGTGGAAGGGCGTTACCGGCAAGAAGATCGAGCATCTGGTGTCCATCGGCATCGGCGGCTCCGACCTGGGCCCGGTCATGGCTTACGAGGCTCTGCGCCCCTATGCCGACGCCGGTATCGACTGCCGCTACATCTCCAACATCGACCCCAACGATCAGGCAGAGAAGCTCAAGGGCCTCGATCCCGAGACCACGCTCGTGATTATCGTCTCCAAGACTTTCACCACGCTCGAGACCCTCACCAACGCCCGCGAGGTCAAGACCTGGATGCTCGAGCAGCTCAAGGCTCAGGGTGCCATCGACGGGTCCGATGAGCAGAACGCCGAGGCCGTGGCAAAGCACTTCGTCGCCGTCTCCACCGCACTCGAGAAGGTCGAGGCCTTCGGTATCGACCCCGCCAACGCCTTCGGTTTCTGGAACTGGGTCGGCGGCCGCTACTCCGTCGACTCCGCCGTGGGCCTGTCGCTGATCATCGTGCTCGGCCCCGAGCGCTTCCAGCAGTTCCTCGAGGGCTTCCATGCCATCGACGAGTACTTCTGCAACACGCCGCTCGAGAACAACGCCGTCGCGCTGATGGGCCTGCTCAACGTCTGGTACGTCAACTTCTTCGGTTCCAAGAGCCACGCCGTGCTGCCGTACTGCCAGTATCTGCACCGTTTCCCGGCCTACCTGCAGCAGCTCACCATGGAGTCCAACGGCAAGCACGTCCGCTGGGACGGCAGCGCCGTGACCTCCGACACCGGTGAGATCTTCTGGGGCGAGCCCGGCACCAACGGTCAGCACGCCTTCTACCAGCTGCTGCACCAGGGCACCGTGGTGGTCCCGGCCGACTTTATCGCTTTCGCCAATACCGCCAACCCCGCAACCGACAGCGGCCAGGATGTCCACGAGCTGTTCCTGGGCAACTTCCTGGCCCAGACCAAGGCGCTCGCCTTTGGTAAGACGGCCGATGAGGTGCGCGCCGAGGGCACGCCCGAGCAGATCGTCCCGGCCCGCTGCTTTGAGGGCAACCGCCCGACGACCTCGATCTTCGGCGACACGTTGACCCCGTTCGCGCTTGGCGAGCTCATCGCCCTGTACGAGCACATTACGTTTGTCGAGGGCACGGTCTGGGGCATCGACTCCTACGACCAGTGGGGCGTCGAGCTGGGCAAGCAGCTTGCCAAGCAGATCACCCCGGCCTTCCACGACGACGCCGCCAGGGCCGAGCAGGACGCTTCGACCCAGGCGCTCATCGAGTTCTACCGCGCTCACTGCAAGTAGTCGCTGCTGTTAACGCATCGCGCCTTATAGTCAGGGGCCCGTATCCTATCGGATGCGGGCCCCTTTGCTTTGCCGTGGTCCCGGGGTGCACGGCCTTTGTGGAACATCGCCGGGGCGCCGCGCGCTGCGAGAACCCTGCGCCTAGATTTCGGCCTCCGCATGGCCTCGCTGCGCCTCGGGCAGCTCCCCGTAGAGCGGATGGTCTTCGAGCCTAAAGCGCTCGACCTGTTCGGGAGTGCAGCCGCGCACAAAGAGCCACGAGCGATCGATCGGCGTCGCCATGAGCGTGCTGGGCAGCGCGTCGGCGCGGTCGGAAAACACCCGGGCACTCTCGGGATCCTGGAGCGCCAGCACCAGATGCGTGTCGCAGTTGCCCATGATGGAGCGTGCGCGTGCCTCGCCATAGAGCGCATCGAGCTGGTTGGTCGACTGCAGCAGCAGCGTTGCCCAGATGTTGCGGCTTCGGATAATCGAGAGCACGTTGTCGATCTGGGGGATCTGCAGATTTGCGAAGTCATCGAGCATAAAGCGCACGGGCACGGGCAGGCTGCCGTCGGGCTGCCTATCGGCCTCACGAATGAGGCCCATAAACGCCTGCGAAATAAAGAGGCCGGTCAGCGGATCGAGATTGCGGTCAATATCGCTCACGGTTACAAACAGGGCGCAGGGGGTGTGTCCCATGGAAGCGAAGTCCACCTGATGGCACTCACGATAGAGCTGTGCCGCACCGTCGAATCCCAGACACATGACCTTTTCGGCAAGGATGCCGACGATGCTCGCGTGCATGCGCTCGGCATTTTGCGTAATGGCGTAGCGCCGCCATAGCGAGAGGGCATAGCTTTGGGGGTCGGTCGTGATCAGGTCGTCAAACAATCGACCTGTGGCACCGTCCTGCAGGTGCTCGATCAGCTTGATGACCGAGCTGATCGTCTGCTCGTCGGCGGGTAGCTGTTCGGTGACGTAGGCGATAAGACACGACAGCAGGTTTGCCGCCGCATGATCCCAAAAAGGCTGGTTGTTGTCCTCGATGGGGCAGATGGCCTTTGCCACCGAGAGGATGTCCTGCTGGTTGGGCCTGCCGTCCGCCTTGCGGCGAATGTGCCTCAGGGGGTTGTAGCCGCAGCGCTCGATGCCGGGCGCAAGGGCCGGGACGGTGTTGAGGTCGGCGAAGTTGAGACATTGCACGCGGTAGCCGTGGGCTGCCAGCACGGGTCCCACTTCGCGACAGAGCGTGCCTTTGGTGTCGAGCACGATGTAGCTTGCGTTCATTTGCAGCAGGTTGGGCTTGAGGACGTTTCGGGTCTTGCCGGCTCCCGAGGGGCCGATCACAAGTGCGTTGTTGTTGAGTCCCGTCTGGCGGGTGTCGCAGGAAAGCGTTCGATCCTTGGCGAGGATGGTGGACGATGCGGACTCAGATGCGGCGAGGCGGCTGGTGAGGTTAGACATGGGCGACCTCCTTGGTGGTCGAGAGGATTTCGTGGGCAAAGCCGAGCTCGACGGCGCGCTCGGCCGAAAGGTAGGTGTCTTTTGCAGTGAGGGACTGGATGCGCTTGGGCGTGAGGCCGCTGCGGTCCGAGAGGATTTGCGTGAGGGTCTTGCGGGTCTGCATGAGACGCCGGCTGGTTTCCTGCAGCGCAAGTGCCGAGCCGCCTGCCCCCTGGGGGATCAGCGGGTCGTGAATCATGAGCTCTGCATGGGGCGCCATACGGCGATCGTCGCCGCCCATAAAAATCACGGCGCCCATGGACGCGGCGAATTCCAGGCAGACGGTGCGGATGGGGCACGATGCGAGGCGCATGGCGTCATAGATCGCAAGACCCGATCGCACGCTTCCGCCGGCGCTGGCGACAAATATGGTGATGGGGCGGCTGGGGTCGGTGGCATCGAGCAGGCGGATCTGCTGGCATAGGTCGTGGGCCATCGGGGTTTCGATGTTTCCCATGACGGAGAGCTCGCGACGGGCGAGCATCTCATCGTAAATGCTGGTGAGCGTGATACCTCGGGCGGATTCACGCATGGTGAGGGGGCTGATGATGGGGGAATGATTGGTGTCCATGAGGACTCCTTTCTGTTGGTTGTGTTGTGGAATAGGATTGTTGCCCGCGGAGGGGCTGGCGGGCTACAGGGTTCGTCCGAGCCTGAGATCGAGCTCGGTTGTGGGGCAGGCTGCCTGTTCGTGCGGCTCGCAAGCGCCAAGGGCTCCAAAGCGATGGAGCGTTGCGACGGGCGTGGTGTAGGCGAGCCGCAGCTGATGCTCGACAGGGGCACATCCGTCATTTTTGTAATGAGCCGCGTAGTACTGCGCGATGCTGGCGTTCATCTCGCTTCCATTGCGATGGCGCTCAAACTGGCGTCTGCAGGTCTCGATGATCTTTGCTACCGACTTGGGTGCCGTCGCGGGAACAAGGGCGAGATAGCCCTCAAATAGCTCGTTGATGCTCAGGAGGCACAGCAGGTCGATCAGCGTCCTTATGGCTGCTCCCTCGGCAGAAAAGTGCGCGGTCATGCGGTTATATCGGTTGCGGTCGACGATGGCCGCATGGGGTCTTGGAGTTTTCTGCCCCGTGGTCCCGGGTTTTGCCGCGCCTGTGTATTGAGCTCGACGTTGCAGCGCTTGAGGCCGTCCAACGGAAGGAACAGTGCGGTGCGCAGGGTGTTCCGCTTACTTTCGAGTTCATGACGCTCGTCGGGTTCCCATTCGAGCTTGAGTTTCGTGTCGAGCGCCGTAAGCATATGGGCTAGGCAGCCTACGGTAAGAACGTACGAATCGTTGTCGCGTTTTGGGGCATAGGGGTCTGTCAGCTTGCGAATGTCGGGGTCGCCCATGATCTTTGTGCAGCGCTTCAGCAGTTGAGGGTGGTCGGCCAAGATCGTCGCGAGCGGTAGCGACGCGTAGTTCTTTATGGTCGCGGCGGCAAAGGCGGCGTCATATTCGTTTGCATATGCTCGCTCAATGCGGGCATCCAGAATGCTTTTCTTATCGCCGTCTTCAGCGTGGTGGTTTGTCATAGCTTCTCCAATCGGTTGATGTTCGTGCTGTTTGTTGATGTGTTGGTTGTCGTGAGTGATGTGCTTGCCGTGGGTGATGTGCTGACGTTGGGGTGCTATGCGGTTTTCAATGAGCCCGTGAGACAGTTGCTGCAGGGGCGGGATGGAACGGCCCATGCAAGGCGGAAGGCATCGTGCTCAAAATCGAGACAGCAATGCCCTAGGTGCCTCACATGTGGCAGTTACCTCATTAAGTTGTCATTACGTTTGGGGTTGTACTTTGCCGATCTTCCTTCTCTTACACGCTAAAACTCAAACTTCATATGCTCGATCTACTTAAAACCGCAACGGCGGTCTTTTATCAACTTATATGTCGGAACGCGTCTTTGCAAGTACTTTTTTGCCTTTGTTTCAAATGGGGTGGTTTTGCAACCGTCACGCGCCACGCTATGCGAACGTGCCCCGGCTCGGATAAGATGGTGCGATCGAGTTCTACCGCGCTCACCGCAAGTGGTCTTTGCTGCTGAGATAGGTCATGGCCGAAAGGGGCCCGTATCCTTTGGGATACGGGCCCCTTTTCTGTTGTCGGCCAGATGCGATGGGTCGCGTGACGTCGTCAGAGGTCGAATTCGACCGCTAACGACGTTGTGCAGCTCATCATTTCTGGTCGCAAACAGTAAAGGGGCATGAGGGTGTATTGAGGAGGGGGATGTCTTGCTGTCGGCATCCGCGTGCGGTGCCATTCGCTGTCTGTAAATATACGTTTAAAGCTAATTTCATACCACTTGTCGGAATGCGGACGCTGTCCTTGCATGCCGGGCGTACATTGAACGTGGTTTTTCGCGTGAAACCACGAATCGGTTGTCAGTCCTGAACAAGGAGGCCCAGCATGACGCTTGCCAAACCCATCAACAAATACATCGACTATATCGATGCCCCCGAGGACACGTTTGAGCAATATGTCGAGAAGGCGTTAAAGTACAACTTTCGCTGCGTATTTGCGAACCTGCAGGAGTACGAGACGGGCCGCGCCATGCTCGAGGACTCTGACATCATCCTTGCCGGCGCTATCGACTTTCCCCAGGGCACTATGGCGCTCGAGGAGAAGCTTGCGAGGTTTGAGGAATACGCTGCGTGTGGCTTTACCGAGATTGACTACGTTTTGAATCAGAGGTCGATCGAGAACCGCGATTTTGATGCCATCGAGCGCGAGATGACTACCATTGCTGATTTTTGTCGCGCGCATGGCATCACTGACAAGGTAATCGTCGAGATGTGCAAGCTGGACGGCGACGACGCCGCCAAGCGCCGTGTATGCGAGATCGCGCTGGAGGCCAAGCCGGGATTCCTTAAGACATCGACCGGCAGAAGCTTTGGCGGTGCTAAGCTCGAGGACGTGCGGCTGATGCACGAGGTGCTCGGCGATGCCGTGGCAATCAAGGCGGCGGGCGGTATCCATAATTACGAAGAGGCCTGCGCATTCATCGAGGCCGGCGCCAGCGCGTTAGGTGCATCGGCGGGCATCGCGATCGTCGAGGGCGCACCGACGGATGAGCGTCGCTAGCAGACGTATTTGACCTGAGCGATAAAGCTTCACGACCACACGCTGTTCATGTTCGAGACAACATGACTTTTTGCCCGTTGTAAACGGAGTCGCGATGGGTGTTCTGTATGATGGCTCAGACAAGGTTGTTCAATGACAGGGAGGCATATATGGCAATCAAAGCCATCGCGATGGATATCGACGGTACGCTCACCAACGATCAGAAAGTGATTAGCCCGCGTACGCGCGAGAAGCTGCTCGCGGCGCAGGAATCGGGTATTAAGCTCATTTTGGCTTCGGGCCGTCCCGCATGGGGGCTGCACGCCTTGGCACAGGAGCTCGACCTCCAAAACCATGACGGTCTGCTAGTCGCTTTCAATGGCGCGCATGTGGTCGACGCTCAGACCGATGAGGTCCTTTTTGACCAGGCCATGCCGGCTGACGAACTGCACCGTCTGATTGATCATCTGCGTAATTTTGACGTGATCCCTATGATTTCGCTCGGTCGCGATCTGCACGTCGAGGACTCGTACCATTGCATGATCACGCTGCCTGACGGCTCGCAGAAGAATATCGTCAAGTATGAGCGCGACGCGTGCGATCTTAAGATTCGCGAGGTGGAGAGCCTGCATGAGGTTGCTGATGCTTATCCCGTGGACAAGCTGCTGACGGCGGGCGATCCGGCATACCTGCAGGCGCATTACGAGGAGATGTATGCGCCCTTTAAGCAGACGCTTTCGGGCATGTTTACGGCCGACTGGTACTTTGAGTACACGGCGCCCGGTATCGACAAGGCCCGCGCGCTCGAGGGTGCCCTGCCCAAGCTCGGCATCGATGCCAGCGAGGTCGTCTCGTTTGGCGACGGCCAGAATGACAAGTCTATGATTGAGTGGGCGGGTACCGGTGTTGCCATGGGTAACGCCGTCGACGAGGTCAAGGCTGTGGCCCAGATGGTGACCGCCAATAATAACGAAGACGGCATTGCAGTGGCGCTGGATAAGCTGCTGGGTTAGAATCGCCGATAGTGCATGGCTCGGGCGTCCGCTTGCGGGCGCCCTTTTGTTAGGGAGGGTGCCGTGTCCGCATTTCCGTTCGACGCCGTTATCTTTGACATGGACGGCGTGATTGTCGATACCGAGTATTACTACCTGGGCGAGACCGCCGCGTTTGCCAAGGAGCTTGGGCTTAATCTGACTCAAGAGGAGTTAAATGGGCAGGTCGGCACTTCGCATCAGTTCTTCCTGCGTATGCTGGTCGATTGGTTTGAGCGCGCCGGTAAGGGGCATTTAACTGGCGAGGAAGCGTTGACCCGTTGGGACGAGTGGGCTCATAAGCGTCCGCGCGACTATCAGGCTTTGATTAACCCAGGCGCCGTGGATACGATTCGAGAGCTGCCGCGCCGCGGCGTTCGCGTGGCGCTTGCCAGCTCGTCTCCCATGGATAGCATCGAGGAAGTGCTCGATGCGTGCGGGTTGTCGGATGCCTTTGAGCATGTGGTGAGCGGCGAGCAGTTTAAGGAGAGCAAGCCCGAGCCCGACATCTACCTGCATGCGCTGGATCTGCTGGGGCTGCCCGCGAATCGCTGCTGCTGCGTTGAGGATTCGGTGCCTGGCATCACCGCCGGCAAGCGAGCCGGCCTGACAGTCATTGCCAAGCGCGAGGAGCGCTTTGGCTTTAGCCAGGATGCCGCGGACAAGATCATCGACCAGCTGCCGGAACTGCTCACGCTTTCTTAGGAGCGCGGTAGTTGCGCGTTTTTCGGGTCTGATGAGTAAATAGCCAACATTTTGGTGCGACACCTAGCATACTTTAAGCTAATGCGGGCTTAAGGGCTTGTTGAATGCCCTTAAGCCCGTTTTAGAATTAATTGTGCTGGGAGAGGGTATATGCCACCGACTGAAGGGCCAACTGACGGTAAAGCAGCGATACCGCTGTACCAACAGGTCATTGATATCATTAAAAACGAAATCAACTCCGGCGCCTACAAGGCAGGCGCGCGGATACCCAACGAATTCGAATTGGCTGAGAGCTATAAAGTTGGCCGCGTTACCGTGCGACGCGCTATTGAGGAGCTCGTCCAGCAGGGCTATCTAACGAAGCGACAGGGGAAAGGCACGTTTGTCAATGCCCCCAAGCTCAAGCGCAAGATTCGCCAGAAGGATGACGTCCAGAGTTTTTCGGACGCATGCCGCGTTAACGGAATGGAACCGGGGGCGTGTGTCATTTCGAGAAAGATACTGCCGGCGGATTCCACCGAAGCACAGTTCTTTGGTGTTCCCGTTGGAACTGACTTGATTTGCGTTGAGCGCGTGCGCACTGCCGATGGCGTCCCTGTCATGCTCGAGAACAACATATACGTTTACGAGGACAACGCCTATCTATCAACGGCACCTCTATCTAACCAATCCATTTTTGAGTTCGTGCGCAACCGGACGGGCCGCACGCCCGCGTTTACCGACCCGTGCACGCTCGAGATCGCGTGCGCGTCGCCCGAGGTCGCTCGGCTGTTGGCAGTTCCCGTTGGCGAACCCTTGTTTTATATGGAAGCCTTCTTTTTCGATGAGCAGCGACGGCCGTTTATCATCGGTCGTCAGCGGATCGTTGGGTCTCGCTACGTTTTTGACATCTAGGACATTGCGAATGGAAACGCCCGGTGGATCATCTCACCGGGCGTTTCCATACCGTTCACGGCGCGAACACAACCGTTCAACCGCGTTGCGGCAATCAGTTTGAAATTATCTTGATGAAGGAAAAAGCTGCTGGTAATCTATGGGACGTCATAGAACGTTTGCATTGTGCAAACGTTGAAGCGAGATGCGATGCAGTCTCGAGTTCTTTGGAGGTATCTATGTCAGATACGAAGGCGAAGAAGACAAACAGACGTTTTAAGTTCAAATTACCGCATGTCTATACGATCATGTTCTTGCTGATCGTTGTCTTTGCGGTCCTGACTTGGATCGTTCCCTCTGGTCAGTATCAGCGCAAAACGATTTCGACAGCAGCGGGCGAGCGTGAAGTCGCCGTTGCTGGAACCTATGAACAGGTCGATAAGAACTACACCGATTCCGAGACCGGCGAGACCATCAATCTGGGCCAGGATATCTTCGCGGTCCTGCAAGCGCCCACTAAGGGCATCCAGGAGGCTGCCGACGTCGTTGCGTTCGTCTTATTGATTGGCGGATCGTTCGCAATCATCACCAAGACCAACGCTTTGAATGCCGGCATGAGCCGTGTGATTAAAAAGCTCAAGAACAAGGACATCCTCATCATTCCCATCACGATGACGTTGCTGTCCATTTGCGGCACTACGTTTGGTATGTCTGAGGAAGCCCTGCCGTTCTATGCCATCTTCATTCCCATCATGATGGGTATCGGTTATGACTCGATGACGGCATTCATCATCTGCTTCCTTGGTCCTAACCTGGGATATTGTGCTTCGACCATCGACCCGTTTAATGTTTTGATCGCCCAAGGCATCATTGGCATCGAGGGCAATCCACAACTGTGGCTGCGCGCCGTTTCTTGGGTCATCTTCACTGCCGTCGGTATCGCATGGGCCATGCGCTACGCCATGCGCGTCAAGAAAAACCCCGAGTCGTCCATTGTGTACGAGGACGATAAGCTCAAGCGTATTGAGTTTTCCGTGACCGATGCCTCCATCGAGGAAGAGTTCACTATCCGTCAGAAGCTCGTGCTTATCGATTTTGCTTGCGGTATGGGCATTATCGTCTGGGGTCTTGTTACCCAGGGCTGGTACATGAATGAGATTTCCGCCGTGTTCCTTGGCATGGGCTTGCTTGCCGGTATCCTGGGCGGCCTTGACCAGCAGACGATCGCAGAGGAGTTCGTTAAGGGTCTCGCCGACTTTGCGTACGCTGCCATCGTTATCGGTATCGCTCGCGGTATTCTGGTCATCGCCGAGGGCGGCATGATCATCGACACCATCCTCCAGGCGCTCGCTACCGCGCTTGCCGGTGCACCCGCCGCCGTCTACACCACGTTTATGTATATCGTCCTTGGCCTGCTCTCTTTGCTGGTTCCCTCGAGTTCTGGCCTGGCGGCGCTCACCATGCCCGTTATGGGCCCCCTGACCGAGCTCATGGGCCTCAATCCCGAGGCGGCCGTCACCGCGCTCCAGTTTGCCAACCAGACCATCAACACCATCAGCCCCGTGGCGGGCATGACGGTGGCGGGCCTTGCCGTGGCAAAGATCTCGTTTGGCCAATGGTGGAAGACCATCTGGAAGTTCTTCATCTTTATGGTCGTGTTTGGCTTGGTCATTACCGCCATCTCCGGCATGCTTCCGGCGTAAGGAGGTCGCGATGTCCGATCGTTTGACGGTGCTGACGTCCAAGAGCGTCTTCACCGGTACGGAAGACCAGCCGTTTGAAGGTTTTGTCGCGGTACGCGGCAATCGGATTGAAGCCGTCGGTAGCGCTGGCGAGGCAGACTCGTTTCTCGCCCAGGCAGATGAGGTGATCGATTGTGGCGACAGAACGGTCATGCCTGGCTTGGTCGATGTGCATACGTTCTATACGGGCTGGGCGTTGCGGAGCTTGGGAGCCGACTTATCCGAAGCCTCTGACGTCGACGAAGTGGTAGCGCTTCTGCGTTTGTGGAAGGATGCCCATCTCGATTGTGCCGCCGCCTTTGGGCACGACCTTCCCGCATCGCTCGCCGAAGGCGCCGAGAATGAAAAAACGGCGGCAGCGCTCGACGACGCCTTCGGAGACGTTCCTGTTGTTTGCTTTACTCCGGGTGCCGAGACGTGCGTTCTCAACGCCGCCGCCAGCGAGCGCTATGGTTTTACGCCCGAGGCCTGCTACGCCGAGAAGACCTGGCGTATGATGCGGGACTTCCTGGCGCTTCCCGAGGTACGCGCCGGGTATTCTGATTACATGGCGATGCTGAACGCTCGCGGTGTCACGGCTATCAAAGAGATGGCCTTCGACGACTATTACGGATTTGCCGACGAGATGGCGCGTCGTGAGGAATCTGGCGAGCTGACGGTTCGCGTCTCCATGATGTCGCAGCCGGTGGGCGCCGGTGCAAATCTGGCATATGCCCGCGAGGCGCGAGAGCGCTTCCGGGGACCGTTCGTTCGTTTTTCTGGCTTCAACCGTATGACCGATCGCGGCGTATGGGCGGGGCTTGCCGAGATGATAGACCCCTATGAGGACTCGGCCGATGCGGGCGCTGCCGGCAAGACGGTCGTCGAGGAGCCAGAGTGGGATCTGATTGAGAACGAGCTGCGTGCAATTGATGCTGACGGCTTCCGATATTCTTTGCATTGCCAGGGCGATGGCGCCGTTCGTCGCACCGTGGCGCTCTATGCCTCGCTGCCTCGAGACGAGCATGGACGGATGCTTCGCCGCCATGCGATTACCGATCTCGAGAACTCTGACCCGACCGATCTTGTCGAGTTTGGCAAGTTAGGTGGAATTTGCGAGGTCTATCCGCAGATTCTGACGCTGGACCGGCGCGAGGATTGCTTGTCGATGATGCGTCGACAAATTGGTGAGGCGCGACTTTTGCACAGCTGGAATCGCCGCGGCATGGAAGATTCCGGATGCACAGTGTGCTGTGGCACGGATTTACCGCTGCTGATTCCGAGCTTGGGCGAGTCAATCTACAGTGCGTGCGGCGGATTCTTCGCCGACGGACTGCCCGTGAATGAGGTCAACACGCTGACGCTTGTCGAGCTCTTGCGCGCTTGGACTGCCGGGGGCGCGTACGATCTGATGCGCGAAGACGAGCTGGGTACGCTTGAGGTTGGCAAGCTTGCCGATATCTGCGCGCTCGATCGGGATGTGTTCGACCTCGATTATCGCGACGCACGCGATCTTGCGGTTGACATGACGATGTCGGACGGACAAATCGTGTTCGATCGAAATAAGGAGGCATAAGATGTCTGAATCCAAACCGACGCTGCACCGCGAGCAGATTGCGGGCATGAATATCCACTACATCATGTGGTCGCTCGATTACTTCCTTGATGTGCAGCAGCGCTTGGGCTTTGAGTCCATTGAGCTGTGGTGTGCAGAGCCGCATGTGACGCTCGACCATACGGGCTACTTTGAGGCTGAGGTCCTGGCGAAAAAGGCTGCAGACCGTGGGCTTAGGTATCGTACTCTGTGCCCCGAGAATGTTGTCTATCCTTGGCAGTACTGCGCACGCAAACCGCTGCATGAACAGCGCAGCCTGGCGTACTTTAAGCACGGCATTGAGCTTGCTGAGGTACTTGGGTGCGACCGCATGTCCATCAACTCGGGCTGGGGCGACTGGGACGAGGACCGCGAGGAAGCCTGGAAGCGCAGCCGCGAGCACTTGTCCATTCTGGCGGAGTATGCCGGCGAGCACGGTCTGGTGCTTACGATGGAAAGCCTGCGTCCCGAGGAGAGCAACCTTGTGACGACGGTTTCCGATGCGAAGCGCATGATTGACGAGGTCGCGAGCCCGTACTTACAGCCCATGGTTGATACAACCGCGATGGGCGTTGCAGGCGAGACGCTCGAGGACTGGTTTGCCGCCTTTGGTGATGGGGCAATTCACGAGATGCACTTTATCGACGGTGACCCGTATGGCCATCTGGTGTGGGGCGATGGCAAGCACGATATGGACGCCTTCGTCGCCACACTCAACGCCCATGGTTTCGACGGCATGCTGGGCCAGGAAATCACGGACGGTCGTTACTACGATGACCCGGCGGCGGCAGATGCCAAGAACATGGCCGCATTCGAGAAATATCTGATTGACTAAAACAACCATCGGCCACGCAACCAACGTCATTGATTGCGGGCCAAACAAGAAAGGAACTGGATATGAACGCACACGATCTGATCAAAGAGGCAATTGCCGAGAAGGGCAAGTTCGACAGCGTCTACTGGATTGCTTGCGGTGGCTCCATGATCGATTTGATCCCGGCTCATGAGCTTCTGCAGCGCGAGGCAACCACCTTCACTTCGTATATCTATACGGCTCGCGAGTTCGATATCATGCGTCCGCGTCGTCTGGGCGAGAAGTCCCTGGTCATCGCTTGTAGCCACAGTGGCAACACCCCCGAGGTCGTCGAGGGCTGCGAGATTGCCCTTGCTGCCGGCGCTACGGTGATCGCCCAGACCGACAACGCTGGATCCAAGATTGACTCCGGCAAGTGGACCACGTGGGTCTACCCGTGGGGCGAGGGCGTGCCGCAGGCCGAGGTCCCCGCTGGCATTTCGCTGTCGCTTGCGGCCGAGCTGCTCGATCAGCAGG
Source organism: uncultured Collinsella sp. (assembly GCA_905199225.1). GTDB lineage: Bacteria > Actinomycetota > Coriobacteriia > Coriobacteriales > Coriobacteriaceae > Collinsella. The sequence goes on along the minus strand of CAJKFS010000003.1, from coordinate 47,870 downwards.
AGGGCTACGCCGATCTTGCCGATATGTATGCCGGTATCGCCGAGATGGATAAGATTCTTCCCCCGGCACGCGAGAAGGTAAATGCCGAGCTGGGCGATCGTTTTGCCAAGCTTTGCCAGGAGCACGAGTTCTTCTACATTCTGGGCAGCGGTCCCAACTTTAGCCAGACCTACGGTTTCGCTATCTGCTCTCTTATGGAGATGCAGTGGCAGCACTGCAGCTACATCCACTCTGCCGAGTACTTCCATGGCCCCTTCGAGGCTACTCAGGATGGCGTTTTTTACTTCCTGCAGATGGGCTCCAGCGAGTGCCGTGCCATGGACGAGCGCGCCCTGGCGTTCCTTAAGACGCATACCGATACGCTGATGGTGCTCGATGCCAAGGAGTACGGTATGGAAGCCGTGCCGGCGAGCGTCCGTGCCTATCTGGACCCGGTGCTGTTCTACGCCATGAACTGCGAGCTGCGTGCCGCACGCGGCAAGGTGTTTGATCACGATCCCGATTTCCGTCGCTATATGGGTGTTGTCGAGTACTAGAAGGAGCAAAGGCCATGGCATTTAACGTTAACGCGCTCGGATTTGGCGACAATGTCGTCGATCGCTACGAGCATATCCACACCATGTATCCCGGCGGCAATGCGGTGAACTTCGCCGTTTATGCCAAGAAATGTGGTGCCGCACGCTCCGCATACATGGGCATTTTTGGCAATGATGCCGCTGCCGAGCATGTCATTGCAAGCCTCGAGGATGAGGGTATCGAGCTTGACAAGTGCGAGCAGATGATTGGCGAGAACGGAGCGGCTCGCGTGACCGTCGTTGACGGTGACCGTGTCTTCCTCGGCTCCAACGAGGGCGGTATCCGTGGCGATGCGCGCTATGTCCTCGATCGCTTTGACCTTTCGTACATGAAGCAGTTCGATGTGGTTCATTCGGGCAACTATTGCTTTACCGAGCGCGAGCTGCCCAAGCTGAAGGCTGCGGGCGTCACGGTCTCTTTTGACTTTTCGGACGACTCCACCGACGAGTACTACGAGCAGATTGCGCCCTACGTCGATTTCGCTTTCTTTAGTGCGGCGGATGCCGCGAGTGAGGACGAGATTCGCGAGCGTCTGGCATGGGTGAAGGGCCTGGGTCCGCGTTTTGTGTCGGCTACGGCGGGCGCCGAGGGCTGCATTGCTTACGACGGCGAGCGTTATTACCGCCAGCTGGCTAAACCGGTAACGGACATGAAGGACACCATGGGGGCGGGCGACTCGTTCCTCACCTCGTTTTTGATGTGCCATCTCGATTCCGCCAAGCGCGGTGAGGATGGCGCCGAGGCCATCGAGCGCGCGCTCGACTTTGCTGCCGGGTTTGCCTCGACCGTGTGCGGCATGGAAGGTTCTTGGGGCCACGGAGCACCAATCGTCGAATAGCTTAAGAAAGCGTACGGCGGTCTGGCTATGAGGCCTTGGACAGCCGATGCAAAACAATAAGCGAAACGCGAAAAGGGGGCTCGCCATGTGGCGGGTCCCCTTTTGAACATTGGAGAAGACCATGGGTATTAAAGCGTGTGCGGCTGGTTTTTGCTGCGCGGACGTCTATCAAAACATCGGCGTGTTCTATCCGACTGGTAACGGCATTGACTGGGGTATCCATCTTGCACGAATGGGCGTTTCGGTATCCGCCGTGTCGGTTGTCGGCAAGGACGAGTACGGAGACAAGATGAGAGAGGCGCTGGCCGCTGAGGGGTTCGATATCTCACATCTGCGGGTGGAAGATGGCGACACCTCGGTGATGCTCATGGCATTGAAAGACGGCGTCGATCGCGTGCATCTCGAGGCAATCGATGGCGTAATGGAGACATATCGACCGAATGAAGACGACCGGGCGTTTATCCTAGAGCATGACATCATTCATACCGACCTGTTTGGCAATTGTTTGGACCTCCTGCCCGAATGGCATGATGCGGGCAAGACGGTGGTTATGGACTTCTCGGTGTTCAGCCAGGATCCCGAATATGCATGCGAGGCTCATTTTCCTTACGTAGACTATGCGTTCATGTCGTTTGAAGAGGACACTCCGGAGCTGCGAGACTGGGTACGCCACGTGCAGGAATTGGGACCGCGCGTTGCGGTTGCCACGCTTGGCGAGAAGGGAAGCATTGCCTATGACGGTGAGCGCTTCTATGAGTGCGGGATCGTACCGGCGGAGAAGGTCGTTAATACCGTGGGTGCTGGCGACTCGTATATTGCCGGGTTTACCAAGGGCGTGATCGATGGCCTTGATATTCCGGCGTGTATGAAGGCGGGCGCTGAGCTGTCGTCCCGAGTGATTGGTTCGTTTGAGCCGTACTAGGGTCAAATGCCTGGAAAGGAGTATGAAATGGTTATCGACATGTTGGTCCATCCTATGCTCTACGGCGAGATCTGTACGCCGGGTGATGAGCCTGATGGATTCGGCTTTTGGTCACGAGAATTTGGTATGGGGCATATGGGCCCCATGGATTGGGATGAGCTTCAAGTCGAGATGGACGTCTGTGACGTGCAGAAGAGCGTGCTCATGCCGCTCGATGTAACCACGGCATGCGGAGGGCACTTTGGCACCAATGACCAGATTGCCATGCTGGTTGCCGCGCATCCCGATCGCCTGTGGGGATTTGCGAGCGTAGACCCGCAGGTGAGCGGTGCCGCAGACGAACTGGAGCGCGCCTTTACCGAGTTGGGGGCAAAGGGGCTTTGCCTGCATCCTGCAAAGCAGGGTTTTGCCCCCGATGATGCTGTGGCCGAGCCGCTTTACGAGCTGTGCGAGCGCTATAACAAGCCGGTGGTTTTCCATGCCGGTATGTCTTGGGAGCCTGGCGCAGAGCTCTCGCGCAGTAACCCGCTTGCATTTGAGCACACAATCGCAACGCATCCAAATGTGCGCTTTAGTTTGACCCACTTTGGCTGGCCCTGGGTGCGCGAGACCGTGGCGATGCTGCTCAAGTATCCCAACTGCTACACGGACACCTCTATCACTTACATCGATTCGCCCGAGGAGATGATGCAGCGTCTTTTCACGGTCGATATGGGGCCGCTGTGGTATGAGCGCGCGCTATCGCATCAAGTGATGTTCGCCAGCAATACGCCGCGTTTCCGTGCATTCAAACTCAAGCGGGCGCTCGATACCGTGTCCATGCGCGATGATGCGCGAGAAAGGCTCTACTGGGGTAATGCCCTGCGTTTTCTTGAAGGGGATGAGTGAACATGGTGACGCTCGAGACATTGAGCTATCTATCGACTGCTCCGGACCAGTTCATCGATATTACCGAGGACGTGCACGCTGCCATCGAACGCAGTTCGGTGACGAATGGCTTGGCAGCAATTATTTTGTCGCATACGACCTGTGGAATCGTGGTAAACGAGGGACTGCCCTGCGTGGAGACGGATCTTATGGAGACGCTTGATCGCATCGCCCCGCTCGATGCCCCCTATGCGCATGCACACTTCCTGCCGAGCTATGGAGCCACCGGCAACAACTCCTGTGGGCATATCAAGAGCATGATTTGTGGAAACAGTTGCTTCTTTCCCGTCCAAGATGGCCACATCGTGTGCGGAGGTGCCCAGAACATCTATCTTGCGGAGTTTGACGGTCCGCAGAAGCGAAAAGTGTACGTCGAGGTGCTGGGGGAGTAACGTCCCTGCAATAACCCTATGAAGGAGCACGTTATGTCGTTTCTAACCTCGATGTTCAAGACCGAAAAGCCGGTTATCGGAATGCTGCACCTGCGTCCTCTGCCGGGCGATCCGTTGTATTACCCGGGCGGAAGCGTGTCGCAGGTCGTGGAAGCCGCCAAGCGCGATCTCGAGGCGTTGCAGCAGGGCGGTGTCGATGGCATTTTGATTACCAATGAGCTCTCGATGCCCTATGAGCAGCACGTTTCTCCCTCAACCCTTGCATCGATGAGCTATGTTATCGGGGCTCTATCCCATGATCTGTCGACTCCTTGGGGAGCTGAGGCTATTTACGACGGTGATGCCACAATCGAGCTGTGCGCTGCCGTCGATGCGCAGTTCACGCGCTGCAATTTTTGCGGTGCCTGGGCTGGCGACCTTGGCCTGATCAATCGTGACTTTGCGCACACCATGCGCCGCCGCGCCGCCCTGCGTCTGGATGACCTAAAGATGTTCCATTTCATCACAAGCGAGGGCGAGGTGTATCTTAACGACCGATCGACTCCCGATATTGCCGATTCGCTGGTATTCAACTGCCTGCCGGACGCCCTTGTTATTGGTGGGTCTGCTGCCGGGCGCGGCGCTTCGGGCGAACTTGCCGACGAGGTACGCGCCCGTGTTGGCGATGTGCCGGTGGTATGTGGAACGGGATGCCGCGAGAATACCGTTGCAGACGTGTTTTCGCATTATGATGGCGCGTTTGTCGGTACCTGCCTCAAGCGAGACGGCAAGCTCGACGCCTCTGTCGAAGCCGAACGGGTCGCGCGGTTCATGACTGCCGCCCGTGCCGCGAGAGGGGAGTGAGCGGCATGCCGTACTATCTTGGCATCGACATAGGAACGAGTGCGTCCAAGGGTGTGTTAATGGATGCGGAGTGTCGAATTGTGGCGCAGGCATCTTGTCAACATGAGACCGAGAACCCTCAGGATGGTTGGTATCAGCACGATGCAGAAGCGATTTGGTGGGGTGATTTTTGCCGGCTGTCTCGCGAGCTTATCGAGCGCGCGGGCATCGAGGCGAACCAGATCCGCTGCGTAGGGTTGTCGGCTTTGGGCTGTGATTGCGTGCCGGTCGATGAAGATTGCCACGCCTTGGCTCCGGCAATTCTCTACGGGGTTGATGCTCGCTCGAAGCCGCAGATTGACGAGCTTCTTTCCGAATATGGCCCCGATCGCGCTCGCGAGCTCTTTGGACACGATCCGTGTTCGTCGGATATCGCCCCTAAGGTCCTTTGGTTTAAGGAGAATATGCCTGAGGTCCATGAGCGGGCGGCGAAGTTTCTTACGGCTTCGTCCTATCTATGCGCCAAGCTTACCGGCAGGTTTACGATCGACCGTTATCTTGCCGAGGATTTCCTCCCCTTATACGATCGCGGGACGTGGCAGGTTAATGAGCGCGGGTGCGCGCGGTTCTGCCGTCCCGACCAGATGGCCGAAGTCATGGCGGCGACCGATATCGCCGGTGTAATCACGGATCGGGCGGCGGTTGAAACCGGTCTTGCGAGGGATACGCCGGTGCTTGTCGGAACAGGCGATTCGGGCGCCGAGGCGATTTCTACCGGAGTGTTCTGCCCCGGGGACATGATGGTGCAACTCGGGAGCACGGCCTACTTTATCTATTTGGCGGACCATATGGTCGATGACGCTCGTCTGTGGCCAGGGACATTCATCATCCCCGGAACTTACGGTATCTGCGCCGGCACCAATACAGCAGGTGCGTTGACGGCGTGGTTGCGACGCGAGTTGTACCGCGATGCCGTGGATGCCGAACGCTCCGGCGGCCCCGATGCCTATGAGGTCATGGCGCACGATGCCGGACAGGTAGGTCCTGGAGCGGATGGCCTGCTGTGTCTTCCATACTTTGCGGGCGAGCGCACCCCGCTCAACGATCCCGAGGCGCGTGGCGTGTTCTTCGGACTGACCGAAAGGCATACCCGGGGTCATATGGTTCGCGCGGCTTTGGAGGGGGTCGCCTATACGGTCGCAGCGCATGTTGATATTATCGAGCGAGATCATGGATTGCCTATCGGGCACATCATGCTCGTGGGTGGCGGAACTAAGAATCCGGTATGGATGCAGACGATTGCCGATGTCTGCGGGCGCGCAGTTTCGGTTGCGAAGGTCACGGTGGGCGCATGTTTTGGCGATGCCCTTATGGCGGCACTTGCTGGCGGCGCCTATTCATCATGGGGTGAGCTCGCCCGGGTTCTTGGGGTCGCACAAACGATCGAGCCTGATATGGACGCTCATGAGCTGTACACATCGCGCCGCCATATCTTTGATGAGCTATATGCGCGAAATTGCGACCTTATGCACGAGTTAGTGTAGCGCCGCCGAATTGCCCCACGCTCTTATGGGGGCTGCGTTGTGCGATTCTCATGCCCCTTGAGGGTCGTGGGCAAAAAATGCCAAATATGAGTACTGTCACAAATTTAGTAGCAGCAAAATTTGGCTCTTGAGGTCCTAGTTGAGTGTCTGCGGACAACTTAAAGCCGTCTAATATGTCCCTGGGTATGCTAAAACGACCTGATAATGAACAGTTGTACATTATCAGGTCGTTGTTTTGGTGCAAAATAATGTGACCAGTTTTACAACAGTACTCATATTTGGCATTTTTTGCCCACCGAGGTCAGCGGAAGTCGAAAATGGAGCGGGAATTTCTCAGAACGACCGACTTGACGCTCTCCTCGGGGCAGTTTTTAAGCGCAGCAATGACCTCGGATACTCTTATGAGTGAATCGACGAGCTGTCGCGCGGATGTTTCCGCGTCTGGTTCGGCCGGCGCGTCGGTTTCGAGTAGCAAGCGATCAAGTGGAATCTGTCGTGCGTATTCGCGCCCACGTTTGGTCGCAAGCATGCGTTCATTCACGGAAAAGTAGCAGCCCGCAATACGTGCGCGGACAAACTCATCTGAGGTGCCGCTAAACCAGTGGAAGATAATGGTGGGGGAGTTGGGGACGTCCTTTAGAAGGTCGTTCGACTCCAAAGTGTCCAAAGTTGCTCCCGCCGCGCGAACGGCGTGAATGGATAGAACGCGTCCAGGTAGCGGGGACTGCGATAACGTTCGGCATAGCCGTTCAAATGCCTGCGTCTGGTTTCCCTCGGTGCCTGCAAAGCGTGGCGAGAAATCGAGCCCGACCTCGCCGATAAGCCGTTCCCGGATGGCGAGTTCACAAAGCAGGCCGACCTCGGCGGTTCCGCATCGGCCGTCGGCAATCCACCAGGGGTGGAGGCCCACCCCTGCAATAACGTTGGGACTACTGCTGGCGCGTTCGGATGCTGACGCGAAATCGCGTGGATCGACGCCGCAATCAAAGAGCTCCAGTCCCATCGCTGCGGCTTCGTGGGCAACGGTGTTCGGGCTGGCCATCAGGTCGAGGTGACAGTGAGCATCAAAGGACTGCAGCTCCATCGCGGTGTGCCTTGCTAGTCCAGGCGCTGGCCGTCGGCGCGAACGCGCTCGGTACCGCGTCCACTGATCTTGCGAATAACCTCGCCGGCAATCATCTGGCCCATGATGGGCGGCATAAAGCTGGCGGTTCCGAGCTCGGTGCGCTCGTGGATGTTGGAGGGGTCACGGCGCTGAGTCTTGACCGACTCCTCGCAGCTAAATAGAACGTGCAGGCTCTTGATGCCACGTTTTTTGCACTCTTTGCGCATGATACGGCTCATGGGGTCGCGCACCGTGTCAAAGATATCGGCGAAGCGCAGGCATTCGGGATGCAGCTTGTTGCCGCCGCCCATGGAGCTCACCAGGCGAATGTCGTGGTCCTGAGCATACTTGGCGACGGTGAGCTTGGCCGAGATGGTATCGATGGCGTCGATAACGTAGTCGAGCGTGCCACCTGTCTGCTCCAGAACGCTCGCGAAGAATTCGTCGATGTTGTCGCTCAGCAGGTATTCGGTGCGCTTGATGACGGTGGCGGCAGGGTTGATGTCATGGATCATGGCCTCCATGACATCAACTTTACGCTTGCCGATGGTGCTGTGAAACGCGATGGCCTGACGGTTGATATTGCTGGGCGCAATGATGTCTTTATCCAGAATTACGAAATGGCCGATGCCGCCGCGGGCGAGCGCTTCGCAGCAGTTAGAGCCCACGCCGCCGCAGCCGAGCACCAACACCGTGGCGTCGGCGAGCTTGTCGAGCGCCTCGCGCCCCATGATGATCTCGAGCTTGGTGTCGCGCGTCTCGACGGGAGCGGCGACTGCGGTTTCGGTCATAGATATCCTCCGATGGGGAAGTAATTAACGTAATTGGCTATCGCCATTATAGGTATTATTCTGCCTCCATTTGAGGCCTTGGGGCATGTTGAAATGAAGCGGGGATTCGCATAAGATTGAAGCAGATGGCACCCGTGGCCGCGGGTTGGCCAACTCCGAAACACGTTTATGGCGTGAGAAGTGGCCGTCTTCGCATTACGCGGGGGCGGCTATTTCATTCGACCTCCAATGTGGATGCCGAGCTCCACAGCCGCGATTACAAGCAATAACAACGTCAGGACATCGTCAATACTCATAGTCCATCTCCTTCTCTGGTAGAGGGGAGCTGGCCCATCTGCTTCTAACGGTATTGTAACTAAAAGCGAACGAGTGTTCTATGGCTATTGCTGAATTAGATAATTAGACAAACATCTAAATATCGAGTATAGTGTGCGCGTCGAACGAACTGGTGAGAGGAGGTTCTATGCCGGGAGAGGGTTTTAAGGCACTGGCCGATCCGACGCGGCGGCGTATTTTGGAGCTGCTGCGCGAGGGCAATTGCACGGCGGGGGAGCTTGCCGAGCATTTTGACATCAGCAAGCCTTCGCTGAGCCACCATTTGGCGACGCTTAAAAATGCCGGGCTGGTGACCGACGAACGTCATGGCCAAAACATCGTATACAGCTTAAACACCACCGTCATGCAGGATTTGATTGGCTGGTTTATGGGCTTTACAAACACGGAAGGTGATAAGGATGAATAACGAAAACAAGGGCATTCACGCCACGGGGGTATCGTCGCGCGTGTGGGCCATGCTTGTTGTGGTCTGCGCTATTAATGTTGTAGCGCACCTCATGGTGATGCCGAGCCTGCCTGCACAGATTCCCACGCACTGGGGTGCGAACGGCGCCGTCGACGGTTGGGGTCCTAGTTGGATGGCCTCCGCGCTCGGCGTGCTGCCTCTGGCGCTTCTCGCAATGTTCTACATGGTGCCGCGCATCGACCCCAAAGGTGAGGCATATCGAACCTCGGGCAAGTTCTACCAGGGCTTCGTAATCGCCTTCACCTTGTTCATGTGCGCCATAAGCTGGCTGGGAGAGCTTACGGTCTGGGGCGTGGTGCCGGCGGTCGGTTCGGTTAACGTGCTGATTTCCGGTGTTGTCGGTTTGCTGTTCATCGGCGTAGGCAACTACTTGCCGCGTGTGAAGCAGAACTATACGCTCGGTATCAAGACACCCTGGGCGCTTGCCGATCCCGAGAACTGGCGCCGTACGCAGCGTTTTGGCGGCGCCTGCTTTATGGTGCTGGGTATTGGCCTGATTGTGATGGGCGTGGCAGGCAGCGTGCTTTCGAGTGAAGTCGTCGCCGCGGTGATTGCGGCTCTGGCGTTTGGTTCGGTTGGAGCCGTTTACGTCTACTCGTATCTGTTGTGGCGCAAATCGCAGCGAGCCGCTCGTTAAGGTTGCGGAAAACTAGCGTACGCAGTTCATAGTATGTTCCGGGGGACTTTTCCCAGGTAGTATTAGGGGGTGTGGGCAACCATGCCCCTTTTTCGTTACGTTTCAGAGCTGGTTCCCTCATTTCGTTTCCACTAAAGCGAATCAAGAATAGGGAAACAGCAGATAGAAAGGATAGAACAGACATATGGCAGAGTTTATCTACCAGATGTATCAGGCTCGCAAGGCCCATGGCGACAAGGTAATCCTTGACGACGTGACCCTGAGCTTCTACCCCGGTGCCAAGATCGGCGTCGTGGGTCCCAACGGCATGGGCAAGTCGACCCTGCTCAAGATCATGGCCGGCATCGAGGAGGTCTCCAACGGCGATGCCAGGCTCACCCCCGGCTACACCGTGGGCATCCTGCAGCAGGAGCCGCCGCTCGACGACGACAAGACCGTCATCGAGAACGTGCGCATGGCATTTGGCGACATGATCGCCAAGGTCGATCGCTTCAATAAGATCGGCGAGGAGATGTGCGACCCGGATTGCGACATGGACGCCCTCATGGCCGAGATGGGAAAGCTCCAGGACGAGATCGACGCCGCCGACGGCTGGGATATCGATTCCAAGCTCGGCCAGGCCATGGACGCCCTGCAGCTGCCCGATTCCGACATGCCGGTCAACGTGCTTTCCGGCGGCGAGCGCCGCCGCGTGGCCCTGTGCAAGCTGCTGCTCGAGGCTCCCGACCTGCTGCTGCTCGACGAGCCCACGAACCACCTGGACGCTGAGTCGATCCTGTGGCTCGAGCACTTCCTGCACAACTACCAGGGCGCGGTGCTTGCCGTCACGCACGATCGCTACTTCCTGGATAACGTTGCCGAGTGGATCTGCGAGGTCGACCGCGGTCACCTTTATCCCTACAAGGGCAACTACTCCACGTATCTGGAGACCAAGGCCGCCCGTATCGAGGCGCAGGGCAACCGCGACGCCAAGCTCGCCAAGCGCATGGAGGCCGAGCTCGAGTGGGTACGCAGCTCGCCCAAGGCTCGCCAGGCCAAGAACAAGGCCCGTCTGGCTCGTTACGAGGAGATGGAGGCCGAGGCCCGCGCAAGCCAGAAGCTCGACTGGACCGAAATCCGCATCCCCGTGGGCCCGCGTCTGGGCAACAAGGTGCTCGAGGCTCATCACCTGCACAAGGAGTTCGATGGCCGTGTGCTCATCGACGACCTATCGTTCACCCTGCCGCGCAACGGTATCGTGGGTGTCATCGGCCCCAACGGTGTGGGCAAGACCACGCTGTTCAAGACCATCGTGGGCCTGGAGCCGCTGACTTCGGGCGAGCTCGAGGTGGGCGAGACCGTCAAGATCTCCTATGTCGATCAGAACCGTTCCGGCATCGACCCCGATAAGAACCTGTGGGAGGTCGTCTCGGATGGCCTGGACCACATGATGGTCGGTGAGACCGAGGTTCCGAGCCGTGCTTATGTGGCGAGCTTTGGCTTTAAAGGCCAGGACCAGCAGAAGCGCGCCGGCGTACTCTCCGGTGGCGAGCGCAACCGTCTGAACTTGGCGCTTACGCTCAAGCAGGGCGGCAACCTGCTGCTCCTCGACGAGCCCACGAACGACCTCGACGTCGAGACGCTGTCCTCGCTCGAAGCGGCGCTGCTCGAGTTCCCGGGCTGCTCGGTGGTTATTAGCCACGACCGTATGTTCCTGGACCGCGTCGCTACGCACATTCTGGCGTGGGAGGGCACCGACGAGAATCCGGGCAACTGGTATTGGTTTGAGGGCAACTTCGAGGCCTATCAGGCCAACCGCATCGAGCGCCTTGGCGAGGACGCAGCCCAGCCGCATCGTATTCACCGTAAGCTGACGCGCGACTAGATCGTTACGCGGTTTTCCAAACCGCGTAACTGCTCGACGCTGCGCGGGTCGCAAGCACCCCATCTTGCCGTTCAAGCCGTCGCTCGCGTACCGAAGTACGCGTCGCTCCTCTTTCACGGCAACCTGGGGCACTTGCGGCCCGCTCGCTGTTGGTTACGCAACATCAACAAATAAAAACGGCTCAAATCCTGATTTGGATTTGAGTCGTTTGTCGTTACTGCTCGGGTTCTTCGACTTTATCGATGGCCCAGGTGGATCCGAGGCCACCGGTGGTATTGCGGCGGATGCGCACGGCAACCTCGCGGCGCTCGCCGGCCTGCGTGTAGCGCAGGGGGAAGCTTGCGCGGTTTCGCGCGGCCTCGATGGTACCGCGCTCGCGGGCGATCCAGTAGTACTCGCCGACAATGCCGAGGGTATCGGCGCCGTAGGGGAGATAGGTCGACAGCTGGTGCAGAAGCGGGCCGGGGCAGAAGACCTCGGTTGCGAAATCGATGGGGAAGTCCTCGGGGATGGTCGGTGCTGCGGGTGCGGGGGTTGGGGCCGCTGCGGGTGCCGAAGCCGGTGCCGGTGCGGGAATTTGGCCGCAAGCAGAGGTGGGCACGGATTCGATGACGGGTGCGGGCTCCGGCGTCGCTTCCGGCTTGATCGTGGAATCTGCGGGCTCCACGGTGACGGGCGCGTCTGCAGCTGCGGTTTCAACCTCAACCTGCGTCGCGTCCTCGTTCTCGACGCTCGACTTTGCTTCGATGGGCGTGGATGCCATGGTGGTGATGCCGGCGTTGGCGTTCTCGGGGTCATAGACGACCGTGAGCGAGATGGCGGGCTGCGGCGTCTCGGGCTCCGGTGTCGACTCGGTAGCGTCTTGATCTGCGGGCTCGTCGGACTGATCGTCCTCGGCCTCGTCGCCAAAGACATCGCTGTTTTGGAACGCAGACGGCTCGGGTTGGTCAGCGGCTTCTTCGGTTGTCGACTTGGGCGCTTCGTTGAGCTCCACAGTGGCTTCCTGCTCGGATATGACTTCGGAATCGGTCGTGGCGGCGATTTCGGTTTCGGCTTCTGCCGTTACCTCAATAGCGACTTCGATCTCTGTCTCGGGCTTGGGTTCCGGCGCGGCTTCAACCATGGCTTCGGGCTCGGGACGCTTAACGTGCTTGGGGCGCACGGCCTTGAGGTCCTTCTCACCGCGCTTTTTCTTTTTGTAGGACTGCTTGGCGCCCTTGGCGGTCTTGGGCTTGTCCTCGCCCTTGGCAAGTGCAGCATCCCAGGCCTCGTTGGCGATGACCGTGGCATACAGGCGGCCGCCTTTAAAGACGGTCAGCTTAATGCAGTCGTCGAGCTCCTCGAGCAGCTCGCGCGTGGACTCGAAGCCCAGGTCATAAGCGGTCATGTCGCCAGCGGCGAGCGCCTCCTCGACCTGCGTCATAAACGTTTGCTTGCCACATCCAATCGCATCGCGCAGCAGGCGATACAGATAGATGTGGTTGCCCAGCGAAAGCGTGGGCCTAACTATTGTCTTGCTCATGGCAAATCTCCTCTTTACACATGTAAAGCATCTTACCATCGCATGGCGTTCGCCATGGCGGCGCCCAAGGCAAACGGGCGCGAACCGCTTTCGATTCGCGCCCGTTGTACAGGTCGGTTATCTATGAGAAGCAAATGTGCTTAGTTGCCCGATGCCGTGCCTTGGCTCGAGTTGTCAGATGCCGTGCCGGACGCGGTTCCGCTCGAGCTGTTGGTGTTGCTACTGTCTGCTGCACCCGTTCCCGACGTGGTGTCGCTCGTCTGACCGCCCGTGCTTGGCTGCGAACCGTCAGTCGTTTGGCTTGAGTCGGTCGTGCCGGACGGCGTGTCACTGCTGGCCGTAGAGGAATCGGTGCCCTGCGATTGGTTTTGGGTGTTCGAGGACGAATTGGCAGAGGTAGGACTGTCTTGCGTGTCGTCCGTCTGTGCCTGCTGATCCTGCGGCTGAGTGTTGCCATTTGCATCGCTCTCGGTCGTGCGCGACGACAGGATTGGCTCGGGACGCTCGCCCAGACCCTCACCGGCAGTGGTGATAAGGATGGCGCCGGCGCAGGCGATGACCGCGACGATGGCGATGGCGATCGAGAAGACGATGACCTTCTTTTGTGTCTGGCTGCGCTCTGCCGCCGCCTTGGCGCGCAGACTGTTGGGGGCGACGCGCGCCGTGGTCGCGCGTCCCGCAACCTGGCGCATTTCCTGCGTGGTCGCGGCGCCACCTAGGTGCTCCTCGACATCGGGCTCAACGGGCTCGTAGGCGCCGGCAGGGTAGTCGACAGCGGCATGCGTGCCCTTGATTGCTTCGGCGCTGGCAGAGATAAAGTGGCGGTAGACCTGCGAGGACACAACGGTGATGACCGAGCTCACGGCGGCACCAATTACTGAACCAGCGATACCAATCTTGGAGGCAAGCGCGACGCTCGTGGCAGCAGCTGCGGCGCCGGCGATGATCTGGGGAATGGAAATGTCATCGAACAGGCCCTTTTTAGGCGCGATGGCCATGGTCTGTCCGATGGAATGGTTCTCGTGCACGCCGTTGTTGAGCGATGCCGGCGTCATGACGCGCGTGCGCGGCGCGTCGGTGTACTTGGTTGTCATACGGGGTCCTCCCGGTGTAAATCTGCTTCGTTTCGTGTAGCCATCAGGGTACCCACCAGATGTGAATCGTACGTGACATTTAACAGATACCATCAACTCATCAATTGCTCACCAAGTTGGTGGGATGCGGTTACACCCGGCGGTTGAACTACAATAGGACTTGCTAATTGTTGTGAATGGCGTCTACGCACGGGAGCATTCTTATGAATCTTCACCTTTCTCAGTCTGATGGCTTTTTGCGTGTGGCGGCGGCGTCGCCGCGGAGTCGCGTGGCCGATGTCGAGGGCAATGCCGAGGTTGCGCTGGCGGCTGTTCGCGAGGCTACCGAGCGCGGCGTTCGCGCGCTGGTGCTGCCCGAGCTTAACCTGACCGGCTATACCGCGGCCGACCTGTTCCATAACCGCACGCTGCTGCATGCCTGCGAAGCAGCACTGGTGCACATACTCGATGAAACCCGTGAGCTGCCGATCGTCTTTACCGTTGGCTTGCCCGTTGCGGTGGCTGAAAACATCTACAACTGCGCGGCCGTGTGCTGTGCGGGCGAGCTTTTGGGCCTCACGGCCAAGAAGTATCTGCCCAACTATGGCGAGTTCTATGAGCGCCGTTGGTTTGCTCCGGCGCCTGCGGATCCCGTGTGGGTTGAATTTGCCGGTCAGGGTCCGGTCCCGCTGGGTTCAGGGCTTGTCTACCGTTGCTGTGACGAGGGCGCCGAGGACCTGGTGTTGGGCGTTGAGGTCTGTGAGGACCTGTGGGTGCCGGCGCCCCCTTCGACCGAGATGGCGCTTGACGGTGTGACGGTGATTCTCAACCCGTCGGCCTCGGACGAGATTATCGGTAAGGCAGATTACCGTCGCAGCCTTATCTCTAACCAAAGCGCGCGCCTGTACTGCGCCTATGCCTACGCGGACGCGAGTGAGGGCGAGTCCACGACCGACATGGTCTTTGCGGGGGAGAACCTCGTCTATGAAAACGGCTCCAAGCTCGCCGCGACCAAACTGCTTACTTGCGATATGGCCATCGCCGACGTTGACCTTGACCGCCTGGTTGCCGAGCGCCGTCGTTCGACGACGTGGACCCGCGCGGTCGATGTGCCGGAGGCCACGACCGTTGAGTTCTCTTTTGAGGACGTGCTGGCCGAAGAGCCTGTCCTGCGCGATGCCTGCGATATCGACCGCGTTTTCCCGCGTGCGCCTTTTGTGCCGGCCGACCATGGTGACCTGGCCGAGCGCTGCGAGACCATCCTCGACCTGCAGACCGCCGGCCTCAAGACTCGCCTTGCCCATACGGGTACCAAGGCTGCGGTCATCGGTCTTTCGGGCGGCCTGGACTCCACGCTGGCACTGCTTGTGACCGTGCGCGCCTTCGATGCACTGGGGCTGCCGCGCACCGGTATCACGGCCGTGTCCATGCCCGGCTTTGGCACGACGCATCGTACCAAGTCGAATGCCGAGTCGCTTGCCCGCGACCTGGGCGTGAGCTTCCGCGAGGTTTCGATTCACGCGGCTGTGGAGCAGCACTTCAGGGACATTGAGCACGATCCGGCCGTCCAAGACGTGACCTATGAGAACTGCCAGGCCCGCGAGCGTACGCAGATTCTGATGGATCTGGCCAACCAGGCCGGCGGTTTTGTCATCGGCACGGGCGACCTGTCGGAGCTGGCGCTCGGCTGGGCTACCTATAACGGCGACCACATGAGCATGTACGCCGTCAACGCGAGTGTGCCCAAGACGCTTGTGCGCCATCTGGTGCGTTATGCCGCCGATGTCTTTGGCGGGCGTATCGCCGAGACGCTGCTCGATATCCTCGATACGCCGGTGTCCCCCGAGCTTTTGCCGCCCACGGGCGACGGCGAGATTGCGCAGAAGACCGAGGATTTGGTGGGCCCGTACGAGCTGCACGACTACTTCCTCTACTACCTGCTGCGTTTTGGCTTTGAGCCGGGCAAGATCTACCGCATGGCGCTCAAGAGCTTCGAGGGCGTCTACGACGCCAAGACCGTCCACACGTGGCTGCGTACGTTCTATCGTCGCTTCTTTGCCCAGCAGTTTAAGCGCAGCTGCCTGCCCGATGGTCCCAAGGTGGGTTCGGTGACGCTCAGCCCGCGCGGCGATTGGCGTATGCCGAGTGACGCCAGCTCGCGTCTGTGGCTCGCGCAGATCGACGCGCTCAATGCAATTGACTAAGGTTGGCTAAATTGAACCAATACGGGGGTTGCAAGCGTTACACTTTTGCAATCTGATGGCCCGTATCGCGCGGCGCTCTTGTCGGAGCGCCGCGTTTTTTATATCGAAAGGTGGCACCATGCAGGCATCGCAGCGTCTCGACCGCTTTGGCGCGGAGGTCTTCGCTTCGCTCAACAACAAGCTTCTCGCGCTGAAGGCTCAGGGCAAGACCATTTACAACATGAGCGTGGGCACGCCCGACTTTAAGCCGTACGACCATGTGGTCGAGGCGCTCACGCAAGCAGCCCAAGATCCCGAGATGTGGAAGTATGCCCTGCGCGACCTACCCGAACTCAAGCAGGCCGTGTGCGATTACTATGAGCGTCGCTTTGGCGTTTCAGGCATTACGCCGTCCATGGTGCAGTCGTGCAACGGCACACAGGAAGGCGTGGGCCATTTGGGCCTGGCCCTGCTCGATCCGGGTGACACCATTCTGGTTCCCGATCCGTGCTACCCGGTCTTTGAGGCGGGTGCCAAGATCGCCGATGCCAAGCTCGAGTACTATCCGCTGGTTGCCGAGCACAATTACCTGCCCTATGTGGCGGGCATCGATCCCGAGGTGGCCGACCGTGCCAAGTACATGATCGTGTCACTGCCCGCCAATCCGGTGGGCTCGGTGGGCACGCCCGAGATCTACGAGGAGATCATCGCTTTCGCCCGCGAGCACGACCTGTTGATCGTTCACGACAACGCATACTCGGACATTGTGTTCGACGGCGAGCCGGGCGGCAGCTTCTTACAGTATCCCGGCGCGCTCGAGGTGGGCGTTGAGTTTTTCTCGCTCTCCAAGTCGTTTAACGTCACCGGTGCGCGCATCGGCTTTTTGGTCGGCCGAGAGGACGTGGTCTCTGCCTTTGCCAAGCTGCGCAGCCAGATCGACTTTGGTATGTTCTTCCCGATCCAGAAGGCCGCCATCGCGTGCCTTAATGGCCCGCGCGATGAGGTCGAGGCGCAGCGTCTGAAGTACCAGGAGCGCCGCGATGCCCTGTGCGACGGTCTTGAGGGTCTGGGCTGGGAGCGCCCCAACGCGCATGGCTCTATGTTTGTGTGGGCCAAGCTTCCCGGTGGCCGCACCGATTCCATGGCGTTTTGCGAGGAGCTCATGGAGAAGGCCGGCGTTGTGGTGACGCCGGGCGCGAGCTTTGGTCCTTCGGGCGAGGGGCACGTGCGCATGGCACTGGTCCTGCCGCCCGATCAGATCGCTTTGGCTGCCGAGGCCATTCGTGAGGCGGGCCTGTATTAGAAGGCCATCTCGACTCGTCAATAGCTCGAAATCGACTCGTCAATAGCTCGAAACCGATTTCGTGCAGTTATTTTACGAATCCTGCAAACAATTTCGGTAAACGGTCGATATTTGGCTGCGAATAGGAGCATAATCAAAGTCCCGATTGGATGTATTGGGATTACGACAAGCCGCTCGGGTCGTTCCCGGGCGGCTTGTTTGTGGAGAGAGATGGGAGTTTCTAATGGTTAACGAGAAGAAGGTCGCTATTGTCGGCTGCGGTTTCGTCGGTTCGTCTTCGGCGTTCGCGCTGATGCAGAGCGGTCTGTTCTCCGAAATGGTCCTCATCGACGTGGACAAGAACCGCGCCGAGGGTGAGGCCCTGGATATCGCGCACGGCATGACGTTTGCCGAGCCGATGAAGATCTACGCCGGCGATTATTCCGATGTCGCCGACGCCGCCATGATTGTCGTCACCGCTGGCGCTGCTCAGAAGCCCGGTGAGACCCGCCTGGACCTGGTCAACAAGAACGTCAACATCTTTAAGTCCATTATCCCCGAGATTAAGAAGTCCGGCTTCGACGGCATTCTGCTCATCGTCTCCAACCCGGTCGATGTTCTGACCTATGCCGCCATCAAGATGTCCGGCTTGCCCGAGGGCCATGTCATCGGCTCCGGTACCGTACTCGACACCGGCCGTCTGCAGCAGATGCTTGGCGCCCACGTCGAGGTTGACCCGCGCGACGTTCAGGCCTACGTCATGGGTGAGCACGGCGACTCCGAGTTTGTCGCTTGGTCCAGCGCTCAGGTTGCCGGCGTTCCGCTGAACACCTTCTGCGAGCTTCACGGCCACCTGGAGCACGAAGCCGCCGAGAAGCGTATCGCCGAGGACGTCAAGAATTCCGCCTACACCATCATTGAGAAGAAGCACGCCACCTACTATGGCGTCGCCATGGCCGTCAAGCGTATCTGCACCGCCGTCATGCGCGATGAGCAGACCGTTCTGCCCGTCTCCTCGCTCATGGTGGGCGAGTACGGCCTGTCCGATCTTGCCATTTCTATGCCGACCGTCGTTGGCCGCGACGGCGTTGTCTGCCGCGTTCCCGTGCCGCTGGACGATGACGAGCAGCATGAGCTCACCGCCTCCGCCAAGGCCCTCAAGGACATCATCGACAGCGTCGACTTCTCCTGCTAAATCAAGCTCGCTAGAGCGAAAAGCTACAATGAAGGCGTTCGGGTCCACACGGCCCGGGCGCCTTTTTGGTGCAAAGTAACCTGACCCCAATGCACCATAGTTGATGGGAGGGCCATGCCGGATTCGCCTAATTTTTTGACCTATGCCCAGACGGCGTTTGATTCGTTTGAGGAGCGGCCGTTCTGCGCGGTGGATAGCCTGGTCTTTGCGTGGTTGTCCTATTTGCGTTTGCCGCGCGATATGGCGGAGCTGACGAACTGGCAGGGCCTAGACGTACGCGAACTGCTGCGTGCCGAGTGCTACCGGGACATGATTGACGACTTGTGGGACCCAGAGGGGAGCAGGGCCTTGTTGGAGGCCGTGGCAGCAAGCCCTCGCTACCGTGGCGTGCACGTTTGCGGCTATCGTGCCGTGAGCGATGTGGTGGCGACAGAGCAGTTTGCAGCCATGGCGTTCCGGTTTCCGGCGGGGTTTAGTTATCTTTCCTTCCGGGGGACCGACAGCACGATTGTGGGCTGGAAAGAGGACTTTAACATGGCGTTCCGGTGTCCTGTGCCGGCCCAGGAATCCGCGGCGCGTTATGTGGACGAGGCGGCGGATGCGATTGACGGACAGCTTTTGTGCGGAGGTCATTCCAAGGGCGGAAACCTTGCGGTGTACGGTGCGGCAATGTGCTCCGATGTCGCCCGCGAGCGAATCGAACGGGCGTATTCCCATGATGGTCCGGGCTTCGTCGAGGAGTTTCTGAACGGCGACGCCTTTGCCGATCTTTCCGGTCGAATCGACAAGACGCTACCTCGGTCGTCGATTTTTGGCATGATGTTCGAGACACAGGAGGACTATGCCATCGTTGAGAGCACCGAGTTCAGCCTGCTGCAGCACAATCCCTTTAGCTGGGTGGTTGATGGTTGCGACTTCGTGTACTGCGAGCGCCTGTCCGCCGGTGCTCGATACGTTGATGGCTCCATTCGCGAGATGCTGCTTGCGGTGTCGCCTAGCGAGCGCGAGCGTTTTGTAGATGCGTTGTTCTCCGTGTTTGAGGCTACGGGTGCTGAGCGGTTTGCGGATATCGCTGGGAATCTGCGCGAGAGCCTGCCCGTGATGCTCCAGGCTGCGCAAGGCTTTGACAAGGATGCGCGACGCTTTGTCTCGCAGACCATCGTGGCAATCCTTAAATGCGCATTGCTGCCCAAACGACCCCAGATCGACGTGCCCGCTGCCGGCAAGAGTTTGGCAGAACAGCTCGAGGCTTGGCAGTCCGAACTCCTGCGCTAGCCATTGGTGCAAAGCAACCTGTCCCCGATGCACCAATCTTCGATGCGCCTGGGGCGGGCTCGACAGCTATACTGGTTCGTGCTCAATTCGATCTAGAACGGAATGCCGTATATGAAAATCAATCACGCGATTCTGCATATCCTGGACTTTGACTCTGCCGTCAACGTCATGAGCCAGCGCGAGCTCGATATCGAGAGCCGTACCGTGCGCAACTTCGTGACAACGCATCTGCGCCGCGCACGTACCTCGGCTGATAACAAGCGTGCCACGTTTGCCGAGAACTCCGCATTCGGCGGCGAGCTCAAGGGCTATTTCTTTGGCGAGCGCGAGTTCGTGGACCTGTCGCAGCAGATTGCGGAGTTTATCTCCTCCGAGCTCACCAAAGTCGAGAAAGCCGAGTCTACCGATGTGCTCGTGGCTGATTTTGACGACGATGAGGATGCCCGCTGGTTTGCCGTGATGCTGCTGGGCTCCAAGCAGGCTTTTATGCACGAGGTGGGCCGCGAGGAGGGGGAGGTGCGCAACGACATCGCGCGCCACTACGCTATTCTGCCAAACCCCTCGCAAAAGGTGCCGAGCTATGCCATCGTGCGCGCGAGCACCATGGAGATTGGCTACGTGGACAAGAAGCGCAAGATTGCCGGCGAGGACCGTATGCTTATCCCCGATGGCCTGCTGCAGTGCGATACGGGCGTATCGGGTAAGGAGGTCATCGACACCGTGACGCGTGTGGTCGAGGAGGTCGCTGAGGAGCACGGCGCCAATACGGCCGTAGCGCTCGCCAAGGTTAAGGCCGCTGTGGCCGAGAAGGTCGAGGATGACGAGGAGCTGCCGCCTTGGGATATCGTCGACGAGGTCTTTGAGGACGAGCCGGTCATCAAGGAGAGCGTGCGCGCGGCACTGACCGAGGAGAAGGTGCCTGAGCGTGTGCCCGTAGAGCGCAAACAGGTCGAACGCGCGGCGGTGCGCAATCATAAGATCCGTACCGACACGGGTATCGAGATCAGCTTCCCGGCCGAGATGGGTTCGAACTCCGAATACATCGAGTTTGTCAACGAGCCCAACGGCCTCATCTCCATCGAGCTCAAGAATATCGGCAGCATCGAGAATCGATAAGGCTTTTTACTTTTGAATAAAAGTCTGGATTATTTTTTGAAGTATACTTTGAAATATAATCCAGATTATTTTTTGGAGGTCAAAATGTCCCCACTCGTTCTGGAAAAACCGGTGTTTACAAAAGACCAGGTTGTTTCTGCTACCGAAGCAAGCAAGTCCTTATCCGCCATTCGTAAACGCGCAAAACGCGCGCCTCAGTTCATTGCTGATCATAATGATATCGATACCGTGATTATCGACTATGCTGCCTATGAGGAAATGTACGGCGCGCTGCAGTATCTGCATGAACTTGAGATAAATCGCATCGCTGCGGATCGAGTCAAGCATGGTCCGCATGAGTTTGTTCCGTTTGAGGACGCCTTAACTGCCGAGGAGCTCGCGGAGCTTGAGTCGATGGATTCGGACGCGATTCCCGACGAGGATCTTTTCGAATGAGCGGGCATTTTGTTGTCGGCTTTTTGAATCGAGACGTCGAGAAGGAATATCAAAAACTAGATGGATCCCAGCGCAGGCTCGTCCGTATTGCCGTCGCAAAATTAAAGACGCGCGCTGATGAAATCGGAACGCCGCTTCACGGCGAGCTCGCCGGCTGCAAAAAGATTAAATGGCGGAATGCGGGACTCAGAATGGTTTTCCGAATCCGAGAGGACGGAATGGTTGAGATTGCCGAGATT
Organism: uncultured Collinsella sp.; assembly: GCA_905199225.1. Classification (GTDB taxonomy): domain Bacteria; phylum Actinomycetota; class Coriobacteriia; order Coriobacteriales; family Coriobacteriaceae; genus Collinsella. The sequence continues at coordinate 26,330 of CAJKFS010000003.1, read as the reverse complement.
GTGGCAATAGGGCGGCGCGATCGTTCCGAGGTCTATAAGACGGCCGTAGGGCGCCTGTCAAAGCAACCCGCCATGGTTGAATACGATGGAACCCTGAGATAAAGAAGGCCGAAGTCCCGGGCGGGGCTTCGGCCTTCTTGCTTGGGGCTTAATTACGCTACAGGTTGAGCGTACGTCAGCGAAAACGCCCCAGAGCGAGCAAGGTGACGTGAAAGAGGAGGGCATTGACCTTCTGGTCATGCCCGACGATTGAACGTCAGATTGCCGCTCTGGGTCGTTTGCAGCGTCGACTTGTTACGCGGTTTGTCAAAACCGCGTAACTATTAAAGTTTGCGCAGACCTTCCTCGAGACCGGTCTTGCTGTCGGTCTGGGCGTCGCGCATCTTGATGACGCGGGCGGGGACACCGGCCACGACGGCGCCGGCGGGGACGTCCTCGACGCACACGGCACCGGCGGCCACGACGGCGCCCTTGCCCACGCGCACGCCCTCCAGGACCACGGCGTTGGCGCCAATCATGACATCATCCTCGATGATGACGGGCGTGGCGCTGGCGGGCTCCACAACGCCTGCCAACACGGTGCCGGCGCCGATGTGGCAGTTCTTGCCCACGGTGGCGCGGCCGCCCAGCACGGCGCCCATGTCGATCATGGAGCCTTCGCCAATGACGGAGCCGATGTTGATGATGGCGCCCATCATGATGACGGCGCGGTCGCCGATTTCGACGCGGTCGCGGATGATCGCGCCCGGCTCAATGCGGGCGTTGATGCCCTTAAGGTCGAGCATGGGGACGGCGGAGTTGCGGCAGTCGTTCTCCACATCGTAGTAGTCGATGGAGTCGGCATTGGCATCGAGGATGGCCTTGAGCTCATCCCAGTCGCCAAAGACGGTCTTGCCACGACGACCGCCGTAGACGTGTGCATTGCCCCACTGGACCTTCATGCCCGGCTTCTCGCGCACATAAAGCTTGACAGGCGTCTTTTTAGGCGCGGTGGCGATGTAGTTGATAATCTCCTGTGCATCCATCTCGGCTGCGTTGCTCATTTGCTATCTCTCCTTTGGGTGGATTCGGTTGATACCTGGTTAGGCAAACATGACCTGGTCGAATGTATAGAAGCCGTGCTCACGGGTGACGAGCTTCTGCGCGGCTGCCAGGGCGCCGTTGACGAAGATCTGACGGCTCGTGGCGCGGTGGGTGAGCGTGACCTCCTCGTCCTGGCCAAAGAAACTCACTTCGTGCACGCCGGCGACAGTGCCACCGCGCAGCGAGTGCATGCCGATTTCCTTGGGGTCACGCGCGCCGCACATGCCCTCGCGGCCATAGACGGGGTGGTAGCCTGCCTCGGGTTCAGCTTCGACGACGGCGCCGAGCAGTAGCTTGGCAGTGCCGCTCGGGGCGTCAACCTTTTGGTTGTGGTGCGTCTCGACGATCTCGCAGTCAAAGCCGGGCAGCTCGCGTGTGGCCTGTGCTACCAGATGACGCAGGGCTGCGATACCGATGGAGTAATTGCCGGAGTGCATGATGCGGGCGCTCTGACCCAGCTCGCGCAGGCGGTCCATCTGATCGGGCGTGTAGCCCGTGGTGCCCGAGACCAACGCGGCACCCGTGCGCTCGACATAGGCGACGACGGCATCGAAGGTCACGACGTTCGAGAAGTCGATGATGACGTCGGCTGCCGGGGCGCCCTCGAGCTCGGACAGATCAAAACCGATCTGGGCGACGATATCAAAAACGGGCTGACCGGCGGCGTCGACAACGCCCTCGGCGGTGGTGCGGATGAGCGAGCCCATGCGGCCCGTTCCCATAATGACGGTCTTAATCAAGCAGACCAGCTCCCTTCAGAGCATCGGTAAGTGCGGCGCGCGTGTCGTTGGCCATGTGGCATAGCGGCATGCGGTAGTTTGCCTCGATCATACCCATCTGAGCGAGCGCTTCCTTGACGGGGATGGGGTTGACCTCGCTAAAGAGGGCGTTGATGAGCGGCTGGCCGGCAATCTGGATGTCGCGGGCACGTGCCACGTCGCCGTCCAGGTAGGCGCGGCACATGTCGTGCACGAGCTGCGGCTGAACATCGGCCCACACGCTGATGGTGCCCGAGGCCCCCAAGCTCATGAGCGGTACGGTGAGCGCGTCCTCGCCCGAGTACATGCGGAAGTCGTCGGACAGCAGGTGGGCGATCTTGGCCGCGTAGGCGACGTTGCCCGAGGCTTCCTTAATACCCATGATGTTGGGGTGCGCGGCCAGGCGCTCTACGTTGCGCTCGCTGATGCCGCAGCCGCATCGGCCGGGGATGTTGTACAGGATGCAGGGGATGTCCACGGCATCCGCTACGGTCTTAAAGTGCTGGTAGATACCCTCTTCGTTAGACTTGTTGTAGTAGGGGGTAATGAGCAGCAGACCGTCGGCGCCCAGGCCTTGGTAGGTGAGCGACTTGGTGAGCATGGTCTGCGTGGAGTTGGAGCCCGAGCCGGCGATGACGGGGACGCGTCCTGCAACATGCTTGACCACGGCGGCGACAACGGAGTTGTCCTCGTCATCGGTCATCGTGGCGCTCTCGCCGGTGGTGCCCAGGGTGAGGATGGCGTCGGTGCCATTTTGCAGGTGGAAATCGATAAGGCGCTCGAGCGCGTCGAAGTCGACGCTGCCGTCCTTTTTAAACGGTGTGACGAGGGCGACGATTGAGCCCTCGAGATTGCGGATGTCCATGTTCTTCTCCTTCGCTTCCGCGATCTGGATGCGTCTGTTCCATTGGGCGGCGACGGCCAGGCGCTCGTCTTGGGCGCGACGACGAGCACTTTCGGCGCGCGACTTTGCCAGCAGCTCGCGGCCGCACGGCAGCACGTCGAGCGTGGCAAAGTAATCGCCCGGGCGCTCGGCGCGGCGGATAAGGTCGGCCGAGCCGTCGGGGCGCAACAGCACCTCGGCGGAGCGCAGGCGGCCGTTGTAGTTGTAGCCCATGGAGTAGCCATGCGCACCGGTATCGTGGATTACAAGCAGGTCACCCATGTCGATATGCGGCAGCTCGCGGTCGATGGCGAACTTGTCGTTGTTCTCGCACAGATTGCCCGTGATGTCATAGGTGTTCGTGACGGGCGCTGTGGCCTTGTCGGCGCCGCCCGGCTGACCCATCACCGTAATGTGGTGGTAGGCGCCATACATGGCAGGGCGAATCAAATCGACGGCGCTTGCATCGACACCGATATAGTCCTTGTAGATCTGCTTCTCGTGGATAGCCTTGGTGACCAGGCAGCCGTAGGGGCCCATCATAAAGCGACCCATCTCGGTACAGATCGCCACATCGCCCATGCCGGCGGGAACCAGGATCTCGTCGTATGCCGCGTGTACTCCCTCGCCGATGGCGTGAATGTCGTTAGCCTGCTGCTCGGGCAGATAGGGGATGCCGACGCCGCCGGACAGATTGATGAAGGCGACGTGTGCGCCGGTCTCGCGCTCCAGGCGTACGGCAAGCTCAAAGAGGATACGCGCGAGCTTGGGGTAGTAGTCGTTGGTGACGGTGTTGCTGGCAAGGAATGCGTGGATGCCAAAGCCCTCGGCGCCCTTGGCTTTGAGCATGCGGAAGGCCTCGAAGAGCTGCTCGGTGGTCATGCCATATTTGGAGTCGCCTGGGTTGTCCATGATGCCGTTGGAGAGCTGGAACAGGCCGCCTGGATTAAAGCGGCAGCTGACCGTTTTGGGGATGGGCCCCGCAACACGCTCAAAGAACTCGATGTGGCTGATGTCGTCAAAGTTGACGATGGCACCCAGCTTGTCGGCGAGCTCAAAGTCGGCAGCCGGCGTATCGTTGGACGAGAACATGATGTCGTGGCCGGTGATGCCCAGCGAGCGGGCGATCATGAGCTCGGTATAGCTCGAGCAATCGCAGCCGCAGCCGTATTCGTTGAGAATGGAGATGAGTGCCGGGTTGGGATTGGCCTTGACGGCAAAGTATTCCTTAAAGCCCGGGTTCCATGCGAAGGCGTCGCGCACCTCTTGCATGTTGCGGCGGATGCCCGCCTCGTCATATAGATGAAATGGCGTGGGGAACTGCTCGACGATATGCTCGAGTGTCTCTTTGTCCACAAACGGCTGCTTGGCCGCATATGCCTCGTTGGGGGTCAATGCCATGTCCCGTAAACCTCGCTATCCAGACGGCGCCATCTGCGCATCGAATCCGCATGGCGTGGACCCAATGTCCGGATAGCGCTCCCGCATTGCTGCAGACAGTCCTGTGGGTGTTTCCCGCAGGCCCACCAGGTTGTTCGTGCCCGAAAAGCCCAGTTCGGCGGGTTTCGCCTCCCCACGGGGTCAAAGCCTGCCGGCTCGCCCGCGGTTCTTCGTGCCCGCGCCTCTATCAAGTGGTAACGACCCTACCACGTTGCACTTTAGCAAACAAGAGTATTCGTATATAACGTTTAAAAAATGCAGCAATATGCTGGAAACATGTGTGCCACAATCCTGTATCACAATAAGTTGCAACAGATATGCCTCACGAAGGGATCCTCTATGACCGAGCTCCAAGAACTCCGTCGCTATCGCCGCGATCTCCATCGCATTCCGGAGCTCGATTTCGATCTTCCGCAAACCATTGCCTATATCGAGGGCGTGTTGGCACCGCTCACTTGCGAGGTGACCCATCCGTGCCCCAGCTGCGTCTGCACCTTCTTCGACGCCGGTGTTGATGCCGCGCATGCCACGGCGATTCGCGCCGATATGGATGCGCTGCCCATCGTGGAGGCGACGGGAGCGGCCTTTGCCTCAACCCATCCCGGCAAGATGCACGCTTGCGGACATGACGGACACATGGCCATGGCGCTTGCCGCCGCGACGTATGTCGACCGTACGATTCGCGAACAGCCGGGCGCCATTAGGCGCAACGTTCTCTTTGTGTTCCAGCCGGCCGAGGAAACGACCGGTGGTGCCAAGACGGTATGCGAGAGTGGTGTGTTCGAGCGCTATGGGGCCGACCGCATTTTTGGCTTCCATGTGTGGCCCGATCTGCCTGCCGGCACGTTGGCGAGTTGTTCCGGTCCGCTGCTGGCGCGTTCGAGCGAGACGCATATCCATATTCACGGTACGAGCATCCACATCGCTAAGACCTATGGTGTGCCGGTTGGGGAGTCGCACGATGCCGCGTTGGCGGCAGCGAAGTTTTTGGTTGCCGAGCGCGAGCTGATGGACGAGCTGGGCACCGACGAGCCCTGTATCGGTAAGTTTGGTCTGCTGCAGGCCGGTACCGTCTGCAACGCGGTGGCGGGGGAGGCCCATGTTGCCGGCAGCCTACGTGTGTTTACGGACGACATGTTCGACCGTGCGCGCGAAGGCGTACACCGTGTGCTCGACGAGGCGTGCACCGCAACGGGCTGCACGTATGATCTTGACTTTGCCGAGGGCTATCCACCGGTCGATAACGACCCTGAGTTGTTTGCCCGAATCGCGCCCGCTCTGCCCGAATTGCAGCTCGTGGACGAGCCGCTGCTAATCGCCGAGGATTTCGCGTTCTATCAGCGCCATCTGCCGGGCGTGTTTTTCCTGCTGGGCACGGGTATGCCAGAGGACCAAGACAACCCGAGTGATTCGGATGGCTGCCCCGCCTATGCCACAAGCGCTCTGCATACCGATAGCATGCTCTTTGACGAGGAAATTCTACTCAAGGGCCTCGATGTCTACAAACGATTGCTTTTGCTTGACTAAGGTGTGAAGGACTATTTGTTCTAGAAAGCACGAACAAACGTACGATATAATAGAGATGTAAGTCTATAGAAACGTTTGACGTTACTAACGTAAGGCGATACTATGATTGCATCGTATGAAGATGAGGATACCGAACGCTTTGCCATGGGTGTGCGGGTCAGGAGGTTCGTGCCCTTTGAGCGTGTTGCGTTGAGGAAGATTCGCCAACTGCAGGTTTGTGCTTCGCTTGATGATCTTCGCGTTCCGCCGGGCAATCGCCTGGAAGCTTTGAAGGGCGATCGTGCCGGTCAATATAGCATCCGTGTTAACGAGCGCTATCGGGTCTGTTTTGAGTGGAGACAGGAGATGGCTTGGAATGTCGAAATCGTCGATTATCACAAGTGATGAGACCTCGTCCGATTTGCTGTCGCCAGTGACTCCTGGTGAGCTTCTCAAAGAGGAGTTTCTTGTTCCCATGGGCATTTCTCAATATCGCCTTGCGAAAGAGACCGGGATTCCGGCTCAGCGTATCGGGCAGATTGTCTTGGGAAAACGTCGCGTGACGGCCGACACCGACCTCCGTCTTTGCCGTTATTTTGGCCTGACGGATGGTTATTGGCTGCGCGCTCAGGTGGCGTTTGACCTTGAGGCCGAGAAAAGGCGGATCGAACCGGAACTCGATAAGATCGTTCCTGTTCAGCAGGCCATTGCGCTGTAGTGCTCAGAGATGATGGGGGTGGCGTGACGATGAGGCGACGCCGACAGCCTGCCGTATATAGTCCGGGTGGATGCGGGTGCGGTTTGCTGCTGCTCCCGGTTATTGCTGTGAGCATTGGCGTGATGTTTGCGCTTGCTGGACTGGCGGCAGCGGCACTTGTGCTGTTGATTGTGGCCATCGGCGTGACGATTTGGCTGTGCCGTTCTCGCGAGCAACGTCGTGCCGACGGTAAGACCAATGTAGGATGGATTGCCTTTTTGGTCATCGCCTACCTGCTGAGCATCAGCTACCTGGCGTTCTTTGTCCTGTTGATGATCAGTGCTTTTACTGGGGAATCCGTCGCGGTGGTTTGATGCGCTGCCAGCAGACGGTCGCGCAAAGTGCGTTTGCTCGGCGTTTGGATAACTGCATTGGCCGTTTACCGCAACCTTAGCTCTCAGCTAATGAATTCAAGTTTAATCCTTCCTACGATGTGCTGTGTGCCGGCACGGTAGCCGGATCGTAGAAAGGATGCATAATGAAAAAGCTCGAAAACGAAGTGCTGCTGAGCCGTCGCACTGCACTTGGCGCATTCGCCACCGTCGCCTTGGGGACTGCCGGTCTTCTTGCCGGTTGCGATAGCGATAAGGCGACCGTCACCGAGGACGCTGGCGATGACGACAAGAAGGAAGAGGCGAAGAAGGAAGAGCAGTCTACGACTGACCTGGCGGTTGGTGCGACGGTGACCACGGCTTCCGGTCTTTCCGTCGTTGTCGATTCCGTCCAGCCCGGCCTCACAAATTATGACGGTTCGACCATGACGGGCATTCACGTCACGTACGTCAACAATGGCGATGAGGGCGCAGATTACAACATCTACGACTGGAAGGGCGAGGACGCCAACGGCGCTCAGCAGAATCAGGGTTACTACAGCGAGGGCTCCGATGAGCTGCAGTCTGGTACCCTTTCCGCCGGTGGCTCCGTGGCGGGCAATATCTACTTTGATGGCGATATCAAGAAGGCACTGTATTTTGCCAACATGTTTGATAAGTCTGCCACTGCAAGCTGGGTGCTGGCCTAGCATGTCGCTACCGTTGCGCCGTATGGGAGGTGAAGTCGTATGTCCGATAAAAAGCTGACCGAGGAGTTGCTCAATGAGCTTCTCGATGCGCCGAACATCGATGGCTATATCAGGGAGCACGACTTTGCCGCCCCGTCGCTTTCGGACTACCTGAAGCAGCTACTGCAGGAAAAGGGCTTGGAGCGCTCGCGCGTGGTCCGTATGGCTGATCTCAATGAGACCTTTGGCTATCAGATCTTTACCGGTGCGCGTCATCCGAGTCGCAATAAGGTGCTGCAGATTGCCTTTGCGATGGCGCTGACGCTCAAAGAGACCAACCGTGCGCTGACGGCTGCCGGGGTAAGCGTCCTTAACTGCAAGGACCGCCGCGATGCGATTATCATCTTTTGCATCGATCGCGGGTGCAGTCTCCAAAAGGTCAACGAGGAACTGTATCGCTTTGGCGAGGAGACGGTGAGTTAGCGGCTGATATCTGAGCCGGTAGAGCTGTCGAACAACGAACAACGATGCAAACGAACGGGGCGCGGATGCCATGGGGTGTCTGCGCCCTGCGCTATGATGGAGGCTATGGATACTCAGAGCCCAACATATTCCGATGACGAGCTGACCGCAGCGCTTGCCGAGCACCTGGCGTCGCTCGATTGCGACGACAGCTATCGCATGGAGCGTGTACTTAAGCGCTCGTCCGTTGAAACAACCGAGCTCGTGTACTTTGAAGGAACCGGCGGTGGTTCGCTCGGTCCCTTTGTTCGTAAACGCATCGATGCTTCGGCTCAAATCGGCGGGGCATACGAGCGTCTGTTTGCCGCTCAGCGGGCAGGCAGGCGTTTTGAGCACCTGCCCAGAATCGTCGATTGTCGTCGTGTGGGCGACGAGCTCAACGTGGTTATGGAATACATCGAAGGGGAGACACTCGGGGCGCTGGTGGACCGTCTGGGAGCCACCCCCGATTATGCGCGTGAATTGTATCCTGCCCTATGCGATGCCGTGGGCGAGCTCCATGCCGGTTTTGCAATGGTGGGGGAGACGTCGGCGCCGGTGATCCATCGCGACCTCAAGCCGTCGAATATCATCGTGACAGGTGCCAACTATACGCCTGATGACGGCCTGACATTTTCATCGCTGGTGATTATCGACCTGGGGATCGCGCGCGTATGGCGCGATGGCGCCGATGCCGACACCGTCAAGTTTGGCACGCGACCCTATGCGCCGCCCGAACAGTATGGGTTTGGGCAGACGAGTGTGCGCAGCGACGTCTACGCACTTGGCGCTCTGTTGTTCTTCTGCTTGACGGGAGTCGACCCTAAACCAGGGCTCGACATGCGTGAGCAATGCGAGGCATGCGGCATTCCCACTCCACTTGCCGATGCCGTCTGCATGTCGATGGCGCTCGACCCGGCCAAGTGTTTTGCGAGCGCGGAAGCGTTGGGACGGGCGGCGCGCGCGGCATACGATCTAAGTCGCCCCGTGCGGCCTCCTGCGCCTGTGCTTGTCCGTACTCCGGCCTCGGAGACGGTGTTGACGCCCCAAGGGCTCCAGAACCCCACAGGGCTTCCTAGGCCTGCCGCCTCCACTGCATGCGGTCTGCTCTCTCGCGTTCCGGAGTCTCTGGGGCGCATTTGGAATACGCTCGTCTTCTTCTCGCTGCTTGTGTTCTTTGCCGGAAGTCACTTTGCCGTCTTTCACCCCACGGGAGCAAACCAAAGCTACCCGACGTGGCTTCTCATAATCGAGTATTTTTTCTTTGTCGATGGCCTTATGGTGCTTATGCATTTTGCGCTGTTCGACAAGCGTCGTCTTCGTCGGCGATTCGCACTGCTCGACAGCTATCGCGGCAAGAAACTCGCGAAACTCTGGCTCAAGGCATTGGGTGTGCTGCTCCTATGCATGATCGTCATAGTCGCGGTTGCCAATGCGACCGGCGTCGTCGATACCTCCGCTACCTAAAAGAAAAGGGCCCCATTGGGGCCCTTTGCAGTTGCACTTAGATGCGGTTCATCTGAGCGGCGACTTTGTTGTACCAGTCCTGCCACGTGGGCGGGCAGTACTTTTTGGCTGCTGCCGGGGTAAGGGTGGAGCCGTAGTTGGCGCCCAGATAGGCAACGTGAGCGGAGATGCCCTCGCTCCAGCTGCCAAAGCTGCGCCAACCGCCGCCACGGGCACTCCAGCCCCAGGCGTTGTAAGAATTGGCGCAATAAGCGCCCTTGGTGCTCTCGATGCAGGCGATGGCGGGGGACCAACGGGGGTCGACACCGGTATTCCAAGCGGCGACGGCAAAGTTATAGCCCTGGCCTGCCATGGGGGAGCCGGCGAGATAATTGTCGATGCGGCTCGTCCACTCATTAATGAACGAATCGTAATCGGAGCTACCGGTATTGGCGTTGTTCACCGTGGTGTCGATGGTGGTGTTGGTGTTGGTGGCCTGGCTGCTGGAATTGCTGCCGCTTACGCCCTCGCCCGAGAGCTTCTCGGCGGCAGCGGCCTTATCGGCCTCAAGCTTGGCAAGCTCGGCGGCATTTTCCTGCTCGGCTTTTGCCTGTGCCTCGCTGCGGAGCAGCTGGGCCTGCGCCAGCGCATCCTCGGCGTTTTTCTGCTCTGCCTCAAGCTGAGACTTGGCCTGCTGGAGCTCAGCCTTGTTCTGCTCGAGTTCGGTTTGCATGTTATTGAGCTGTTCGATCTCGTCGACGCTCGAGCTCGTGATCTGGTTGGTGTATTTGCAGGTCGTGATGAACTCACCCAGGCTCTGTGCGTTGACCAGGAAGCTCACGATGGGATTGGTGCCCTTCTGATACTTGTACAGATCGCGCATGGCGGAGCTTGCCTTGGCCTGCTGCTCGGGAAGCTTGGCCTCGATTTCCTCGATGCTTGCCTCATTGGAGTCAATCTGCTTTTGCAGGTCATCGAGTTTGGTGCGGGCGTCGTTGTAGGCGCTCGTGGCGGCTTCGATCTTCTGCTGGGCTGCGGAAAGCTGGTCCTGCGTTGCCTGCGAGGCGGCATACGCCGCAACGGGGGAGAGCATCGGCGTGGCCGTCAGCGCAACGGCGAGCGCGGCGCTCGTGATGATACGAGCCGGCTTCGACGCAATGAGCGCTGCGGTGCGATGATTCGAATGCTGCATCCAGTCCCTCTGCAATCAATCGTAGGTTATGGTTCGAACGGTATTCTACTACTGCTTTCGACCTCAACTTGAACCTTAAAGGTCCCAAAGGGTCAAGTTGAACTTGAGGCTTTGGCTTTGACCTGCAGTTATGATGAATTGTTGAGAAACCATAGAGTTCAACTTTAACGTTACAGAGCCCTGTTTGAGAGGAGTTTTGGGCTGTAAAAGCCATCTCAACGTGGGGTTTTATAACTACAGCGTGCCCTTCTGGTGAGCCTGCTCAATCTCTTCGAGGGCCTCGGCGGGGGTGAACGAACAGGAGCCGTCGCCGAGTTTGACTACCTGGATATCGTCGCCGGTATGGACCTCTCCGCCCTTTAGGACCACGCCAAAAATGCCCTCGTGGGGAAAGATACAGTCGCCGACGAGATAGTAGATGGCGCAACGGGTGTGGCAGACCTTGCCGATTTGGCTGATTTCGACGAGCACGTCGCTTCCAAGCTTGAGCTGTGTGCCCAAGGGGAGCGAGAGTAGATTGATGCCCTGGGTGGTGAAGTTTTCTCCAAAGTCACCCTCGCGCACATCGAGTCCGCGAGCCTGCGCCGTCTGGATGGACTCTGCGGCCAAAAAGGAAACCTGACGGTGCCAATGCCCGGCGTGTGCGTCGGAGGCGAGGCCGAATTGCTCTATAACGGTGTCGCGTCCATCGGCGACGGGCGACTTGCGTGTGCCCTTGTGTGCCGACGTGTTGATCGAGACGATGCGGGCGGGTCCGTTGTAGGCGTCGTTTGCCGTGCACAGGGGAGCGGTCGCTTTCGCGCGTTCCACCAGCTCGCGCTTCGCAGCATTGAGGATGGGATTATCGGTCGGATGGTCTTGGGGCACGTGTGCGCCTTTCGCTCGAGGATGTCAATACGCTGAATCCTACAACAACGGTAGGTTCATTGCCCATTGTCATACAACGGTGAGCGCCGCCTTCGTGCTGGACGATTGCGTCGATTGCCATAGATACGGTGGAGCTTTGGGCGCCGGCGGCTTGGCACGCTAGAATAAATCAGTTGCGCAAAGACCGCCCGTTGTGTGGGCAGTTCATGATAGGAAGTTTCCATGGCATTGCAATTTACAGAGCGCGAGTTCATTCCCGTGCTGCTCGGTGGCGACATCAACGCCTATTCGGTGGCGCGCGCCTTCTACGAGGAGTACCAGGTCAAGAGTCTGGTCTTTGGCAAGTACCAGACGGGTCCCGCGTACCGCAGCCAGATTATCGACTACACGCCCAACGTGGATATCGACACCATGCCCGTGATGCTCAAAACCGTCAACGGCATTGCCCAAGCGCATGCCGACAAGACTATTGTCCTTGTGGGCTGTGGCGACAACTATGTCGCTCTCGTGGCTCAAGCCAAGGATGCTCATGAGCTGGCGGATAACATCGTCGCTCCCTACGCGCCCTACAGCATGCTCGAGCAGTGCCAGAAGAAGGAGATCTTCTACGAGCTGTGCGAGAAGCATGGCGTGCCCTATCCGCACACGTTTACCTTTACCAAGGCGATGCTCAATGCCCAGGGTGAGGCGCCTGCCGAAGTGCTCGACCAGATCGATTTTCCTTACCCGATGATTCTGAAGCCTTCTGACGGCATCATGTGGTGGCAGCATGAGTTCGAGGGCCAGAAGAAGGCCTATGAGATTGCCGACCGCGCCGAGCTGGAACAGGTCATTCGCGATTCGTATGCCAGCGGCTACACCGACGACCTGATCTTGCAGGATCGCGTGCCCGGCAACGACGAGTACATGCGCGTGCTCACCAGCTATTCCGACCGCAACGGTAAGGTCCGCATGATGTGCCTGGGCCATGTGCTGCTCGAGGAGCATCAGCCCCACGGTGTCGGCAACCATGCCTGTATCATTACCGAGCCCAACGACGAGCTCATGGGCGGCGTGCGCAAGTTGCTCGAGGACCTTCACTTTGTGGGCTATTCCAACTTTGACGTAAAGTACGACGAGCGCGACGGCTCGTTTAAGTTCTTCGATTTCAACACGCGCCAGGGCCGCAGCAACTACTACGTTACCAACAGCGGCTTTAACGTTGCCAAGTATGTGGTGGACGAGTATGTGTTCAACCGCCCGTTTGAGCCGGAGTTTGTGACGGCGCAGGACGAGGCCCTGTGGATGGTCGTTCCCATGGGCGTCGTCGACAAGTACGTCAAGGATCCCGAGCTGCGCGCTAAGGTGCATCGGCTGGACAAGGAAGGCAAGGGCGCCGACCCTTCGTTTATGAAGGGCGACTTTGTCTTTAACCGCTGGCTGCGCATGTGGCACACCAAGCTGCGCCACTTTAAGCTGTTCAAGACGTATTACAAGTAGATGAGCGCGGCGCCCGTCCGGTTTGCATCGGGCGGGCGCGGGTATGATACGCGCAATTGCGCAAGCGTCACCAAGGAGGCGGCGATGGAAAAGCTGGGAGTTATCGGCGGCATGGGCGCCGAGGCCACGTCGTATTACTACGACCAGGTGGTGCGTCATACGGCTGCTGCCTGCGATCAGGAACATATCGACATGGTGGTGCTCTCCAAGTCGACCATGCCCGACCGCACGTTGGCCATTAAGACCGGCGAGCATGCCAAGCTGCTGGCGACCATGAAAGAGTGTGCCCAGGCACTCGAGTCGCTGGGCTGTGCGCACATTGCCATTCCCTGCAACACGTCGCACTACTTCTACGACCAGATTCAGTCGTTTACGAAGGTGCCGATTATCCACATGCCGCGTGAGTCGGTGCGCTATGCCCTTGCGGGTGCGGTGATGGGGGAGTGCGAGTTCGACCCCAACCTGAGTATGCCGGCCGAGCCGGTGCACAAGATTGGCATTATGGGAACCGATGGCACCGTGGGCGCGGGCGTCTACGGCCGCGAATGTAAAGCTGCGGGTGTTGAGGTTGTCTATCCCAGCGAGAAACGTCAGAACGATGTGATGTCGCTTATCTACGATGATGTGAAGGCCGGGCGTGAGCCCGATATGGATAAGTTCGACCGCGTGATGTGGGAGTTTGCCCGTAGCGGCTGCGACCGCGTCATTCTGGCCTGCACCGAGCTCTCGGTGCTGCAAAAGTACCGAGAGATGCCCGAGATCACCCTCGACGCCATGGATGTCCTGGTGCGCGAATCTATCATCCGCAGCGGCGCCCCCTACCGCCTCTAGTTTCCGGCCTGCCAAAAAGGGACAGGTTAATTTTGGTAGGTTTTATCTGGGGAAACAGTAAAGGCCTCGGCTCGTTTGGTGCGAGCCGAGGCCTTTTGCATTAGGCGGTTGGTGCTGACGATGAGCTAGAACAGGAAACCGAGGACAATGAGGGCGGCGCTGATGGCGAGCACGGCGACATCCAGACCCTTGATGGGATAGCGCTTGTACGAGCTGGCGCGCGTGCGCAGATAAAAGCCGCGCTGCTCGGCGGCAAGCGCGGTGGCGTCGGTCTTGCCCACGCTCGAGATAAGCAGCGGCACGCACAACGGCAGCATGAGTTTGAGCTTCTTGATGGGGTTCTTGGTGTCGTACTCGACGCCGCGCGCGGTCTGCGCCTCCATGATGGCGTTCATTTCCTGGCCAAACACCGGCACAAAACGCAGTGCCGTGGTAAAGGTGAAGGCGTAGCGATACGGTACGTGCAGTACCTCGACGCAGGCGTTGGCAAGGTCGTTGAGCTTGGTCACCATGAGCATGAGGATGAGTGGTAACGCTACGCCCAGCAGGCGGAGGCAGGCCTTCGATCCAGTGATAAGGCCCGTGTCGGTGATAAAGCCCCACACCACATTGCCGTCGCGCATAAATGCCAACTGCAGCACCAGCATGATGAGCGCGAGCGGAATCAGCAGCTTGAGCAGCGAGAACAGGCGATTGACGACGCCGGCGTAGGCGCCCAGCGCAAGGGTGAGTGCCAAAAAGCCTAACAGCGCCACATAGGTGTCGGACAAAAAGATGCCGATGATGATGGCGGCGGCGAGGCCCAGCTTGACGACGGGGTTCAGGCGATGCAACAGCGTGTCGCCCGGCATATAGTCGATGACGTTAACCACGACGGACCATCTCCTTGGTAATGCGAACGATATCGGTAACCTCGCTCACCTGCGCAAAAGCGGGGGAGACGGAGGATGCCAAGCGGCGCGAGAGTTCAATGACCTGGGGCGGCTCCACGTAGGCACGCTGCATGAGCTTAATATTCGAGAACAGCTCGTGTGTGCGTCCGCGGTCGAGGATACGGCCGTCGGCCATCACAACGATGCGCTCGGCAAAGTCGGAAACGACTTCCATATCGTGGCAGACCATGATCACGGCGCAGCCGCGCTCTGCCATGGTGCGCACCGTTTCCATGACGGTCATGCACTCGCGGTAGTCAAGGCCGCTCGTGGGCTCGTCGAGCACTACGATCTTGGGCTCAACCACTACGACGGAGGCGAGCGCCACCATTTGTCGCTGGCCGCGCGAAAGCGAGAAAGGCGCCTCGTCGGCGGGCAGGCCAAAGCGGTCGATGACGAGCTGGGCACGACGCAGGGCCTCGGCGCGGTCGATGCCGGCAAGCTCCAGGCCAAAAGCGACTTCGTCGAGCACGGTATCCTTGCAGATCTGGCGGTCGGGGTTTTGGAAGAGCGTTGCGACCTCGCGGGCGATGCGGCTCGTGGGGACCGCAGCGGTGTCCAGGCCCGTAACGCGCACGCTGCCCGAGGCAGGCTTAAGCAGGCCCGTGAGCAGCTTGGTGAGCGTGGTCTTGCCGGCACCGTTTTGGCCGACGATGCCCACGAGCTCGCCGGGATAGAGGGTCAGGTTGAGGTCGTGTACGGCGGCGCCGCCATTGGGATAGGCAAACTCAACATGGTCGAAGGTGAGCACGGGTTCGGCGTCCTTGGCATGAGGGCGCAACGACGGTGCATGCGGGGAGCCGGCGGGCGCCTGGGCTTTGCTGACCGCGCGTGCGGGGTCGACGATGCCCGAAATCAGGCGCTCGGCTTCATCGACATCCAAGCAAGGGGTACCGCTTACCAGGCCATCGGCCTCGAGGCTATTGAAGATACGCGTGACGCGAGGGCAGTCGACGCCGATGGCACGGAGCTCGTCGGTATGCGCGAAGACCTCGTGTGGCTCGCCCTGCAGCGCGATTTCGCCATGGTTGAGCACGAACACGCGGTTGCAGTACTGCGAGAGCAGGGCGACCTTTTGCTCAACGACGACGATGGTAATTCCAAGTGCGCGGTTTGCCTCACGCAGCGTCTCGAAGACCAACGTGGAGCTGGCGGGGTCGAGTGCCGCGGTGGGCTCGTCGAGCACCAGTACGCGGGGGCGCATGGCGAGGATGGCGGCGATGGCCACCTTTTGCTTCTGTCCGCCCGAGAGGGTGGCGATCTCGCGATCGCGCAGGTCGCTGATACCGACGGTCTCGAGCGTTTCGCTCACGCGCTGTTCAATCTGATCGTGGGGGACGCCAAAGTTCTCCAGGCCAAAGAGCATCTCGTCCTCGACAACCGAGGCGACCATCTGCGTGTCGATGTCCTGCAGCACGCTACCGACGATCTGCGACACGTCGGTGAGCGAGACTTCACAGGTGTCGTGGCCGTCAACCATGACGGAGCCAAAGAACGTGCCGGTGTAGTGGTGGGGCACAGCGCCCGACAGGCAGGCGGCAAGCGTGGACTTGCCGGCGCCCGAGGGCCCGATGATGCCGATAAAGTCTCCCTTGTTCACGTCGAGCGAGATGTGCTTAAGCGCCTGCTCGGTCTGCGTGCCATAGGAGAACGAGACATCGTCGACGTTGATGATCGTTTTCATGGATACCTTTCATAGTCATTGGGGACGTTCTTAAATCACTAGTCGTTTAAGAACGTCCCCAAAAGCTAGCTGTTTGGGACAGTCTTTGTTGATGGGGCCGCTAGCGCGCGGCCTGTCCATAATATTAGGCTATTTGTTGAGCACCTTGCGCAGGGGGAAGAAGAGGGCCTGGACCACGACGGCGTTGAAGACGGCGGTGCCGAGCACGATGGGCACCTTGGCGAGTGCCGTGGGCAGCGCGGCACCCATGATGACGGTGCCCAGGACGGCGAAGAGGGCGCCCGAGACCAAGGTAGTGAGCAGGCCGGCGATGAAGGGGTTGAGCTTGCTGCCGCCGATGTTGGACTTAACGAGCGCCGCCATCGTCAGCGCGCCGGCAAGCTCGGTCACAAAGTTGAGGCCGGGGATTGACGTGGTGATCTGGATGACGGCGGCCGACAGGATGCCAAAGATGGCTGCCTGGGCAAAGCTCGCCTGCGTGAGTGCGATGGCCAGGGCGTAGGCGGCAATGATGAACTGCGGCTTGATACCCGTTGCGGCAAGCGCGTTGCCGACGGTCATGTTGAGGATAAAGCCGGCGGCAAGCAGGATGGCGAGCAGGACGAGTGAGGTAATGTCGAGGATACCCTTGTCGGAAGCGGCGTTGGCAGAAATGGTACGAGCCTGAGTGTTGGTGGCCATGATGTTCTCCTTAAGGTGTGATTTGAGATAAGCGTGTCCTAGACCCCCACGAAAGGGGTTAAATCGAAAAGGGGATTAATTTTGAATAATGGAGCACGGAGACGGCTTTATGAGGGGCCCAGGTTGGCGCGAAAGAGGAGCGAAGCGTACTTGGGTGCGCGAGCGACGAATGAACGCCAAGATGGGGTGGCTCATAAAGCCGAGCGGGTTAGTTGAGCTTGAGGGCCTTCTGGATGGGCAGGTAGAGGGCGCCGACCAGGATGGCGTTAAAGACGGCGGTCATGGCGACGACAGGTAGCATAGCGGCAGCGAGCTCGCCCACCACGCCGAGCATAGCCATCTTGATGACCATGAAGATAACGCCCGAGACAAAGGTGGTCACGAAGGTGGCGACAATAGCGACAGCGGGCTTAACCTGGCCCTTCTTGCCGGCGGCGTTGACGATGGCGGCCATGAGCATGGCGGCGATGCCCTCGGCGGCAAAATCGATGAACGGCGAGGTGGTGGTGATCTGGATCACGGCGGCCGAGATAAGGCCGATGACGAGTGCCTGACCGATGTTGGGGCGCACGACCAGGATGGTGAGGCAGAAGGCCGAGATGATGAACTCGGGGCTGATCATGCCGCCCGAGATGCCCGAGATGGCCTTGCCGACGGTGAAGTTGAGGATGAAGCCGGCGGCAAGCAGGATGGCGAGCAGGACGAGGGCGCGGACGTCGAGTTTGCCGCGATCGGCGGTCTGGACGGTGCGGGGCTGGGTGGCGGTGGTGTTCTGAGACATGGTGAAAATCCTTTCGGAAGGGGAGTACAAGAGTAAAGCGGAGGCGCGTGATGCGAATGCGATCGGGCTCGAGATAGAAAAAGGCCCCCGGTCGAAACCGGAGGCCTTCCAATCACCTAGAGCGCAAAAACAGGCGTGAGGGACTCACTGTCGACCGATCGTATTCGCATCACGCCACCACCAGTTGTTGAGGGACTTCATCGTGTTCTTCATATCGGTGGCTCCTTTCGTGATGCCGTGGCGCAGTAGCACCTGATTGCTGTTGCGCTGCACTATAGCACAGCAAAGTGTTTGCGGGGAAATCTTTTTTGAAAAGATTTCAGCGGTGTTTCCCGCCGGTCAAAAAGGCGGGCGGGACGAACCGTGCCATCCCGCCCGCACCAGCGAGGGGCTACTCCTTATTGCGGCGATAGAGGAAGTAGCCGCCTGCGAAGATAACGGCAACACCGGCGACGGCGAATGCAGCCACCATACGGCCATCAAAACGATCACCGGTGGTGGGCAGGCCGCCCTTGGTGTTCGTCTTGTTGGTGGTTACCGTGGTCGTGGTATCCGACTTACCAGGCTTCTCGGGCTTGGTGGCGGGCTGCTCGGGCTTAGTGGGCTGCTCAGGCTGCTCGGGGGTGCTGGGCTGTTCGGGCTTACCGGGCTGCTCGGGAGTGCCGGGCTGATCCGGGGTGACCGGGTCGGTGGCAAGGGCGTCCTTGGCGTAGGTGATGGACTCCTTGAGGCCCTTGGTCTCGGTGTTCAGGTCGCTCGGGGTGAAGCGCTCGTCAAAGTTTCCGGCCTTCTGATAAGCGCGCATCTCCTGGAGCAGGGCCTTGCACTTCTTGTAGGTGTTCTCGGTGGCAGCCTTGCCTGCCTTGTTGGCCAGAGCGGTGCGACCCTCGGTGGTCGTCTCGGCCAGCATAGCGGCGTCAACTTCCTTGTTCTGCTCGATGAGCTCGTTCTGGAGCGCGTCGAGGTAGGTGCGGACACTGGTACCAAGGGTGTCAGGGTTCTCAAAGCAGAGCGAGCTGATGTCCATGAGGACGTAGTTAATGGAGTTCTCGGGCTCCTCGTTGTACACGACGTCTTTCGCATTGCAGTGGTCGAAGGAGACGGTCTGATCGCTGAAGTAGGGGCTAACTTCAGTTATCAGAGCGGAGTACAGCGGGATGGCGACAGAGTACGCGGCACGGGAGAGCATTTCCCACTGGATGGTAGCGACTTCGGGATCATACCCGCGACGAATCTGGAAGAGATTGATCTCGGTGTTGCGCTCGCTGCCGATGCAATAAACGCCATCAGTGTTCGCGTTGAGACCAGGGACGTTCTCTCCGCGGTTGCCGAAGGCACGAATCAGCTCAAAGGTGCTCCAACCAGACTTGCCAGGCTTGAAGAACAGAGGCTGGATTTCGCTGACCATAGCTCCCTTTTGGACGGGTTTTCCATCCTTATCGGTGATAGTTTTAATTTCGTAATCCGTGCCTTCGGTCAGCTGACTAGCAAAATAATGGCGGCCTTGCACATAGCGGGACCATTGGTTAACGCCAGAATCGGCGAGGCTTTCGCCATACGTTTGGGCGACATCGAATTTACCGTCAGCGGAGTATTTGGCGAAACCCTTCTCCACGGGCATGGACTCGATGTCCTTGGAGTGCAGGCAGTTCTCAGTATCGTTCAGGTCGACATCGTAGTTGAGGCTGCCGATGTTGGGGTTGAGTGAGGCGACGTCGTCGGCCAGCTTCACGGCAATCCATTGATGGGCAGAAAGCGTGGCGAACAGCCAGGTCTCGTTGTTGTCGGCGATAATGATCTGGTCGTTAGTGCAAGTGCCCTGCTCGTCGATCAGGCTGCCGAGGAGCTCGACGCCCTCGCGGGCATTGGCGCTCTGGCCCAGGATGACGCTGCCGTAGCTGTACTCGCCGATGCCGGTAGCCTCATCGATTGGGTCTGCTGCTTTGGCATCCTCGTTATAGGAGGTGCTCAGCGTAGCGGAGCAAGAGACACCCTTCTCGTTGATACCGGCTTCGGAGTAGGCGTCGGTGTGGCCCTCCCAATTGGAGGGATGGTCACGTACGTAGCTGTAGCGATATGTAGGCTTATTCGAAGTGTATTCGAAAGCAGACTCATTCGAGCTGTACGTAAAGCCGGCTTCGTGGGCGGGTTCGATGCCATAGTGCTTGAGATAGCGCTTGCCAAAGTCCTCGGCACGGCCATAGTACGTGTTGCCGTCGGCCGTTAGATCTTTGCCCATGTACATCTGCGTGCAGGCGAGCGCAGAGGTCGGCATGGACATGATGGTTGCAGCTCCAAAGGCGAGGCCTATGCCCAGCTTTTTGAGCGCGTTGACGGGGTGAGTTTTCCTCATAATCCCTCCCAGCGTGCGAAAGCCCTCTGTCGCCAGAGGGCTTCAGCCAATAAAGACACTCCCTTAGCGTAACGAATCGGAAACAATATTCATCTATGAAAAATACTTACTCGATAAGCGTAATGAAATATACGATGAGCGGTTAATTATACTCAGTCTGTAGCTTTAGCCAAATAAAGACGCCCTGCAATTACTGTACCTGAATAAAGCGCCTTGTACGGGGCACAAAGAAAAATCCCCCGCTGTCTGGCAAATGCATAAACAACGGGGGAGACGATAATTGGATGAATATCATACCAATGTGGAATTACTTCTTCCGGCGGTGGATCACGTTAATCGCATAGCCGACGAGCATGGCCAAGACGATGACGATAAAGCCAATCAGGGGGTTGTCGTTCATGGGGTCCTCCTATTTTCCGAGCGGGGAGAATTCGTCGACGATGAGGTCGAGGCATTGCGGAAGCGCGCGGGCTCCAAAGACGCCCGAGTTGCTGGAGATGACCTCGCCATCGAACTGCATGCCCAGCGACGGCGTGCAGGTGATCTTGGCTTCCTTGGTCTGGATGATCTTGAACTGCGGACGGCCGAGCACCTTGCCGGCGGGGTCGAGCGCGGCGGTGATCACAGTGGGCAGGAGCTGGACGGTTTTTACGGGCTCGATGACCGCGATGTCGACCATGCCGTCGTTCATGCGGCAATCGGGGAACAGGTTGATATCGTTTTGAATGACCGAGGTGTTGCCGGCCATGCAGCAGATGCCATCGAGCTCCTCGACAATGCCGTCATGCTCAATCGTAAAATGCGCCACCGTGGGGTTGGGTGTGGCGAGCGCCGACAGGAAATAGGCGATCTCGCCGATGTCGTTTTTGGCGGGGGCGGCCTTTATCATGATCTCGGCGTCGAAGCCCGAGCCGGCGATGATGATAAAGCCGTGGCGCTTCTCGTTGCCGTTCTCGTCGAGCCAAAAGAGCTCGCCCATGTCCACTTTGACCGTGCGACCGGCGCGGCAAGCCTTGGCAAGCGCCGCTGCCTCGGGGGCATTACCGATGTTGTTAAAGAACAGGCAGGCTGTGCCGGAGGGGAAGACGAGCGTGGGGACACCGCACCCGCGCATTTGGTCGAGCACGTTGGAGACGGTGCCGTCGCCGCCCGAGACCACCACGCGATCAAACTCGCGCACGTCTGCCACGGCGTCCTCGGGTTCCATGCCATCGCCGATAAAGCGCATCACGACCTCGTCGCCGCCCTGCGCGAGGGCGTGCGTGAACGCGTAGATTTCATCTGAGCTGGGGCCCGATGCCGGGTTGTGGATGATAAGGCAGCGCATACTTACGTTCCCGTTCTGTGACTAACCGAGTATAGTTGTAAGGCAATGCCGATATCCTACCCGTGTTTTTCGGGCCTAACCTTATTCGATGGGTTGATATGTACATTTCCACACATCAGGCTTTACTCGACTTCTGCCAGCGCGCCCGCGAGTTCGACGCGATTGCCGTCGATACCGAGTTTTTGCGCGAGCGCACGTTCCACCCGCGCCTGTGCCTGGTTCAGATTGCCACCCCTGCCGAGAGCGTCGCGGTCGATCCCCTGGTGATCGACGACCTGTCGCCGCTCGCTGAGCTTATGGCCGACGAGAGCGTGACTAAGGTCTTTCACGCTTGCTCGCAGGATATGGAGGTTATGCTCCATACCGTGGGCGTGCTGCCGCGTCCCATTTTTGACACGCAGGTGGCCGCCGCCTTTTTGGGCGAGCGCCAGCAGATTTCCTACGGCGCGCTCGTGCAGACGTTTTGCGGCGTCTCATTGCCCAAGACCGAGTCACTGACCGATTGGTCGCGCCGCCCGCTGACCGACAAACAGATCGAGTACGCGATCGATGACGTCAAGTACCTGATCGTCGCCTATACCGAGATGATGAGCCGCCTGCGTGAGCTGGGCCGCGTGGACTGGGTGCTCGACGAGTTGCGTCCGCTGGCCGACGAGTCACACTACCGCGCCGACCGCCATGAGGCATTCCGCAAGGTCAAGCGCATCAACTCCTGCAGCCGCCATCAGCTGGGCATTGCGCGCGAGCTTGCTGCTTGGCGCGAGGACCGCGCCGAGCGCCGCAACATCCCGCGCAAGTGGGTCATGTCCGACGATACGCTGCTGGCCCTGGTTAAACGTAATCCCGTTCGTGTTGAGGAGTTCCGCAGCATTCGCGGTACCGACCAGCTGGGGGAGCGCGACGTGGACGGCGCGCTCATGGCCATTAAGCGCGGTGCGAGCTGCCCACACGATCGCCTGCCGCTCATGGTACGCGGGCACCGTCAGATTTCGCCGGAGTTGGAGAGTGTGACGGACCTGATGTATGCGCTCATTCGACTGGTTGCCGAGCGCTCGGGCGTGGCGACCTCGGTCATTGCCTCGCGCGATGACCTGGCCGACTATATTGAGCATCCCGAGCAGAGCCCCCTGCGCGAAGGCTGGCGCTTTGAGCTCGTGGGCTCGCGCCTGGACGATCTGCTCTCGGGCAACATGGGACTCACCGTGAAGGACGGCAAAATCGAGCTTCTGTAGGGAAGCCTAGTCGGCTGAGTGGGTAGAATGCCTCCAACGTGTAACTCGATTCGGAGGAATTCGCATGCCTTATTACTATGGATACGGCTTTGGCATTGACCCGCTGTACCTGCTGGTTGTTCTTGTCTGCACGGTGCTTGGCCTTGCCGCGCAGAGCTATATCAACTCGACGTACAGGACGTGGTCCAAGGTGCGCTCGGACGGCGATACGGGTGCCACGGTCGCTCGCCGCATGCTCGACGCCAACGGTTGTAGTGTCGTGGGCATCAAGGGCGTTGCCGGCGAGCTCACCGATCATTACAACCCGCAGGACAACAACCTGTATCTGTCGGATGCCAACCGTTCGGGCGGGTCGGTCGCAAGCGTTGCCGTCGCCTGCCACGAGGCGGGCCATGCCGCCCAGCGTCAAAGTGGTTATGTCATGATGAAGGTACGTACCGCTTTGGTCCCCGTCGTCAACTTTACCCAAAACACCTGGACGATCGTGCTGCTCATGAGCCTGTTCATGAACATCGCGGGGCTCACGACCCTCGCGCTGGTCTTCTTCTCGTTTAGCGTGTTGTTCCAGCTGGTTACGCTGCCGGTCGAGATCGATGCCAGTCGCCGCGCCGTGGCGTATATCGAGCAGTCGGGCATGAGTTCCAAGCAGGTCAACGGCGCCAAGAAGGTGCTGACGGCAGCCGCGCTTACCTATGTGGCCGCAGCGCTCACTTCGATCATTCAACTGCTCTACCTGATGGCTCGCTACAACAGAAACTCCAACCGATAACAAATAGGACAGGCAGGCGCCGCGGGGATTCGTGTCCACGCGGCGCTGTACTATGTGTTGGACTTGAATTTGCCCAGGGCCGGAGCCCATGTGCACGATGACGAAAGGAGGCTGCGTGGCAGGCTGGAATCTGACCGGCAATACCGTTTCCGCCGAGTTCGACGGATCGGACAAGCAGGAGCGCAAAGAGCTCAGCGTGAGCCAAGCGGTGGAGATCGCCGCCGGCGCGCTCGATGCCATTCCGCAGCTGAGCGTTTTGGGCGAGGTCACGGGTTTTCGTGGTCCCAACGCCCGAAGCGGCCACTGTTACTTCCAAATCAAGGACGACTCGGCGGCCGTCGATTGCATCATCTGGAAGGGCGCCTACCTTAAGCGCACCTTCGATCTGCGCGACGGCATGCAGGTGAGCTTTAAGGGCAGCTTCAATCTCTACAAGCCCACGGGCCGCATGAGCTTCGTCGCTCGCTCGTTTTCGCTGGCGGGGGAGGGCCTGCTGCGTCAACAAGTGGCTCAGTTGGCCGAAAAGCTCCGCCGCGAGGGCCTGATGGACGAAGCGCGCAAACGTCGCATTCCGGTTTTTTGCTCGCGTGTGGCGGTCGTCACCTCGCTTTCGGGTGCCGTGATCGACGACGTTAAGCGCACATTGCGCCGTCGCAACCCGCTCGTCGAGCTCGTCTGCGTGGGCGCAAAGGTTCAAGGCGAGGGTGCGCCGGAAGAGCTTATTGAAGGCTTGCGCCGCGCCGCTGCCATTACGCCGGCGCCCGATTGCATCTTGCTGGTGCGCGGCGGCGGTTCCTTCGAGGACCTCATGACCTTTAACGACGAGGAGCTTGCCCGTGCGGTGGCAGCCTGTTCCGTGCCCGTGGTGACGGGCATTGGACATGAGCCCGATACCTCGATCTGCGACATGGTGAGCGACCGTCGCGCCTCCACGCCAACGGCAGCGGCGGAATCGGTGGCACCGGCTATGACGGAGTTGGCCGACGTGCTCGAGACGCGCCATCAGCGTCTGGGCGCCGCGATGGGATCGATGATTGGGTCGAATCAGGTCGATTTGGAGATGCTCGATCAGCGCGGTCGCCGTGCCTGGGATGCCTATACGGCTCGCTTGGGCGATGCCCTCGATGCCGCCGCATGCCGCCCGTGCCTCAACGAACCAACGTTTATGGTCGAGCGTCGCGAATCGGAGCTTGCGCTGACTGCCGATCGCCTGTCCGGCGCCATAGTACGCTCGGTCGGGACATTCCGCTTCAACTTTGAGCGCCTGCCCGAGCGCCTGGTTGCAAGCACCTCGGGGCTCGATGGCAAACGCCATGCGCTCGCGCTCGCGAGCTCTCGCCTGGAGCATCAGGGGCGCACGATGCTCAGCAAACCCGCGTCCGACCTCGGCCGAGCTGCCGCGTCGCTCGATGCCTTGTCGCCGCTCAAGGTGCTTGCCCGCGGTTACTCCATCGCGTACAGCGATGACGGTGTGGCCACGAGCGCCAAGACCTTTAAGCCCGGCGACGCCATCCGCGTGCGCATGGCAGACGGCAACGTGGCGGCAACGGTCGATACGGTCGAGTAGGCCGCGTTTCATAGCGATAAACCTTTAGGAAAGGAAACAGATATGGCAGAGAAAACCCCGGTCGAGCAGCTTACGTACAAGCAGGCTTCGCAGGAGTTGGAGCTCATCATCCGCAGCTTGGAGTCGGGCGATATGGAGCTCGAGGAGTCGCTCGAGAGCTATACCCGCGGCGTCGAGCTCCTCAAGAGCCTGCGCACCCGCCTGTCCGATGCCGAGCAGAAGGTCTCGGTGCTTCTTAAGGACGTCGACGGCAACGACGTGCTCGCCGACGGCGAAGCCGCTAACACCGACGATAACCTCTCGTTCTAACCATCCCGACCAAATATAATTACCTTGGTCTGCGAGAAAGGAACCAACCATGTGTGATTGCATCTTCTGCAAAATTGCCAACCACGAGATCCCCTCGACCGTTGTCTATGAGGACGATCAGGTCATCGCGTTCGACGACCTCAATCCCCAGGCGCCGGTCCACACGCTCGTGATCCCCAAGAAGCACTACAGTGACATCGCCGACAACGTGCCGGCCGAGACCATGGGCGCCATGGCTCACGCCATCCAGGAGGTCGCCAAGGCCAAGGGCTTGGAGGACGGTTTCCGCGTCATCTCCAACAAGGGCGTCAACGCCGGCCAGACCGTCATGCACTTCCACATGCACGTTCTCGGCGGCAAGAACCTGGGCGAGAACCTCATCTGAGGGCGCGTAGTCCGTCGACTTGGCTGCCTTTGGAGTAACCTATGCAGCTTTCTCAACTCGAATACCTTCAAGCGGTAGCGAACCATGGCGGCGTGCGCAAAGCAGCTCGCGCGGTTCATGTGAGTCCGCAGGCCGTTTCGTCGGCAATCAAAAAGTTGGAATCTGAGTATCAGATTGTTTTGCTCGACCGATCGGCGGGGGAGGCTGTTTTGTCTCCGGCGGGCAGAGAATTTGCGCGTCGTGCACGCGTGATCCTGGCACAAGTCGACGATCTCAAAAAGTACGCCCAATCGAGGGACGACGGCGTCTCGCCCGACGGCCACTTCCGTCTTTACGCCCCCTGCCTTCATGGGCGGGGGCGTCTTTTTGCCGAAAACTGGTATGACTCGTTTGAACGCTCGCACCCTCAGATTCGGTTGATTTCCGATCTCAGCCGAACACATTGAGCGGATAGGACGTTCCCGCAGCTACCCGAACGCCCCCGAGGCCCCTCGCGGGCCCCGGGGGCGGCATTTTCCCAGTTGAAGGAACGGTGGAGATGTGTTTCGATGGGTCCGGTGGCCATGC
>CAJKFS010000002.1 GCA_905199225.1 uncultured Collinsella sp. | reverse complement strand
ATTGACTTGAAGAAGGGGGAGGCCTCGCGGCCTCCCCCTTTTTTGCGTTTACACTTCACAATGTCGTTGCAATTCACCTGTAACCCGGTTGGGCTTATGGGTAATGAGCTTTTATTTAAAGACAATAAATCGAATCACAAGTGCAACTGCTATGACCACAATGATCAAAAGCAGGATTGTCATTCGATGCTGCTTGCGTCGTTTACTTGACGAAACGAAGATCGATTTTCCTTGTTTTGGCGTTTCGAGATAACGAGCCGAATGCGTTAAGGTTTGCTTTGGACGAGGACCTCTTTGTTGATGAGCGGCGGATGCTTTCAGTGGCTCATCACTAGCTGCGCTGTTTTTAGATAATGGTGCGTCTTTCAGATATACAGGGTCTCCCGAGGCGACGCCCATATGTTTACGTCCCGTTTGGGCATCCTCGAGCGTTTGATATCGATTTCTTGTCACATACTCGGGCTCCGGATCATTAATGGGCTCTTGCGAGATGTGGGGGCGATGGAACCGTGGCGGCTGCGTGGAAGTTTCTTCCCCCTGCGTCTGCATAAACATTTTGTTCTGGTTCTGGTCGTCCATGATGCCCTTTAGCTCGTTACCAACAACGTGTACGCGCTCATTGTAAGCCCCTTGTTATTTGTAGCTGCGAACATACTTGTTATTTAAGCTCTGGTTCAAAGAACCTTAACCTTATTAAAACCTGAGTCATACACACTTAGATATGCTTATAGTACTGGACTCAAAAAACTTTATAGTCGATGTATATATAAGCACTTTGTGGGCATATATAAGAGCGTCAAAAGAAGTCCCAGTCACCTAGAAGATGGCTCGGCAGTCCTAAAAGGAGTGGTAAACATGGCAAGCATGGTTCCTTATCGTTCGGTTTTTGGCGTTCGTCCTTCTGCTAGCTCGCTGTTCGATCTGTTTGATGATATGACCGACCTTGCAAACAACTCGATTGCTTCCAAGGCGTTTCCCGTTGACGTTGAGGATAAGGGCGACGGCTATGAGGTCAAGGCCTATCTGACCGGTGTCGCCAAGGACGATATCGATGTCGAGCTCAATGAGGGCCGTCTGTCCATTAGCGTGAATGTCGAGGAAGACGAGGAGAACGAGGGCAAGAACTTCCTGCAGAAGGAGTTCAGCTCGTACAGCGCGACGCGTGGCGTGTATCTAAAGGACGCTTCGAGCGAGGGCCTCTCGGCTAAGTACGCTGACGGCATCCTGACCGTTACGGTTCCCAAGATCGTCGAGAAGAAGAACGTTACGAAGATCTCCATCGACTAACTTCGTTGGTGTTCTGCGCTATTAAAAGACAGCAAAAGGGGCTGGGAAGCGATTCTCGGCCCCTTTTGCTGTCTAGGACAGTCTATTGAATGGTTGCCGGCTGATACTGACTCGCAGGGCGTATCGAGAGTTTTCGCGATCCTTGGAGAAGGGTTGCGGAGCTGCCGACCTCGTCATCCAGGGTTGCGGCCAGAGCTTTGGCATAGCTTTTGACGGTAAGGCTCGGACGATTGTTTTCTTGGCTGATATGCATGGCAATGAGCTGTTCGGTGCGATCGGTAACAAGTTCGCGCGCGGCTTCGGCGGCTTGGCTGTTGGAGAGGTGTCCCCTTGCAGACAGGATGCGCTCCTGAAGAAAGCGGGGATATTCTCCCTCGCGCAGCATGGTCACATCATGGTTGCTTTCGAGCGCGAGGACTCGACAATCTTTGAGGGTGTTCATGGCTTGGCTTGATAGCTCTCCGGTGTCGGTGGCAAAGCCGATGGAATCATCGAGGGCGTCGAATCGATAACCGACTGGATTGATGACATCGTGTGATGTTGAATAGGTTTGCACGTGGATGCCGGCAATGGATAGGGCGTCGCCGGGATCGAATTCCTCGACAGGCAGATGCGAAAGATTTTCTTTGCTCGAAAGAGTGCCCCTGCTGGCAAAGAGGGGGCCGTGCCAGTGCTTGCACCAGACATCGAGGCCCTTGATGTGATCGCTATGCTCATGAGTAATGAGAAGAGCCGAGACGTTGTCTGTCGAGAGCCCCAGTTCTGCCATGCGCTTTAATGTCTCGCGGCGAGACAGTCCGTCATCGACCATAATGAGCCCCTGCGGGCCCTCGATGAGTGCGCAGTTGCCTTTAGAGCCACTACCGAGGATATGAAGGTGCAGACGAGACATAAGATTCCAAAGGATACAATGGGTGCGGATGAATAGAGGAGGAAGCAAATGCCTACGGTATCTCAGCATTATGGACACCGTGCCGTGCCTGGGGCAGTCGATGAGACCCGGACGAGGCAGCAGGCTGCTCCTGTTGTGCTCATGGTATCAGGCGGCGCGGACTCGACGGCACTGCTTCTTATGGCGTGCACATCAAAGTTGGATATCCAAGACGGACGCGGTGTTGCCCCCATTGCTCGCGAGCGCTTGCATGTGCTGCATGTAAACCATCATCTGCGCGGCAAGGCGTCCGATGGCGACGAGGCCTTTGTGCGTGAGCTCTGCGCGAAATATGGTTTACCGCTGTGCGTGGAGCACGCTTATTTTGATGGGGAGTCGGGCAATATTGAGGCCGCGGCCCGCGAGGTGCGCTATGCCGCGGCGCGGAGGTATGTTCGCGAGCTCTGCGCCCAGACGGGGGCACCGCGAACGGCGGCTCGTATCTGCACCGCGCACACGTCTTCGGATCGCGCGGAAACGTTTTTGATGAACGCGATTAAGGGTTCGGGGCCCGCTGGCCTATCGAGCATTCCTCGCCGGAGGAATATCGTGGTGCGTCCCTTGCTCGACCTAACTCATGGCGAGCTCGTGGGCTATCTACAGGTACATGGTCAGCCGTGGCGTGAAGACGAGAGCAATGAGGATATCTCGTATCTGCGAAACTACGTGCGCCATCGAGTGATGCCGGTGGTGGCGCAGCGCAACGCGAGCGTCTGCAAGACGATTGGCGCCGCCTGCGAGATCTTAGGCGATGAGGACGCGTTTTTGTCTCAGCTTTCGGCACAGGCGTTTCGAAGCTGCCTGCGTAAGGAGGCGGCGGGCGCGCTGGTGCTCGATGCCAGGCGCCTTGCTGCGGCCGAGGTGGTAATCGCGCGGCGCATCGTGCGACTGGCGATTAAGCGCATCGATCCGGACGCTCGTCCAGAGATGCGACATGTGGAGCGAGTCCTTTCCTGCGTTGCCGAGGGCGCCGGCTCGGTCACGCTTCCGGCGGGGATTGACGCACGCATTGAGTTTGGCATGCTGGCGTTTAAGGCGCCGGCGGCTCGCGAGGGCCTGGTCGCGGACTGGGTTACCGTACCCGGTCGTTTGCCGTTGGGCGGGGGACGTATGCTGGTCACAGAACCGATGGCCGTTGAGCCGGGATGCGATATCGTGCGCCGCGCCCGTGAGCTTGCAGCTGCCGGGGAAGTGACAGCTTTGGTAGACGCGGCTGCCCTGGGTTTTGCCGACAGCGATAGTGAGCGGATCCTGGCGGGCTCGCGTGGCGAGATCCCAGCCGAGGCGCGATTGGCGCGCCTGTGGGTGGACGGTCCCGCACCGGGAGACGTGATGTGCCCGTTAGGGATGAGTGGCCGAAGCAAGAAAGTATCCGACTTGCTAGGCGAGGCTCGCATTCCCGTTTCCGAGCGCGCCGGCGTGCCCATGGTGAGGACGGCGCCGGGGGGTGCCGTGGTGTGGGTCGCCGGAGTTCGCGCGGACGAGCGTTTTAAGTGCACGGCCGCAACGCGCGTGGCATATCTGCTCCGCGTGGTCGATGCGGAATAGCGTCCCACGCCTGCTATTCTGTGCGACGTTGACGGTATTCCCGCGCTGATGGCGCACGGGCTGGTAAATTTACCCCGTGCGCTGCTAGAATGTGTAGTTCGCGTCCATACGGCGGTGTGTGGGCGATAAGCACAAGAAAGGGTTGTCATGGCTTCTCAACATCCGGATATCGAGAAGGTTCTGTTCACGCAGGAGGATATCGACGGTATCGTCTCTCGCCTGGGCGAGGAGATTACGCGCGACTACGCGGGTAAGGATCTGGTGCTGATTGCGGTCCTGCGCGGCGCCGTGGTCTTTATGGGCGACCTGATGCGTAAGATCGAGCTGCCGACCAACATCGATTTCATGGCTGTTTCGAGCTACGGCGACGGTGTGAAGTCCTCGGGTATCGTGCGTATCATTAAGGACCTGGATATCGACATCCGCGGTCGCGACGTGCTGATCGTCGAGGACATTCTGGACTCGGGCCTGACGCTCAAGTATCTGATGAAGAACCTCGAGAGCCGCAAGCCCGCTTCTCTGGAGGTCGCCGCCTTCCTGTGGAAGGACGTTGAGGACCGCGTCTCGGCCATCACGCCCAAGTATGTTGGAACCCATTGCCCCGATGCCTTTGTGGTGGGCTACGGCCTCGACTATGCCGAGCGCTATCGCAACCTTCCGTATCTGGGCATTTTGAAACCGGAGGTTTATTCGTAAGATGCCCGACGACCGTAACGACAACAATTCCCAGACTCCCCGGGACCCAAAGATCCCGGGGATGCCCGGAGGCAAGAAGCCCACGCGTACGGGCTGGCTGTATTTTATTTTGGCTTGCGCGCTTCTGGGCTACGCCTTCTTTAACATGGGCTCCGGCTTTGCCAGCTCCAGCAATACCGTTAAGCTCGCGACGAGCGAGATGGTCAGCGCCATCAAGCAGGATCGCGTCGAAGATCTGACCTATACGGTTCAAGACGGAAGTGTGACGGGTCATTACTGGAAGACGAAGAAGGACAAGGGCGATACGAGCGAGCTCAAGAGCTTCTCTTCGACCTATGTCGGCTCCGATTCGCTTGCCGAGCTCATGGCGGAGCACCCCGACACCAAGTACATCGTCAACACCAATGACCCCGATTTTTGGGGCGACTTGGCGATGAGCGTGCTTCCGACGATCGCCCTGATCGCCATTATGTTCTACTTTATGCGCCAGATGATGGGCGCCAATAACAGGAACATGCAGTTTGGCAAGACCAACGCTAAGACCAACGCTAAGACCAACGAGGCCACGCGCCCCAAGGTCAAGTTCGAAGACGTTGCCGGCGTGGACGAGGCAGTCGAGGAGCTCGAGGAGATCCGTGACTTTTTGAGCGATCCGGATCGCTATCGCAAGCTGGGTGCCAAGATCCCGCGTGGCGTGTTGCTGGTGGGCCCTCCGGGCACTGGTAAAACGCTGCTGGCCAAGGCCGTTGCCGGCGAGGCGGGCGTGCCGTTCTTTAGCATCTCGGGCTCCGACTTTGTCGAGATGTTCGTGGGTGTCGGCGCCAGCCGTGTGCGTGACCTCTTTAAGGAGGCCAAGTCCCAGGCCCCGTCGATCATCTTCATCGATGAGATCGATGCCGTGGGACGTCAGCGTGGAGCTGGTTTGGGCGGCGGTCACGACGAGCGCGAGCAGACGCTCAACCAGCTGCTTGTCGAGATGGACGGTTTTGAGGAGAGCGAGTCGGTCATCCTGATCGCCGCCACCAACCGTCCCGACATTCTGGATCCGGCGCTGCTGCGTCCCGGTCGTTTTGACCGTCAGGTTACGGTCGACCGTCCGGATGTGAAGGGCCGCGAGCAGATCTTGCGCGTGCATGCCGAGAACAAGCCGATGGACGAGGACGTGAAGTTTGAGAAACTCGCCCAGATGACCGTTGGCTTTACCGGCGCCGATCTGGCAAATCTGCTCAACGAGTCTGCGCTGTTGGCTGCCCGCCGCCATCGTTCCGTGATCTCGATGGACGAGGTCGAGGAATCGATGGAGCGCGTGATTGCCGGACCGCAGCGCAAGGGTCGCGTGATGACCGAGGCCGAGCGCACCACGATTGCCTACCACGAGAGCGGCCACGCTCTGGTGGGCCACATCCTGGAGCACTCCGATCCGGTTCACAAGATCTCGATCGTCAGCCGCGGCCAGGCGCTGGGTTACACGCTGCAGCTTCCGCAGGAGGATCACTTCCTCAAGACCAAGAACGAGATGCTCGACGAGCTTGCCGTGTTCTTGGGCGGCCGCGTTGCCGAGGAGCTCATGTGCGATGACATTACGTCGGGCGCGAGCAACGATCTG
Organism: uncultured Collinsella sp.; assembly: GCA_905199225.1. Lineage (GTDB taxonomy): Bacteria > Actinomycetota > Coriobacteriia > Coriobacteriales > Coriobacteriaceae > Collinsella. The sequence goes on along the minus strand of CAJKFS010000002.1, from coordinate 96,069 downwards.
GAGCGCGCAACCAAGATGGCGCGCGAGATGGTCACGCGCCTGGGCATGAGCGAGGAGCTGGGTACGCAGGTTTTCGGTGAGGCGCAGCATCAGGTGTTCTTGGGTCGCGACTATGCCGATCATCAGGATTACTCCGAGGAGACGGCGCGCCGTATCGACATCGAGGTCCAGCGCATTATGCGCGAGGCCCATCGTCGTGCTGTCGAGATCCTGGATGCCCGTCGCGATCAGCTCGACCTGATGGCCAAGGTGCTGCTCGAGCGCGAGACTGTCGAGGGCGATGCCGTGAATGCCCTGCTCGATAACGAGTGGGACGCCTACCTTGAGCGCGAGGGCGATATCCTGGCGGCCAAGGAGGAGCGCAACGCCAAGGCAGCCGGTATGCCGGTCAAGAAGCGTGCGCCTCGCATGAGTGAGGAGGAGCTGGCGGCCGATGCCGCGGCTTTTGCGCAGGCGGCCATGCAGGAGGATGCCGAGGCCGCGTCCGATGATGCTGGCGATGACCATACCGTTGTCGATGCCGATGCCGATGCCGATGCCGACAAATAGTCTTTGTGGCGAAAGCCTCCGCGGGGAAACCTGCGGAGGCTTTTTCTTTTGAGCGATATGGGGCCGCCTGTTGATTGGGGACAGACTTAAATGAGCGTTTTCACGCATTTAAGTCTGTCCCCAATCAACATTGCTGCGGCGCTTTGCTCGGCTAAAGCGTACAATAGCGCCTATGTGAAAGGGGAACAGATGATCAACGAAACTATGTATGCTCGCGGTGCGGAAAGCTCCATCATCCGCGAGATTTTTAGCTATGGCCTTGAGCGCAAGGCGCAGATTGGTGCGGAAAATGTATTCGATTTTTCGCTGGGTAACCCGAGCGTTCCGGCGCCCGCTGCCGTGGCGGAGTCCATTAAGAAGGCCTTGGAGCTGCCGAGTGACCATCTGCACGGATACACGCCCGCACCGGGCCTGCCGCAGTGCCGTACCGCCGTGGCTGAGTCGCTCAACCGCCGCTTTGGTACGAGTTATGAGGGCAAGGATGTCTTTATGACCGTGGGCGCCGCGGCTTCGCTCACCTGCACGCTCAACGCCGTTACGAACCCGGGCGATGAGGTTATCGTCATTGCACCGTACTTCCCGGAGTATCGCGTGTGGATTGAGAAAGCCGGCTGTACGTGTGTTGAGGCGCTCGCCAATGAAGATACGTTCCAGCTGAGTGTGGACAACGTGCTCAAGGCGATTACCGATAAGACGGCTGCCGTCATCATCGACTCGCCCAACAATCCGACCGGTGCCGTATATACACGCGACACGCTGACGCGACTGGCCAATGTTCTGCGCGAGGCCAACGCTCAGCGCGATCCCGAGAATCCGATTATGCTCATCTCTGATGAGCCGTATCGCGAGATTGTCTATGGCGCCGAGGTGCCTTGGGTGCCTTCGATCTACGAGCACACCATCGTGTGCTACTCGTATTCCAAGTCGCTTTCGCTACCGGGCGAGCGCGTCGGGTGGATCCTGGTTCCCAATACGAATCCTCAGGCAGCTCGTCTAATGCCCGCCGTTGCCGGTGCCGCCCGTACGCTGGGCTTCGTGTGTGCACCGGCGCTCTTCCAGCGTGTAATCATCGACTGCATTGATGAACCGAGCGATGTCGAGGCCTATGCGCGCAACCGCACCGCGCTTACCGACGCACTAGCGGAGTACGGCTACACCTATGTTGAGCCGGATGGCGCGTTCTACCTGTGGGTGAAAGCGCTGGAGCCCGATGCAAACGCCTTCTGCGAGCGCGCAAAGAAGTATGAGCTGCTCGCGGTGCCTTCGGATAGCTTTGGCATGCCGGGCTGGTTCCGCCTGGGCTACTGCGTGAGCTATGAGACAATCGTCAACTCGCTGCCTGCCTGGAAGCAGCTGGCCGACGAATATCGTCGAAAGTAAAGCGCTCTGCTTACAATGTTTTACGTGAAACGGGGTTTGGTGTTAAGCCAGACCCCGTTGTCTATGCCGTTGTGTGATTGGGATGAAGCAGTTTTACGACTGCCGAAAGCTATGCGTACAATGAATATACGCGACGGCCATACTGGACAAGGAGACCCGATGCCCTACCTTCTTTCTTGTGATATTCATACTCATACGATGTTCTCTGCGCATGCGTACTCAACCATCGAGGAGAACATCTATTGGGCGGCAGAGCGCGGCCTTCAGGTGCTCGGTTCCGCCGATCATTTAAGCTCGATGGTTACGCCTTGCCCCAATGACCTGCGCAGTTTCCAATTCTTTATTAACCAGGATATCTGGCCGCGCATTTGGAGCGGCGTGCTGGTGCTTCGCGGCGCCGAGGCCGATATCGTTTCGCTGGATGGAGGCCTGTTTGGCGAGGACATTCCCGTTTCGCTCGATATTGCCGGCGATTCGTACAGTCACCAGCATTCGCTGTTCGATTTGGTGACGCGTAATTTGGATTATTTGGTGGCAAGCGTGCATAACCCGCAGTTTGCCGAAGGCGCGACGCTCGCCCAGACAACCGAGATGTACATCAATGCCCTGGATCACCCCAAGGTGTTCATGCTGGGGCATACGGGGCGCTCGGGCGTGCCGTTCGATATCGATGAGGTGCTGCTGGCGGCCAAGGCCAAGCACAAGATTATCGAGATCAATAACCATAGTCTTGAGCATGGCAACGACACTGAGCATTGGGCCGTATGCCGCAAGATCGCCGAGCGCTGTGCCGAGCTGGGCGTGGGCATTGGCGTGTCGACCGATGCCCACATTGGCATGGCCATTGGCAAGCTCGATCACGCGCGCAAGATGCTCGACGAGATTCACTTCCCACTGGATTTGATCGTGACGCGCGACCGCGAGACGCTGCTGTGCGAGATGGCGGCAGCCGGCGTGTGCGATCTGCGCAAGGGGATGTAGCGGAGTTTATAAACCAAGCGAAGGGGGCGGCCCAGGCGGGTCGCCCCCTTTCTTGTCCCAAAAATCTACTGAGGTTGGTTAGCGGCGTTCGAGGACCGCTACGGTTTCGGTGTGGTCGGTGTGAGGGAACATGTCGACTGGCGTGATCTTGAGCAGGCGATAGCCTCCGTCGAGGAGCTGGTGCAGGTCGCGCTCTTGGGTCACGGGGTTGCAGCTGATATAGGTGATGCGGCGCGGCTTAAGTGCGCAGGCAGCTTCGAGGAACTCGGGGGTGGAGCCGGCACGCGGCGGGTCGATGGAAAGGACATCGACGCGTTCGTTGTTGTCGGCGGCATCCAAGATGTAGTCGGTGGCGTCGTCGGCCATAAACCAAGCGCTGCGGGTGAGGCCGTTGAGCTCGGCATTGCGACGTGCGTCGGCAATGCCCGCCGGGTTGCGTTCCACGCCGAGCAGCATAATGCCGATACCCTTGTTCTGGGCATCTTTAGCTGCGCAAAGGCCGATGGTACCGCTGCCACAGTAGGCATCCATAAGAATGTCACCCTGCTGCAGGTCCATGCCGTCAATCGCGAGCTGATAGAGCAGCTCGGTCTGCTGCGGGTTGGTCTGGTAGAACGCGGTGGGGGAGATATCGAACTCACAGCCGAGTAGCTGGTCGCGCATGCACTCGGCGCCATAGACGATACGAGTCTCCTCACCCAAGATGGCGTTACCGGGGCGTCCGTTGATGTTTTGGGCAACGGTGACGATATGCGGATCGAGCGCCGCGACGGCTTCAAAGAACTCCTGCGCATGCGGTAAGTCACGCTGGGCGGTCACGAGCGTAACCATGACCTGGTCGGTGCGCCAACCGCAGCGGACGACGGCATAGCGGAGCAAGCCCAGATGCTTGTCCTCGTTAAAGGCGGGAATGTGCAGGCGCTCAGCTTCACGCGCGATGCCGTTAAGAATTTGTCGGGCGCCCGGTGCCTCGACGGGGCATTCGGGAACAGTAACGATTCTGTGCGTGCCACGTTCAAAAAAGCCGCAGCGGACAGCGCCCTCTTTGCCAGGGGCAAAGGGAGTGGCGGCCTTATGGCGAAAACCGCGTGGCGCAGGATATTTGCCCGGGTCGCCCAGGGTGACTCCCATACCGCGAATGGGGTCGACGCAAATACCCTCGCGCTCGCAAAGAGCAGCAAAAAGCTCCTCCATGGCAGCCTGCTTGGCTGCCAACTGCTTTTTATAAGGACGATTGAGCGTCGTGCACCCACCGCAGGCTTTCATGATGGAACAGGGAGACTTGGGATCCACAGCCTTACGCGCAGACGAAACCTGATCTTTATGCGAGCACTTGGAGCGAGTCTGAGATGCCTTGACCTCGCTCCGACGAGAGTCAGAACGCTTGGTCTTAGCCCTGTTCTTGGTCGATTTGCTTTTTGCAGCTTTAGAAGACTTGGATTTCGTAGAAGATTTCTCCTCCTTCGACCCCTCAGCCGCCTCCACCAAAGCACGACGAGCCCTACGCTCCGCACGAGATTCTGCCATCAATAACTCCACTAATTCATGAATTAAAGCTGCAAGTATTGTACCGTGCCAAGCCAGCAGACGATATGCAAGCGGTTTAATCGTGTCAGTGATAAGCCCAACGACGGTTGCCCGCCGCGTGAGGGGTGCGGGGGTTAAGTTTATCGCGAGTTCCGCACGAACAGGAGGCCACTTAATGTGGCCTCCGCCGTGAGCAGGACTGTAGAGCAGGAAACTTAACCCCCGCACCCCTCACGCGGCGGGCAAACTCGCCTTGTGCTCTATCACGCTAAAGTGTATGATTCTGAACGTTACATGACTCACTTTACCTAACTAAAGTGCCATCAAGGGGGATACCATGAATACCGATATGTCTCGTCGTCAGTTTGTTGGTCTAGCCGGCTCGTTTGCCACGGTGCTTGGCCTTGGTCTTGTCGGCTGCGGCGGTGGTGCCGGCAAGGGCTCCGCTGCCGGTTCTGCCGCAGCCAAGGACGTGAAGGGCGCTGCGGAGTCCAAGAAGCTCGTCGTGGGCTTTGACAAGTCCTATCCTCCGTATGGCTTTGTAGGCGACGATGGCGAGTACACCGGCTTTGACCTCGACCTTGCCAAGGCCGTTGCCGACAAGCAAGGTTGGGACGTTGAGTATGAGGCCATCGACTGGGACGCCAAAGACACGCTGCTCAACTCGGGTGCCATCAACTGCATCTGGAACGGCTTTACCATGGAGGGCCGCGAGGACGACTACACGTTCTCCGAGCCTTACATGCTCAACGAGCAGGTGCTCGTGGTCAAGAAGGACGCGGGTATCAAGAGCTGGGACGATCTTGCCGGCAAGACTGTGATTACCCAGACCGATTCCGCTGCGCAGGATGTGCTCGAGGGTGACCAGAAGGATCTGGCGGCGACGTTTGCCACGCTCGACACGATCGGCGAGTACAACACGGCCTTTATGCAGCTCGAGAGCGGCGCGGTCGATGCCGTGGCTTGCGACCTTTCGATTGCCCAGTATCAGCTTGCCGCCAAGCCCGATGCTTATACGCAGCTTGATGAGCCGCTGTCCAGCGAGCACTACGCCGTCGGCTTTAAGAAGGGCGACACCAAGTCGGCCGACGCCGTGACCGAGTCGCTCAAGGCGCTCTACGAGGACGGCACGGTTAAGGACCTGTGCGACAAGTATTCAAGCTATGGTCTATCTTTCGATAATTGGGTGCTCAAGTAATGTCTATTCAGGTCATGATGCATATGCTTGGCCAGGGATTCTTGGTCAGTTTGCAGTTGTTTGTGCTGACGCTGCTGGGGTCGATTCCGCTGGGAATCCCCGTGGCGTTTATGCGCATGAGCAAAATTGCGCCGCTCCGCTGGATTGCGCGCATCTACATTTCGGTCATGCGCGGTACGCCGCTCATGCTGCAGATGTTTGCCATCTACTTTGCCCCGTACTACGTGTTCGGCATTTCGCTCACGCCCGATTCCAAGTGGACGGCGTGCGTCGTAGCGTTCATCATCAACTACGCCGGTTACTTTGCCGAGATCTATCGCTCGGGCCTGCAGTCCATTCCGCGCGGTCAATACGAGGCAGCCGAGGTACTGGGCTATTCGCGCATGCAGACGTTTCTGTATATCGTGATGCCGCAGGTCGCCAAGCGTATTCTGCCGGCGATGGGCAACGAGATCATCACGCTGGTCAAGGACACGTCGCTGGCGTTTGCCATTGGCGTGGGTGAGATGTTCTCGACGGCCAAGGCGCTGGTCGCCTCGCAGGTGAGCATGGTGCCGTTTGCGATCGCGGCGCTGATCTACTGGATCTTTAACTTTGTGGTCGAGATGCTGCTGGGCGCCGCCGAAAAGAAGCTGGACTATTATCATGACTAACTCAGTGATGAAAATCGAAAGCGCGCGCAAGGCGTTTGGCGGCAATGAGGTGCTCAAGGATATCTCGCTCGAGGTCAAGCGTGGCGAGGTCGTGGCGATTATCGGGCCTTCGGGTGGCGGCAAGTCCACGCTGCTGCGGTGTGCCACGCTGCTCGAGACACTCGACGGAGGCTCGCTCTCGTTTGGTGGCCTTGCCGTTGCGACGGATGCGGGCTCGGGCGCGGTCTATGCGAAGGGCGATGTGCCCAAGCGGGCACGCTCGCGATTCGGCCTGGTGTTCCAAAATTACAACCTGTTCCCGCACTATACCGTGATGAAAAACATCATCGACGCGCCGATCCGCGTGCTTAAGCGCCCGCGCGAGCAGGCGGAAGCTCGTGCGCGCGAGTTGATCGCGCAGATGGGGCTTACGGGCAACGAGAACAAGGTGCCATGTGAGCTTTCGGGCGGCCAGCAACAGCGTGTGAGTATCGCCCGCGCCTTGGCGCTCGATCCGGAGATCCTGTTCTTTGACGAGCCGACCTCGGCACTCGATCCCGAGCTGACGGCCGAGGTACAGCGTGTCATTAAAGACCTTGCGGCGCAGAATATGACGATGGTGATCGTGACCCATGCGATGCAGTTTGCGCGCGATGTTGCCGACCGCGTGGTCTTTATGGACGGCGGTCGTATTGTCGAGGAGGGTCCTGCCGAGCAGGTCATCGACCATCCACGCGAGCAGCGCACCCGTGAGTTCTTGAGCCGTATCGAGGGATAGGCTCAGGTATTTACTCAACTATTAATTGAGGCGAAGCCGCCGCAGGTCTTACGGTCTGTGGCGGCTTTTTGTTTGCATCGACGGGGTTCAATAATCGCCTCACAAGCTTGTCTCTTCCTCTCGCCGCCTGTATTCATACGTGTGCCGAAAGGTGTGCATGGACGGTCGCCCGTGAGGGTAGGGTGGTGGCATAGGACATTTGGAGGGTGAGTCGGCTCGGCTGCCGACCATGCTGCTCCCGGGATGGCATCGACCGCGAACTCTCCCCGTTGGCGTCGCGCAATGCGCGCGGCCCTGCAAGGAGGTCATCATGGGTGCTCCCAAGACCGGTAACGTAAGGAACGTGGTGCTCGTAGGCCAAGGCGGGGTGGGCAAGACTTCACTCGCCGAAGCCATGCTCCACCTTTCCGGCAAGACCGCCCGCCTGGGCGGCCACGACGGCACCAAGCCTACGCTCGACTATGACCCTGAAGAGGTCAAGCGTTCATTCTCCATCTCGACGACCATTGCGCCAATCGACTGGAAGGGCGCGCGCATCAATGTGCTCGATGCCCCGTGCTACCCCGATTTTATCGGCGACGCCTTTGCCGCGATGAGCGTCTGCGAGACGGCTCTGTTTGTGGTCGACGCCGAGGCCGGCCCGCAGCCTACGACGGTTAAGCTCTGGTATGCCGCCGAGGACCTGCGCCTGGCGCGTGCGGTGTTCGTAAACCGCCTGTCGCGCTCCGAGGCCAGCTTTGCGACCACGATGGACCTGCTGCAGGAGCGCTTTGGCACGCGCCTGGGCGCCGTGACCCTTCCCTGGGGCGAGGGCGAGGACTTTGACGGCATCATCGACCTGGTGCGCATGAAGGCGCGCCATTGCAACGGCACCGAAGCCGTTGAGTCGGAGATTCCCGAGGAGTATCGTGCCCAGGCCGAGGAGGCCCATGACCATCTGTGCGAGTTGGTGGCCGAGGCCGACGATGAGCTGATGATGAAGTACCTGGAAGGCGAGGAGACGCTGACGCAGGAGGAACTCGAGGGCTTGCTGTCGAAGGCGATTGCCGAGCGCATCTTTGTGCCGGTCTTTGCAGGCGATTGCATCAAGGAGCAGGGCGTCAACTCGCTGATGGACGACATCGCCACGTACTTCCCCGCGCCGACCGACTACGGCGAGATGCCGCTCATCGACGGCGATTCGCTCAAGATCTCGAGTGACGATGACCGTCCGGTGGCGTTTGTATTTAAGACGCTGGCAGATCCGCAGCAGGGTCGTATCAGCTTTATCAAGGTGCTGGCGGGCACGCTTGAGCCGGGTCTTGAGCTGATCAACGCGCGTACCCGCAAGGGCGACCGTCTGGCTCACCTGTATGTGATGTGCGGCCGCGATATGACCGAGGTCGGTCACGCCTATGCCGGCGACATCATCGTGGCGCCCAAGCTGGCTGCCGAGACGGGCGACACGCTCTCCATTACCGGTAAGGTCGAGGCGGCGGCGTTCAAGTTCCCCAACTCGCAGTACCGTATCGCCATCGAGGCTGAGAACCGCGGCGACGAGGAGAAGCTCTATACGTTTATCGAGAAGGCATGCAAGGCCGATCCGACCATGAGCATCGACCGCGACGAGGAGACCGGCCAGACCATCATCTCCGCCGTGGGCGAGGCGCAGGTTTCGGTGCTGCTCAACCGTCTGGAGGACCGCACCAAGGTTGCGGCCAAGAGCGTGCCGATCCGCATTCCGTATCGCGAGACCATCCGCCGCACGGCAAGCGCCCAGGGTCGCCATAAGAAGCAGACCGGTGGCGCCGGCCAGTATGGCGACTGCTGGCTGCGCGTTGAGCCGCTTATTGGGCCCGACGGTACGAGCGACGGCTATGAGTTTGTGGACGAGGTCGTAGGCGGCCGTATTCCGCGCTCGCTGATTCCCGCCGTGGACAAGGGCGTCCAGGAGACCATGAAGGACGGCATTATTGCCGGCTACCCGCTCACGGGCATTCGCGTGGCTGTGTACGACGGCTCGTATCACAGCGTCGACTCCAACGAGATGGCGTTCCGCGCGGCGGCTCGCATCGGCCTGCGCAAGGCATGCGCCGATGCCGACCCGGTGGTGCTGGAGCCCATCGAGGAAATCACGGTGACTATCCCCGAGAGCTACGCCGGCGCCGTGATGGGCGACATCTCGGCCTCGCGCGGTCGCGTGACGGGCATGGAGACCGATGAGCGCGGAGACACCGTGGTCATTGCCCAGGCGCCGCTGGCCGAGCTGACGGATTATTCGACGCGCCTGCGCTCTATCACGCGCGGCACGGGCGACTTTACCATGAAGCCCGCAGGCTATGAGCAGGTGCCTTATGACGTTCAGGCCAAACTGGTCGAGCGCTATGAGGAGGGCCGCGCCAAGTAGCGTGTGGCGTTGTCTGCAATGTAGGTGCTGACGGAAAGGCCGTCCTGGGTAACCGGGGCGGCCTTATTTGATCCCTTGGGGACGGATCATTTTTGGGTTACGGGCAGCGCAGTCGGCACTAGTCTCCGGCGGCCTGGTTGCGGCCGGTGGCGTAGTCGATCTGCACGTGCGGCTGCAGGTTGTAGCAGTACACGTGGAAGCACAGGGTCTTACCGTGGTCCTCGATCGATTGTGCTTCCAGACGAACGCCGCGACAGACGAGTTCCTCTTCGTTGTACATGGGCGTGACGCGGTAGAGCACATGGTTGCCCGTGTCGCGGATGTAGTCGAGGATCTGCTCTTCAAACGGCAGCATGCCCGTCTCGTTGAGATAGCGCGTGCCGGTGAGGAGATTCTTGCGATTGGCGTTTTCGCCGCAGAGCGACCAGGCGATGAGGTGGCAGCGGTTGTAGAGGCTCTGGCCCGGAATAAAGTCGTAGCGCCGCTGGTGCCATCCAGCGGGATGGATACGCGAGATATCGCCGCGCTCGCCCTGACCGAGCGATTCGGGGCCTACGCAGGCGAGCGCCTTGCGGGTGCGGCCCAGGCTGTCGAGCTTGGAGAATTTCTTAAAGCAGCCTTCTTCGGTGGCACGCTCATACTCGTCGAGCGTGAATGACGGTGTACCTAGCGGGTGCGTGCTGTCGGCGCGAAGGGCAACGTAGGGGTTGCCGGCGTAGTCGGGAATGCTGCTGAGATATACGCCGCGGGCGCGGTTGAGGTCGGGGTTTTCGACCTCGTCGATGGGGGTGGCGGCGCTGTCCGCGGAGGCAACGTTGCCGCTGGTGTTGGTCGCGGTGGATTCGGAGCCATCGCCAGAGTCTTGGCTATTTTGAGAGTCCTCGGAGCTCGCTGTTCCCGATTCGAGTCGGGCGACCAAGTCCGCTTCGTCGTCGGTACGGCTGGGACTCTCGTTTTGCTTCTCGGCCAGAGCCGTTGCCTGCTCATCGCTTTGCGGCGACAACAGCTTGGGCGCTCCGTCGAGCGATCCTGTGAACAGCGCAAACCCCAGCACCACGGCGGTGCCGATGGAAAGTACTTGCTTGTAGGCGGACTTGCGCGACATGGAGGCTCCTGGATGGACGGTTGGGAGTCTACCAGTCTAGCAGGAGCCAGCAGGGGCCGTTCTGTCGAACAAATACTTAAGATTTGGGACAAATGCTACGGATTCATTTGCCTCATATGGAGCTGCGGCGGTTGTGTATATGAAGCTATTCGGCGTTTCCCCAAATGATACCTGCCAAAACAAACCTGCCCCTTTTCGGTGGGTGATCGTGAGTTATTTCACCGCAGCTTAAGGTGCGGTTGGGATGTGCGCACTTTAAAGAGAGGAGCCCATGATTAGAGAGGTTGCGCTCGTCTCTCTAAATGTCTCTCTAAAGAGAAAGCAAGTTAAAGAGATAACCTTAGGCAATCTAGCAGTGAATTTGATGCATCTCTCTAAATTTCTCTTTAAAATAAGGTACCTATCTCTCTAAAGTTAGAGAGATATACTATACTTTAGAGAGATAAATCTATCGTTTTAGAGAGACGGAATGCCAATGCTGCTGGATGAACCTCTTGGCCTTATTGTTGAGCGCCTTCGCAGGCGGGGGACTGATGACGCATCGGTAGAAGTTAAAGCCTGCACGAATAAATTGAGCGCAGACGTATGGGAGACAGTGAGCGCTTTTGCGAACACTGCGGGTGGGCTCATTATTTTGGGCCTGAACGAGGCCGAAGGATTTGTTCCTTCGGCTAACTTTGCTATCGATAGGGTGCGCGATCAGTTTGTTTCGGGTATCGGAGACGGAGGCTCAGCGGCAGTGGTGGCCCATGCGCCGCGGTATGAGCTTGATCGAGGCGAGGTCGACGGGCTCCAGGTGCTTCTGGTGCGCATCTTTGAACTTGAGCTTAAAGCGAAGCCTTGCTATATCGGCGCGCGCGGCGTGCAGAACGGTAGCTACAAGCGCGTGGATGATAAAGATATCAAGATGTCACCCGCTGAGCTATATGAGCTGCAGAGTGCGTTGCTTCCGAGCGATGCAGACGGCACGGTGGTTTCGGAGGCAACGGTCGAGGATTTGGATCCAGATGTCGTGCGGTCTATTATCGCAAATCGCCGGCTGCAGACCCCGCGCGTTTTGCGCGGGGCCGATACGCTGGAAAAGCAGCTGGTCAGACTCAATATCACTACAAAGGATGGTGCCGTGAAGCTCGCGGGGCTTCTGTCGGCGGGAATTTACCCCCAGCAGTTCTATCCTAAACTGATGATCGATGTCGCCGTTCATTCCGATGTGGAAAAATCTGCACCCGGGCAACCCCGGTTTATTGACCGCCAGTTGTGCGATGGCCCGATTCCGGCTTGCATCGAAGATGCCCTTGCCGCGATTGGACGAAACTTGCGCAAAGCGACGATAGTGCAAGGCGCTGGCAGAAGGGAGGATTGGGAAGTTCCCCAGGAGGTTTTGCGCGAGGCCTTGGCAAATGCCTGCATCCATCGAGAATATTCGCCCATGTTTGTGGGGCAGGCCGTGAGTGTCGATATCTATCCAGACAGAATAGAGATCAAAAACCCTGGCGGCCTTTGGGGCGGAAAGACGGTGGACAATCTTGCAGACGGGGAATCGCGCTGCCGAAACCCAAAGCTCATGAGCCTAATGGGGGCGACGCCGTTAGAGCATGCCGAGGGGGCCGTTGCGGAAAGCCAGGGATCTGGTATCCCGGCTATGATTCGCGAGATGGAGTCTCGTTCGCTTGGCAGGCCGAAATTTATCGTTAAGGCCGATTCGTTTACGGTGCTGCTTTCCCGGCACGGGGCGGAGCTTGCTGAAAACCGCACGTGGATTCAGAACCATGTGGGCACCGAGCTGACGGATCGCGAAGAAACATTGCTCATGTTTATGCGGGAGCATGGGTGCGTATGCGATGTTCAAAAAATACGAGAGGCCCTGAAGTGGGATTCGGATGACATTCGCCTGATCTGCGGGGACCTTGTAGATAAACATGCCCTGTCAAAATGCGGCAAAGACACGTTCGAAATTATCGATAGGAACAGAGAACCGTCAGCTTCGACGGCGGATAGGATCCTGGAGGCTCTCAGCGCCGAAGTGGATATGACGGCGCGAGAAATAGCGGTTGCATCGGGGGTCAGAATTTCGTCTGTCCGTTACCATCTGCCAAAAATGGCGGATAAAGGGCTCATCGAAGTAATGGGTTCATCGACGAGCCACAATCGCCGATATCGGAAGAAGTAGATGCAGCCGGACCGCCCCTCTAGTGTCTCTCGAAGTTAGATGGGCGCTAGAGGGGCGACTGCCTCGCGATATTTCCCCAGATAAAACCTACCAAAATAAACCTGTCCCTTTTTGGCAGGTTGTAAAACGGCGTAACCTAAAGATTCATGTTGCCGTGGATGTAGGGGGTGACCTCGGGGGAGATATGGTCGCAGCCCAGCTCGCGCAGCGCGGACTCGATAACGGCGGGCAGCGGGGTTTTGCCCTCGGCATCGACGGCGTTGCCACCGAGGGCAGCAATCTTGGCGACATCTGCGGGTGCGGCCTCGATATGCATGCAGCCGCCGATCAAGCGCGCGCGTACCTGTGCCAGATCAAGATCGTGCAGGTAATCCTCGCAGGCGCGGATTAAATCGACCTTCTCGCGCGTAAGCGCCTCGCCCGTGGGGACGCGGGTGGCAAGACATGCTTCCGCCGGCAGGTTCCAAACGGGATAGCCCCATGCGCGCAGCAGCTCGCGCTCTTCGTCCTTGGTAAAGCCGACCTCCATAAGGGGTGAGCGTACGCCGAGCTCTTCTGCCGCACGCATGCCAGGGCGGTAGTCACCGCGATCGCTTGCATTGCTGCCATCGATGACGGTGGGAAAGCCGAGCGACTTGGCGTGGTTGACGATGGCGGTAAAGCCGGCGTGCTTGCAGTGGTAGCAGCGATTAGCATCGTTGCAGGCTACTTGGGGGAGCTGCAGCTGATCCACCGAAAGATTGAGCACGGGGAGCTTAAAATGTGCCCCTTCATTGGCTTGTCCATCAACGGACCGCTCAAACGAAGCCTGCTCGGGCGTGCCGATGAGCGGCGTGGTGAGATGGACGAGGAGGGTATTGGTAGGCATGATGCGGGCGCATACGGCGGCCAAAAAGCTGCTGTCAACGCCGCCGGAAAACCCGATAGCCACGCGCCCGTATGCCAAAAGCAGCTGTTCGAGCGCCGATAGCTTGTCTTGAAGCTCCTCTGCGGGTGCCGTGGTGTCTAAAATCATGAAACGATCCTTATCGTTGAGTACTCGATCGAAAACTATAATCCTAATGCGTTACTTGCCATAAGACTTCTATCTGTGTAACGAAAGTGCAATATGGCATATACGTTATATACAAGTTGCCAAATGCGGTAGAGTTGCAGCAACGCGACAGCGAGAGTCGATGGGGGACCGATATGATCAAGGCTGTTATTTTTGACATGGATGGAACGCTGGTCGATACCGAGCGTTTGGGGATTAAGGCCTGGAAGGCAGGCGCCGCTGAGCTGGGGCTCGCGATTGATGAAGCACTGATCCATCAGTTTATCGGTCGCACGCTGCCCGATGTCATGGACATCCTCGATAAGCATTACGGCAGCCATGAAACCACCGAGGCGATCTATCGTCGCCACAAGGAGATTCGCGACGATATGGTCAAGACCGAACTGGAACTTAAGGCCGGTGCCGCCGAGTGCCTAGACGAGCTGCTGGCTGCGGGCTATCACGTGGGTCTAGCGACGTCGTCGCGCCTCGTTACGGCCGAGCGCAACCTTAAGATGGTCGGTCTTTTTGACAAGTTTGAAACGGTAACGTGTGGCGAGGACGTCGTGCACGGCAAGCCCGACCCCGAGATGTATCTGCTTGCCTGCGAGCGCGCGGGCTTTGCTCCCGAGGAATGTGCCGTGGTCGAGGATTCGCGCAACGGTTGCGTCTCGGGCATTACGGCCGGCTGCCATGTCTTTGCCGTCCCCGATATTGTGCCGCTGCCGCAGGACGTGGTGGATGGCTGCGAGGCCGTGCTCGATACGTTGTTCGACCTGGCGGCGGCAATCAAGACTGTGCGCTAGAAAATTGCGGCGTTGAAACGAGCGATTGCTCACGTTTGCGCTTAAGCAAAAGGGGTCCGGCAATGGTCGGGCCCCTTTTGCTTAAGCGGCGACTTAGCATACTCGCGGGCGTGCTATAGATACGCACCGAGGTTGATGGCCGTGGCGTCGGTCTGGCTGCTTGCCTGGGTGCTGGCGCGTTCCAGTAGGAACGGACGTACCAGTTCTTGGCGGTTGATATCCTCGGCGGCGACTGCGGTGACGGTACGCGCTGCGGAGCCGACACGGATATGCTTGATCTTTGCCGGGGCCTTGTTCTCGATTTGCTCCATCAGCAGTTGGACACCCTTGCGGCCAATCTCGTAGCCCGGGGGCGCTACCGTAGTGAGCGGGACCGATCCGCTCCAAGCGAGTGGGTTGCCATCGCAACCTGCTACGCGTACTTGCCCGGGGACGGCGATGCCTTTGTCGACCAGTGCCGAAACGACGCCCGAGGCCAACACATCGGTCAGGCCGACGACAAAATCGGGACGTTCGTCCGCGGGGCGCTCGGCGATTTGGGCACCGATGCCGTAGCCGTCGGCAGCGGTATTCCATTCGCCGGCGTCGATGACTTCGATCTTGATATCGGGGTGCAGGGCGAGCGCCTTATGAATGCCAAGGACGCGCAGGGTGAGTTGCATAAATGCTGCTCGGCCGACGACGACAATATGGTGCGCGCCGCGGGCGATGGCAAGTTCGGCAATGATGCGACCCTGGGCCTCATTGTCGGCCGCTACGTAGTAGCCGGGCTCGGAGCAATGGATGTCCAGATGGACGATCGGCACGGGCATCTTGGTCATGGCGGGGTGCCAGTCGGGGGATGCCATGGGCTGAACCATGACGCCGGACATCTGGGTGCCCATAAAGTAGCGCAGGTAATGATCCTCGAGAATATCGTCGTTATCGGCGTTGGCGATGAGCAAGTCGTAGCCGTGCTTGCGGGCCTCGTTGTGGGCGCCGCTGGCGATTTGGAGCGAAAAGCCGTGATCGAGACGGGGGAGCACCAGGCCAAAGGACTTGGTGGCGCCGCCCGCGAGCTGACGGGCGCTTTGGTTGGGCAGGTAGCCAAGGCGATTGATGGTCTCGTTGATGAGCTTGAGGGTCTCGGGGCGCAGCTTTTCGGGGTGGTTGAGCGCGTTGGAAACCGTGCCCAACGAAACCCCGGCCTCGCGCGCGACGTCGCTGATTTTTACCTTTGCCATAGCGGCCCCTTTGATGCGTTTCAAGTACAAGCCAGATTGTAGCATCCCAAACCTTCCAAAAAGGGACAGGTTTATTTTGGCAGGTTTTATCTGGGGAAACGCTGTTGCCAGCGCGACCACCACGAAGGGGGCAGGTACCTTTGTGGTGGTTTGGACCGGCTGGACGTGTGTGCATCGAGTGGTATCTAAGTTGAGATACCACTTCTGGTATATCAGCTTGCGTTTGCGTGAGTACAATACTCGAACGTTGTACGTCTCAGCGCCCTTTGTGCGTGGACGTCTTGCAGTCACGCGAACGAAGGGATTTATCTTATGTGCGGAATCGTCGGCTACACCGGCTCTGATATTGCAAAGAACATCCTGGTCACGGGCCTCAAGCGTATGGAGTATCGCGGCTATGACTCCTCGGGCGTCGCGCTCGAGGTGGGCGAGGACGCCGCGGCGCACCTCGACGTCATCCGCCGCGTGGGCAAGGTCGCGGGCTTGGAGAGCGAGCTTTCCAACATCGACAGCGACGCTACCTGCGGTATCGGCCACACCCGTTGGGCCACCCACGGCAAGCCCTCCGTCGTTAACGCTCACCCCCACACCAGCTGCGACGGTCGTATCGCCATCGTCCACAACGGCATCATCGAGAACTTCGCCGAGCTGCGCGAAGAGTTGGAGGGTCGAGGCCACCACTTTAAGAGCGAGACCGATACCGAGGTCTTCGCGCATCTGATCGAAGAGGCCTATGCCGAGACGCACGACCTGATGGCCTCCGTGCGCGAGGCTTGCACCCACGTGGTCGGTGCCTATGGTCTGGCCGCCGTGTGCGCTGACGAGCCCGGCGTGATCGCCGTGGCCCGCAAGGATTCCCCGATCGTAGTCGGTGTGGGCGAAACCGGCTCCTATGTTGCTTCCGATGTCATCGCGCTCATCGACGCCACCCGCGATGTCGTGGTGCTCGAGGACGGTCAGTTTGCCAAGCTCACGCCCGCAGGCGTCGAGTACACCGACGAGGCCGGCAACGTTATCGAGCCCAAGGTCACCCACATCGATTGGGACCTGGACATGGCAGAAAAAGGCGGTTATCCCGACTTTATGCTCAAGGAGATTCACGAGCAGCCGCGCGTCGTGCGCGACACGCTGGTTGGTCGTATGACGCCGGCCGGCGAGCTCGACATCGACGAGCTGGGCCTTTCGCTCGAGGAGCTCAACGACATCGACCGCGTCTACGTGATCGCTTGCGGCACCAGCTATCACGCTGGCCTCATTGCCAAGAATCTCATTGAGGGCTGGGCTCGCATCCCCACCGAGGTGGAGGCGGCCAGCGAGTTCCGTTATCGCAACCCCATCATTACGCCGACGACGCTTGTCGTTGCCGTGTCCCAGTCGGGCGAGACGGCCGATACCCTTGCCGCCATTCGCGACGCGCGCATCAAGGGTGCCAAGGTCTTCGGCATCACCAACGTGGTGGGCAGCCCCGTGGCGCGTGAGAGCGACGGCGTCATCTACACCAAGGCCAACAAGGAGATCGCGGTCGCCTCGACCAAGAGCTTCATCGGCCAGGTTGTGAGCCTGACGCTGCTGGCCCTGCTGCTGGCGCAGGTCAAGTACCGCCTGACCACCAAACAGGCACGCATGCTGTTCCGCGAGCTTTCCGATACTGCCGAGCAGATCCAGTGGATTTTGGACACGCAGACCGATGCCGTGCATGAGGCTGCCCTGCTGTGCAAGGATGCGCAGTCGGCGCTGTTCGTGGGCCGCGGCATGGGTGCCGCTATTTCCTACGAGGGCGCGCTCAAGCTCAAAGAGGTCAGCTACCTGCACGCCGAGGCATATGCCGCCGGCGAGATGAAGCACGGCCCCATCGCCCTGATTGACCCGGGCTTCCCCGTCATCGCTGTGGCCACCAAGAGTGCCACCTACGACAAGACCGTGTCGAACCTCATGGAGTGCAAGGCGCGCGGCGCCAAGGTCATCGTTGTTGCCACCGAGGGCGACGAGGAGATCAACAAGATCGCCGACTGCATCATTCGCGTGCCGGCAGTCCGCGACGTGTTCAGCCCCATCACGGCGAGTGTCCCGCTGCAGCTGCTCGCCCGCGAGGTCGCCATCCTGCGCGGTTGCGACGTTGACCAGCCCCGAAACCTCGCCAAGAGCGTCACGGTAGAGTAGTTGGTTCCGCCGTTCTAGCGACTAAGGCCCGGCTCCGCATCAAGACGGAGCCGGGCCTTGTTGCATTTGCCCGGATAAAACCTGCCAAAATGAACCTGTCCCTATTTGGCAGGTTAGCGGAGCTTACTGGTCTCGAAGTACTCGGGGAACTGGTCCAGAACCTCGGTTTGGTTGCGGAACATCATGTGCAGGTGCTTGCTGACCAAAAAGCTCGCTTCGATGGGGTCGCGACCGGCGATAGCGCGGCGAATCTGCTTGTGCTCGTTCACGATGTCCTGATTGTCGAGAACCTGCGTGGCGGCGCGCAGCCAGCGGAAGCGCTCCAGGTCGGCATTGGTCTCTTCGAGCCACGACCACACGGTGCTGCGACATGCGATGCTAAAAATCATGTGATGCATGAGGTTGTCGCTCAAAAAGAAGCCGATGCGATCCTCTTCGGCCATGGCCTTTTCCTGCAGCGCGATGGCGCGGTCGAGCTGCTCGATGCCGGCCGACGTGGCGCGCGCACAGCATTCCACGATCACCTGCTTTTCCAGATGTTCGCGGATATAACAGGCACTCTCGGCAAGGGTGAGGTTGATGGGTGAGACGTAGGTGCCGCTCTGGGGCACGGTGCGCACCAGGCCTTCCTGCGCCAAGCGAACCAAAGCCTCGCGCACGGGCGTGCGACCCATATCCAGGTCGTCGCAAAGTTGCTTGACGCCCAGCTTTTCGCCCGGCTTGTAGTCCAGGTAGACGATTTTGCGTCGAATGGTGTGGTAGGACTGGTCCTGTAGGCTCGTTTCCTGCTCGCCGACGTGCATCGATTCTTCCATAGCGCCTCGCAACTGTTCTATCAAACTCATATGTCAGTTGTTAATTATGCCGCGAATCAGCTCTCCGCGGTGGGTAATTCGGCTGTCGCCCGAGAACTATTGCGGCATCTTAGTCTGTGTTTGCGCAAGGCTGCGCTCAATGTTGCCGTATCATAAGCCGTCGCAAACGTGAAATAGAAAGAAGGAATCCCATATGCAACTGGCAAATATCGTACGCGAGCGCTGGAAAGGCGTCTTGTTCTGCCTGATCATCGCTATCCCCGCGACGTTGCTCGGCAAACAGATTGAAGTGGTCGGCGGTCCGGTATTTGCCATCCTCTTTGGCATGGTCCTGGCGCTCGTCTTTCCCAAGAATCGTCGCGAACAGCTCGCCGCCGGCGTTACCTATACGTCCAAAAAAGTCTTGCAGTACGCGGTTATCCTGCTTGGCTTTGGCATGAACCTCTCCCAGATCCTGTCCAAGGGCGCCCAGTCGCTGCCCATTATCGTGGCGACAATCTCGACCTCGCTTGTCATCGCCTTTGTGCTCTGCCGCGTTATGAATGTGCCGGGTAAGATCGCGACGCTTGTGGGTGTGGGTTCGTCGATTTGCGGCGGTTCTGCTATCGCCGCGACTGCACCCGTCATCGATGCCGACGATCGCGAGATTGCCCAGGCCATTTCGGTCATCTTCCTGTTTAACGTTATCGCGGCGCTCGTGTTTCCGACGCTCTGCGGCATGCTCGGGCTGACCAACGAGGGCTTTGGCCTGTTTGCCGGCACCGCCATCAACGATACCTCGTCGGTAACGGCTGCGGCGAGCGCCTGGGACAGCATGCATCCCGGCGCCAATGTGCTCGAGAGCGCCACAGTGGTCAAGCTCACCAGGACGCTGGCCATTATTCCCATCACGCTGGTCCTCGCATGCTGGCAGATGCATCTGGCACGCAAGGCCGGCGGTGACGCCAAAAGCACGTTCTCGCTTAAACGTGCGTTTCCCATGTTTGTGCTGTTCTTTGTGCTGGCGAGCGTGATCACCACGGTGCTTCAGCTTCCCGCGTCCATCACGGCGCCCATCAAGGAGCTGTCGAAGTTCTTTATTGTGATGGCCATGGCGGCTATTGGTTTTAATACCGATATCGTCGAGCTGGTCAAAAAGGGCGGCAAGCCCATCGCGTTGGGCTTTTGCTGCTGGATTGGCATTGCGTGCATGAGTTTGGGAATGCAGCACGTGCTGGGAATCTGGTAGAGAAGTAGCTTATTCGCGTGCTGGCTGCCGGTGAGCGCAAGCCTTCGGTGGAGCGATAGGAGCTCTTGCGGGTATGGCTTGTCCGCAGGTTTATAAGTCCCGAAGAGCTCTTATCGCCCCGCCAGGATGGCGATGCGGGGCAACACCTATACTCGCAGGACGGCGCTTTCTGCCCTATAGTGTTTGGTGAGCAATATCGTTCAATTTTGAAACACTCGGTCGTGCGACCGTCGGCGGTTGCACGTCGCCGCGGACAGGGGCAAATCATGGATAGCAATGCTAAGCTGAACATCTTGACCGATGCCCTAGCTGCTGCCGGGGCCTCGGCATTGGCAATCGATGCGCGTGGGGACGTCGCGATCTCGACCATGAATGACGCGGCGCTTGAGCGGGATGTGGCGGCTTTTGTCGCTGAGCGTCTCGACCGTATAGGAGACGGCGCGCGTCTGGTTATGGGGCGTGAGGGTACGCGCCTGAGCCTGACCGTTCGCCCCACCGACAAAGAGGGCGGGAGGCTTTGGGTCGTTGTGGTCCGCGAGGTGCGCGGTGCCGCGGCGCATGCGGGCATCGAGTGGCTCAACGCCGACGAAGTTGAGGTCCGCTATGAATCGAGCGCGTACGGCATCGTTGAGGGGGCGGCCTCGGTGGCTGTACCGGTTACCGAGAGCTATGCGCGCGGCGTGCCCCTTATGCTCGAGGGCGAGCTGGGAGCGGGTCAGGTCGAGATTGCCAAGCGCCTCTATCTGGATGGCCCTTTTGTCGATCAGCCCTTTGTTTCCGTCGCGCTCGATGAACTCACCGATCGCGGTTGGCGCCATGTGCTCAAAAGCTCCGAATCGCCGCTGTTCCAAACGGGGCTGACCCTTTGCATTGAGGGCTGGAATGCGGTTGGCCCCCAGCGCCTCCGCGAGCTGGTCTCCACGATGACCGACACCGCGTTGGCGACGCGCTGCCATGTGGTGCTGACGGCGAATGACATGCCGGGCGGCGGCGAAAGTGATCAAGCCGCCTTTGTGACCGAGCGCTTCGCCTGTGCGGTGAGCGTCGCGCCGGCAATCGCCGAGCAGGGAGCCGCGTCGACGAAGGTCGCGCGCTATTTGGAATATCTCGCTGATGCATTTGGGACGGCAGCGCCCACGCTGTCTGCCGCGGCGACGAAGACGCTCGATGCTTACCGCTGGCCGCGCAACTATCTGCAGCTCCGCGAGGTCTCGGAACGACTGTATATATTGGTGGGGACGGGCACGGTGGACCGCGCTGTGGCGGAGGAAGTGTTCGCCCAAGAGGACGTGATTAAGACCGCAACCTTTGGCGCCCCGACGCTTGAAAGTGACCTGTATATCCTGCGACCGCTGGCCGATACCGAGCGAGATATCGCGCATCTGGTTGTAGACCATCTCCACGGCAACCGAACCCGTGCGGCGGAGGTGCTGGGCATAAGCCGTACAACGCTGTGGCGCTTGCTGAAGGACGATGACCGTTGAGCGAGGCGCCCGTGACCGCACGCGACGCGTGTGCTACAGTCCAAAGCGTTATTGTTTCGATTTGGTTACGGCGTGCGAGGGCATATGGCTGAGACTTCAAAACCGAGCCGCAGAAGGCGGAGTGCCGCGCCGGTCAACCGACGCACAACATCGGTGACGTGGGGCAAACACGCCTCGGGGTTTGATGGCTCGTTCAAGCGCACTAAATACGGCTATCCTTCGGCAAGCGCCCGCTTGGCAATGCAGGCAGAGTCCTCGCTGTGGGGCCGCAAACGCGTGGTGGGCTCAAAGCTCAAGCACGACGGAACGCTCGGCTACATCAGCCGCGGGGCGGCTCGCCGCAGCGGGCTCAATCCCGCCGGCTGGCATCGCTACGTGCCGATCGTGGCCGCCGTTGCAGTGATCGTCATCGCGCTCGCTGCGCTCGGATATGCCGGCGGTGGCGCCAACTTGGACGCAATGTTTAAATCGCCCGAGCTCGCGCATGTAGGTACAGAAGTTGTCGAGGGCGCTCAGGCCCAGACGAGCGTCGCGCCCCAGCGCGGTATCGTTGCGGCGGCCTCCACCATCGCCGATGTGCAAAAGGACGAAGACAAGCAAGGCGACGACGTCGATGCGAATCAGACGAGCGAAACGGCAATAACTCCATCGGCGGGATAAGTTGCGAGTGGGGCAGCTAATTTGGGACGGGGCTTTTTTAGCTGCCCAAGACAGTGGCTCATTCGATGTCAGTCGCCAAAAGCGAGCGAGCCGCATTTGCGCCAAGGTGACGTGAAATGAGAGGGCGCTGACCTTCTGGTCGCGCCCTCGAAATTGAACGTCAGATTGGCGTGAATGCGGCCCGCGCAGCGTCAACGAGCCCGCCGTTCGGTAGAATGGCGGAACTAATTACCTTACGTAGACCACGTTGTCGCGGCGGGGTTTGGGCTCGGGCAGCGTGTCCTCGGCATAGCCCAGAATGCAGTGACCGACACCGCGCAGGCTGCCGTCGGCGGGTAGACCCCAACTGGCCAGTAGCTCCAGGCCCTCGGGCGAATCGAAAACCTCGTGGGCGCGATGAATCCAGCACGAATCAACGCCCAGCGCATAGGCAGCGTTGAGCAGGTTGCCCATGGCGAGCGAGCCGTCTTCCAGATGTGTGGGCACGCTGCGGTCAACCAGCACCACCACAACGGTCTTGGCGCCATAGAAGGGGTCGCTGTTGCTGCCCATGACTTGCGCGTTGAGCTGCGAGAGACGCTCGACGGTCGCGGGGTCGGTGACGGCGACAAACGTCACCGGCTGGCGGCCCATGCCGCTCGGTGCATATTGGCCGGCTTCGATAATACGTGCAAGCTTTTCGGCCTCGACGGGACGATCGCTGTAGTTGCGGCAGCTGCGGCGGTGAATGAGTGCTTCGATAGTCTCCATGGTGTCTCCTTGCGGTGGCGTTGCAGATGCCCCGTTCATACCCGTCGGGCTCAAACGATAGACGGTCAATTGCCCGGCCAAAAGGATAGATTCTAATTGGGAAAGTAGGTTTGCATAAAAGTACCTTCAGAATGTGACAAACAAATGGGATGGTTAAACGTTTTATCCCGTCTACCCTGCGGTTTTTTACCACTTGCCTAAATGACGAACGCATAACCTCTGATAAGGGTTTTACTAAAGGAGTACCAACGTTTATCAATGCGCCGTGGTGGCGCCGGGCCAGGAGGTAACATCATGTTCCAGGCTGGAGATGTCGTCGAGACCGATTTCGAAGGATTTCTGAAGCTGCTGCGTTCCAAGACGCGCGCTTTCGTGTCGATCAACGATCACGAGTACTACATCACGCACACCGATGGCTATTGGCGTGTTCAGGATTGCGAGGCCCTCAACGACAAGGGCCACTTTACTGACTGTTCTGAGTTGGTCAACACGGTCTGCGAGGTCGTCGAGCTGCCGTGGATTGCCGGCAAGAGCCTGCATGACAGCTTCTCGGGCGCTACGGTCTATGAGGCCGTCGCCGCTTAACAGGCAATAAAACCCGATTTTCACGTGACCGCTGGCGCCGCCCCCGCGCCGGCGGTCTTTTTCTGCCGATAGGCCATAAAAATGCACGCATTTGCGGAGAGCCTGTTGACGATAGTCAAAACTCGGACTAATCTAGAGACATATAATTGGTCAAAAATCGGACAATTGAATGGTGGGATAGATGAATAGTGCGGTTACGCTGGTCGACTTCGATCGGTTGCTCAATGGACTCGACCATATCTATTCGGAGTTCTCGCGCGCCTGCGGCCTTTCGGACTGCGCCTACTGGATGCTCGTCGACACGAGTGCAGCGGGCGGAAGCGTTGCCGTGAGTCGGCTGACGAGTGAATGGTTCTACAGCAAACAGACCATCAATTCGGCGATTAAAACGCTTAGGGCGCGAGGGCTTGCGACGTTGGAGTTTGCCGAGGGCAGTCGTAAAAACAAGGTTGTACGACTGACCGAAGAAGGCGTGCGGTTTGCCAAGCGCTACGCGTTGCCGGCGCAAAAAGCCGAGCAACAGGCATTCGAGGCGCTCGAGCCGTGGGAACAGTGCGAGATCATGCGCTTGGTCGGTAAGTTCTCCCATGTTCTTAACGAAGAGTGCGAGGCATTTAAACGGCAAGTGGCCGCCGAGAACGAGACTGACGATAAGGGCGAGGGGGACGCATGCGACTCTTAATGAGGTTTATGAGGCCGTACCGCGGTCTGATTGCGGTGACGCTGTTTGCGGTGCTGATAGATAACGTCGGTACGCTGTTGGTTCCCACGATGCTGGCGAACATGGTCAACACCGGTATTACCACGGGTGATGTCGACTATATATTACGCAACGGCCTGTACATGCTTATCGCGACCGGCATGGCCAGCGGCGGCACGGTGCTGGGCTGCTATCTTTCGGCGCGCCTGGCCGCCAACGTGGCCTGCGATATCCGCAATGCCGTGTACGACAAGTCGCTCGAGCTGTCCGCCAGCGACTTTGAGCGCTTTGGCACGGGTTCGATGATCACGCGCTCGCTCAACGACATCAACGTGATTCAGCAAGCTGTCCTTCAGACGATTCAGCTGGTGCTGCCGGTGCCGTTCTTGGCCGTGGCAGGCATCATTTTTGCTTGGTTCATCGATCCCGCCATGGGTACGCTGCTGGGCGTGGTGGTTGCGATCGTGCTGGTGGCGGCGGTCTTTACCGTTGCCAACGCCGCGCCGATCTTTATGCGCCTGCAGAGCTTTATCGACCGCATGAACGTGGTGCTGCGCGAGAACATCGTGGGCGTGCGCGTCATCCGCGCATTTAACAAGGAGCGCCACGAGGAGCAGCGCCTGGACGAGGTGTTTAGCGATTACGCGGCCAATGCCATCAAGGTCAACCACCTGTTTGTGGGTCTCGACAGCTCCAGCTTCTTTTTGATGAATATCGCCGAGGTGGCGGTGCTGTGGGTGGGCGGCAACCGCGTGGGCGTCCACGCCATGCAAATCGGTAGCATCTCGGCCGTGCTGGAGTACGCGATCCTGATCCTGTTCTTTGTGATGACGGCGCAGATGGTGATTCTGACGCTCCCACGCGCCGCCGCATGCCTGAACCGTGCGCAGCAGGTGTTGGAGATTGAGCCGAGCATCGTGGACGGCAAGCGCACGCTGGACACGTGCGCGGCGGAGTCTGTTGACGGTGCCGACGCGGTGGCCGTGTTCGACCACATGTCGTTCCGTTTTGACGATGCCGACGAGGATACCCTGTGCGACCTGAGCTTTGCCTGTCGCCGTAGCCAGACCACGGCGATTGTAGGCTCGACGGGTTCGGGCAAGTCGACGGTGGCCAAGCTCTTGCTTCGCTTCCACGATGCCACGAAGGGCGCCATTCGCCTGAATGGCATCGATCTGCGCGACCTTTCGCAAGACGACATCCGCGGGCGTATCGCCTATGTGCCGCAGAAGGCATGGCTGTTCTCGGGTACGGTGGCGAGCAACCTGCGCTTTGGCAACGAAGACGCGACTGAGGCTGACATGCTCCATGCGCTGGAGGTTGCCCAGAGCACCTTTGTGCTCGACCAGCCCCAGGGGCTCGATACGCCGGTGGCCCAGGGCGGCACGAACTTCTCGGGTGGTCAGCGCCAGCGCCTGGCGATTGCCCGCGCACTCATGAAGCATGCCGATCTATATATCTTCGACGACAGTTTTTCGGCCCTGGACTTTAAGACCGATGCGGCACTGCGCCATGCGCTGCAGGACGAGACGTGCGATGCCGCGGTGCTCATCATCGCCCAGCGCATCTCGACTATTTTGCATGCCGATCAGATCGTGGTGCTCAAAGACGGCGAGATCGTGGGCCTAGGCACGCACGACGAGCTCATGGAAACCTGCGAGGTGTACCGCGCAATCGCGGAATCGCAGATGAAGGGAGGTGAGTAGCATGACCGAGGAGCTCAAGAAGCAGGGCATCGTCGATGGCGCTGCGGTTGTAGAGACAGTCGAGGAGACGGGCGTCGCGCCCGACCTGGACGAAGCCGCCAAGGCGGCGGAGCGCGAGGCTCGCCGCCAAGCGCTCTACGAGGAAAACGAACGTGCCGAGGACGAGCGCGCCCGCGCCGAGGCAGAGCGTATGCGCGACGTGGACGACGAAGACGAGGACGAGACGCCTCGGGATACCTGGGCGACGGTGCGCCGCCTGTGGAGTGAGGCTGCCGGCGACCATTGGCGCTTCTATATCGTGTTCGCGAGCATTGTGTTCTATGTCATCTTTAACACCGCCGCGCCGGCATATAGCGCCCGCGTGATCGATGAGCTGTGGGGCCACATTCAGGTGGCGTTTGCCAACGACACCACTTTCAGCATCACCTGGGAGAACTGCGGCAAGACCATTTTCGTCTACTTTATGATCTGGACTGCCGCTGCCTCGTTCTATGCGCTCCAGAGCTTTTTGATGTCGAGCGTCGCTGAGCGTCTCAATCTGCGCCTGCGCAACCGCATCGCGCAAAAGCTCAACCGTCTGCCGCTCGCCTATTTTGACGCGCATCGTCCCGGCGAGGTCGTCAGCCGCGCGACCAACGACCTGGACAAGATGTCCGAGAGCATGCAGCGCGGATTGCTGCAGCTGCTCGTGTCGATCGGCACGGTTGTTGGTGCTGTGAGCGTGATGTTCGTGTTCAGCGTGCAGCTTACGCTCGTCTTTCTGTTTTTTACGGCACTGTCGCTGCTGGTGACGAAGGTCGTCTCGCGCCGCACACACGATGTGACGGGCGAGCGCCAGGAGTGGGTGTCCAAGATTACGAGTGCGGTCGAGGAAGGCTATTCGGGCCGTCTGGTGATCCGCGCGTTTAACCGCGAACGCCAAAGTTCTGCCGAGGTGCACCAGGCCTCGGGCGAGCTGGCACGCGTGAGTGCCAAGGCCGACTTTATGATCAATGCCGTCGGCCCTGCGGTGCGCTTTATCGGCCGTTTGGCGCAGATCGTGATCGCGCTGGTGGGCTGCAGCATGCTGGTTGCCGGTCACATGACCGTCGGCGTGTTCCAGGCGTTCTTCCAGTTTATCTACGAGGCGTCCGAACCCATGACGCAGCTGTCGTTTACCTTCAACTCGCTGCAGAGCGCGTTGGCGAGTGCGGAGCGCGTGTTCGACCTGCTCGATGAGCCCGAGATGGAGGCCGATCCGCTGCCGGACGAGGCCGCCAAGCTGCCGGGTCGCGTTGAGGGTCGCGTCTCCTTTGAGCACGTGCGCTTTGGTTATTCGCCCGACAAGCCGCTTATGCACGACGTGTCGTTTACCGCCGAGCCGGGCCAGAAGATTGCCGTGGTGGGAACCACGGGCGCGGGCAAGACGACGCTCATCAACCTGCTCATGCGCTTCTACGAGATTGACGGCGGGCGTATTACGCTCGACGGCGTGGATACGAGCCGCATGGACCGCGGCGAGCTACGGCAGCAGTTTGGCATGGTGCTGCAGGACGCCTGGCTGTTCGATGGCACGATTGCCGAAAACATCGCCTACGGCTGTCCCGAGGCGACGCGTGAGGAGATCGTGGCGGCTGCGCGCGCCGCGCAGGTCGACTTCTTTGTGCGCACCATGCCGCAGGGCTATGACACGCGCGTGGCCAACGATGCCGAAAGCATCAGCCAGGGCCAGCGTCAGCTGCTGACCATCGCACGCGTGCTGCTCAATAACCCGGCGATTCTCATCCTGGACGAGGCGACCTCAAGCGTGGATACGCGTACCGAGCTTGCCATCGGTCGTGCCATGGACGCGCTCATGCGCGGGCGCACGAGCTTTGTGATCGCGCACCGCCTGTCGACGATCGTGGACGCCGACCTGATCTTGGTCATGGATCACGGCAACATTATCGAGCAGGGCACGCATAAGGAGCTGCTGGCTGCCGAGGGTGCCTACGCCGACCTCTATCTGAGCCAGTTCGCATAATGTGACAAAGGGACAGTCTCTTTGCCACATCACAAATAAGGCGCGCCGGGGATGAATTCCCTGGCGCGCCTTTGCGTTGATGCCGATGTCGTTTTGTGCCGCTTGCGTTCCTAGCGTTCGTCCACGAGCTTGGCGACGAGGGCCTTGAGCTCGGCCACCTCTCGCTCGAGTTCCTTGACGCGGCGGGCATTCTCGGTGATGCCCTGGCGGTTGAGGGCGGACTGCTCGGCGGCGTCATCGGGCATGTACTCGCGATGCTGCTTGGCGTCGAAACTCTCCTCGAACACACGGCAGCCGTTGCGCTTGATGATGCGTCCCGGCACGCCCACGACGGTGCAGTTGTCGGGGACGTCCTTAACGACGACCGAGTTGCCGCCGATCTTGACGTTGTTGCCGATGCGGATGTTGCCGAGCACCTTGGCGCCCGTGCCCACCGTGACATTGTTGCCCAGGGTGGGGTGACGCTTGCCGGTCTCGTTGCCGGTGCCGCCGAGCGTGACGCCCTGGTAGAGCACACAGTTGTCGCCCACAATGGTGGTCTCGCCGATGACGACGCCCATGGCGTGGTCGATAAAGAAGTGCTTGCCAATCTGCGCGGCAGGGTGAATCTCGACGCCGGTGATGTGGCGGGTGATTTGCGAGAGCACGCGGGCGAGCGAGCGATGACCGTGCTCCCACAGCCAGTGCTCGGGCACGTGGTTCCACTTGGCGTGCAGGCCAGGATAGGAAAGAAAGATGACCAGACCGTTTTGCGCGGCGGGGTCCTGCGCCTGGACGGTCTTGATGTCCTCGCGAATGGTATTGATAAAGCCCACCGGCCGCCCTCCCTTAGCGCCATGGCAATGCGATTCAATAAAGTATAGCGATTCGCTAGGGATTAAAAAGGACAATTTTGGCGGCTTTGCGCTACAAGTGTCAGTTATGCAAACTTGCTGGTAATGGAGTCATGCTTTTGTGGGGTTGCGCACGAGGGGGCACCGCAACCGTATACTGGTCAACTTGGACGTATCCGCGCCCACAACTGAGAGGTTTTACTTCATGGGTTTCATCAATTTTATTGCCGAGCTGCTTAAGGACCCGCGCACCGCGATCGCCAGCTGGATCGCCGCCGGCCCGCTTATGGCCTACGGCTGCGTGTTCCTGATCATCTTTATCGAGACGGGCGTGGTGTTCTTCCCGTTCCTTCCCGGTGATTCGCTGCTGTTCGCCTCGGGTTTCTTTGCCCACAACGGCGGCTTTAACATCGTGGCGCTTCTGGCCACCGCATGGGCCGCTGCCATTTTGGGCGATCAGTGCAACTTTATGATCGGTCACTTCTTTGGCCGCAAGATCATCGCTTCGGGCAAGGTCAAGGCCATGACGCCCGAGCGCATCAAAAAGTCCGAGGACTTCTTGGACAAGTGGGGTCACCTGGCCATCTTCCTGGGTCGCTTCTTCCCGTTTATCCGCACCTTTGTGCCCTTTATCGCTGGCATGGGCGGCATGCACTGGCGCAACTTTGTCGTCTTTAACGTGCTGGGCGGCATTACCTGGTCGACGGTCTTTACGCTGCTGGGCTACTTCTTTGGCGGCATTCCCTTTGTGCAAGAGCACTTTGAGCTGCTGATTATCGGCATCGTTGCCGTGTCGATCATCCCGACCGTGGTCGGTCTGGTTAAGGCCAAGCTGGGTAAATAGAACGCCTAGCTCGAGCCAGCGCGCAGACCGTACAGTTGAGGCCCGTCACCGCTTACGGTGGCGGGCCTTTTTGCTTCGGTCAAATGAAAATACTTTACTTAGTTAAAGAAAAGCGTTTTATCAGACGCGTGCGGGGAGTACAATCTCGTGCATGCGAATCGACGTGCCATCGGCTTTGATGCTGCTCGCGTGTCCCGTCCGGCTCTACGCTCCGGGCGTGCGACGTTGCGACGCGGTCGGCCTCGGTCCTTGCGTGCGGGTTCGCGAGTATGCAACTGTGTATGTAAGGAGCGACATATGACTGTCGAGAAGAAGGATATCGATTGGGGTAGCCTCGGCTTTGGCTACATGAAGACCGATTACAGCTACGAGGCTCATTGGAAGGATGGCGAGTGGGACGAGGGCGGCCTGACCACCGACCACACCCTGCATGTCTCCGAGTGCGGCGGTATCTTCCATTACTGCCAGGAGGTCTTTGAGGGCCTGAAGGCCTACACCGCCGAGGACGGCAGCATCGTCTGCTTCCGTCCCGACATGAACGCTGAGCGTATGTATAACTCTGCCCAGCGCCTCGAGATGCCCCCGTTTCCCAAGGACAAGTTCGTTGAGGCCGTCAAGCAGGTCGTTTCTGCCAACGCCGCCTGGGTTCCGCCCTTCGGTTCCGGCGCGACCCTGTACGTGCGTCCGTTTATGATCGGCTCCGGTGACGTGATCGGCGTGGCTCCCGCTCCTGAGTACACGTTCCGCATTCTCGTGACCCCGGTCGGTCCGTACTTTAAGGGCGGCCTCAAGCCCGTCAAGCTGCGCGTTTCCGAGTATGACCGTGCTGCACCGCACGGCACCGGCAACATCAAGGCCGGCCTGAACTACGCCATGTCCCTTAAGCCCACGATGGAGGCCCATCGCGAGGGCTATGCCGAGAACCTGTATCTCGACTCCGAGTCCCGCACCTATGTCGAGGAGACCGGTGGCGCCAACGTCCTGTTCGTGAAAGAGGATGGCACGCTCGTCGTTCCGCAGTCGCACACCGACTCCATCCTGCCCTCTATCACCCGTCGTTCGCTCGTTCAGGTTGCTCAGGACCTGGGCATGACCGTTGACCAGCGCCCCGTCGAGTGGGCCGAGGTCAAGGCCGGCACCTTTGTGGAGTGCGGCCTGTGCGGCACCGCTGCCGTCATCTCTCCGGTTGGCGAAATCGACAACAAGGTTTACGGCGCCGACGAGACCGTGACCTTCCCGGCTGGATACACCGAGATCGGCCCTGTGATGAAGAAGCTTCGCGAGACCCTGACTGGTATCCAGTCTGGTGCTGTCGAGGACAAGCACAACTGGGTTTACACCGTCGCGTAATTTGTCTTACCTATCCGGGCAGAGAACAAGTTCCCTCCCGGCGCGTCCTCGGACATGCAAGAAGCCCTCGCTGCGCACTTCGTGCGGCGAGGGCTTCTTGCGTCCTGCGGAGTGCGCCGGGAGGGAACTTGTTCTCTGCCCTGCGGGTTCGGCGATGTCACAACGGGCAATGATTAATCTGAATAAAGATGGTGCGCGGCCTTTTAGGCTGCGCTTTTTGTTTGGTCGCGCGTTGTGCGTGGATAAGAAAAGGGCCCAAGGTTTGTGCCTTGGGCCCCAAAGGGCTGATGAACTGGCTTAAGACTCGGCCGTGATTGTTAGAACTTGACGGTCGGGGCCTGGCGGGCTGCTTCGGCGGCCTCGAAGCCCTGGCGCTCCTTAAACTGGAAGATGCCGGCAAAGATGACAGCCGGGAACGTCTGAATGGCGTTGTTGTAGCTGAGTACGCAGTCGTTGTAGCTCTGGCGTGCATAGCTAATCTTGTTCTCGGTATCCTCGAGCGATGCCTGCAGCTGCGTAAAGTTGGTGTTTGCCTTAAGATCGGGATAGGCCTCGGCTACGGCGAAGAGCTGGCGCAGCGCACCGGTCAGCACGTTGTCGGCTTCCATCTTGGCCTCGGGCGTGGTGGCCTTGACGGCGGTGTTACGCGCGCTGATCACGGCGGAGAGCGTCTCCTGCTCGTGCTTGGCGTAGCCCTTGACGGTCTCGACCAGGTTGGGGATCAGGTCGTTGCGGCGCTGCAGCTGCGTATCGATGTTCTGCCAGGCGTTATCAATGCGGTTACGCTTGGTGACCATGTTGTTGTAGATGCCGGCGATGGCGCAGACAATCACAATGACAACAACGATGCCGATGATGACGGTAATCATGATGTCTCCGTTTCGAATGGCCGCGGCGGCATGCGCCAGCTGCCGTTGGTATAACGCTACTAGTATACCCGCAACGTTTTGCCGTGCCGAACTTTCCGGCAAGCGTTATGTTTTCGGCGGGGTCGGCACCGGGGCAAAGCGCGCGAGGTACAGGTGTAAGATATGCGACAGATTGACGAG
The DNA here is from genome assembly GCA_905199225.1 of uncultured Collinsella sp. GTDB lineage: Bacteria > Actinomycetota > Coriobacteriia > Coriobacteriales > Coriobacteriaceae > Collinsella. The sequence goes on along the minus strand of CAJKFS010000002.1, from coordinate 64,135 downwards.
TGTTGTCTTTGCCCTGAGGATGGCGATACGGATGGACCTTCGCATCAAGAAAACCTATCGTGCCCTGTTCGATGCCTTTACCGAGCTTTTGGAAGAGTATCGGTTTGAGGATTTGACGGTTGCTATGCTTTGCGACCGGGCCATGATTCGCCGCACGACGTTCTATAAGCATTTTCGCGATAAAAACGATTACTTCGCCTTTTATATCGATGAGCTCATGTCGGGCTTGCCGCAAAAACAGCCCGATGAGGCCGGCGCAGTGTCTGCCGAGGACGTGCGCGCGCTTCGGCACGCGATTTTGGACGATGCCATGGATTTGATTCTGGCGCACGAGCAGCTCATGGATAACATTTTGGCTAGCAGCATGTCGGGCATGTTGACCAACGTTATTTGCGACCGCATTGCCCGCTCCATCCGCGAGCGTGTGATGAACGTGCTTGCCGAGGATGCCCTGGCCCCCGTGTCACTCGAGACGACGTCTGAGTTTGTCGCCGGCGGTATTATTCGTCTTTTCACGATATGGTGGGAATCGGGCCACGATCTTGAGCGTCGACCTGAGATAGCCGACGTGGTCGATGCACTGTTTGAGCGGACCATGACACCGGTGCATCACTAAAGTGGCGGGGCACTCGCTACTTATAGCGAACACCATGGTGCACGTCACGGCCTGGGGTTTCGTCGCGTGCGTTGGTCTCCCTACGCCTGCGGCATGACTTCCTGCTCGCCGTTCTCGTCGAGGTACGGCATGAGGAACACGCCGCCCTGCTCGGTGGTCAGCAGCAGGTATTCGCGGTTGCGCTCGTCGCACACGATTTCCTGGTCGACGTGCTCGGGCAGGTCATACAAGGGGCCGTCGGTGCGGGCGGGCAGCACGGTCATGTCCTGCGCGCCCATGGCCTTGGATGTGCAGCTGACTGCGCCCAGGATGATGAGCAGCAGAAGGACCGCCAGGACGAACGGACCGCACCCGCCGCGCTCCTCGTCTGCGGGACTCGGGTACGGCATGGCTACGCCTTCACCAGGAAGTCGTCGGCCTCAGGCTTGCCCGTTGCCTTGCCCACCGCGATGTAGCGGGTGTGCCCGCTGTACGACGTGTAACGTCCCCAAACATAGCCGTCCGCGATCTTGTACCAGTCGTCCAGCACCACGGTCCCGCCCGCGTCGTAATGCGTCACCTCGTTGCCGCCAAGCCCTGGGGCGTCGCGCACGCGCAGCCAGTCGACCGTGCAGCGGTATGTGCCGCCGAAGCCCTGCCCGGCGTGCTCGCCGCTCGGCTGGGTCTGCTCGCCGGTGGGCGCGTCTCCCGGGTCGGTGCCGTCCACCATGGCGTCGTACCATTGCTGGGCGCGTGCCATGTAGCGGTTGTGGTAGCTCGTGCCCTCCTTGAGCGGGCCGGGGCAGCTCGTCGCGCTGAAGTGGCAGTGGGGGAACACGTTCACGTCCCACTCTGGGCGGCCCAGGCCGTAGAACTTGTGGATGGCGGCCAGCAGGTGCGCGCCGCTCTCCAGGCACGCGTCGGTGATGGAGTCGCCCTGGTTGGCGTGCTCGATGCCGATACTCTTGCAGTTCGCGTCCCAGTTGCCCGCGTGCCAGGCCGTGTCGGCGTCCCACACGAGCTGGCCGATGATGCCGTCGCTCTGCACCTGGTACTGCGCCGACGCCTCGCGGGACTGCCAGGTGTTGTAGCAGTCCTCCACGGACAGGTCGCCCGCGTTGTAGTGCAGCACGGTGAACTGCAGCGTTCGCCCGCTGCGGCCCTTGGTGAAGTGCGTGGACAGGATGCGGTCCACGTCCGCCTTCAGGTTCTCGAAGTCCATCTCCTACTCCTTCCCGCCCACGGTCACGCCCAGCAGGGCGTCGAGCCACTTGGATGTGATGCCCACGGACTTGAACAGCGTGTAGGCCGCCTGCACGCCGCCGACGACGGCGAATGCGCACGTAACCCACGCGCCCGGGTCTGCGGGCACTCCGCCCACCAGGCCGGTCACGACGCCCGCCAGGAGCGAGCACGCCAGCGCCAGGACGCGCGCCGCTTTGCCGGTCATTGCCTCGGTCTTGATAAGCTGTACCGCGAACGGCACGACGAGGGACAGCACGATGGCCGCCCCGGCTTGCATGATTGTCATGATTCTCTCCTTTAGTTGCTTGCTTCCTTGTCGTACAGCAGGTCCACGCGGTCGCAGATATGGTCCACCTTGGCCGCCATGCCCTGGCTGCGCGCCTGGCTGTTGGCGAGGTCGGCGTGCAGCACCTCGTTGGATGTGGCCACGGACTCCATGAGCGTCTTCATGGCCTCCATGAGCGAGTTGCTGCGCTCCATCTGCGCGGCGATGCGGCCCTCCATCTGCGAGCGCTCGCGGTCGCGCTGCGCGCGCTCGGCAACCTCGGCCTGCTTGCGCTCCTCGCGCTTCACGTCCAGGCCGGCCTTGCGCTCGTTCTGCTTCCTGAACTCCTCCAAAAACTGTCGGCCGAAGTAGAACAATATGAGCGCCAGGAGCACGCCGCCCAGCCACCCCGGGCCGTACGGCGCGAACAGCTCCAGAATTTTCACGCCTACTCCTTCTTGGACGCCTTGATGGCCTCCATCTCCTTCTTGGTGATCTTGCCCGCCTGCAGCAGCTGCTCCAGGCTCTCGTCGTTGTAGAAGCCCGCCAGGTACCATTTCTGGACGCGTTGGGCGTATCGGCTCAGCTTCACGGCCACCTACTCCACCTCCCCGGGTGCGGTCTCGTCCTCATCGTCGCCCGGCAGCTCCACGTCCGCGCAGGCCGCCACCAGCTCGGTCAGCGCTTCCTGGCGCTCGATGCGGCTGGCCAGGTTCTCCTGCTCGCGCGCGGCGGCCAGGTCGTCCGGGGCCTTCTTGATGTTCAGCATCGGCTACTCCTTCCATAGTCCCTTGTACCAGGCGTCGCAGCGCCTGATGAGCCTGAAGCTATCGCCCTTGCCCGCGTGGTTGCGCCATGCTCGGTAGCTCTCGTCGACCTCGGCGCGCATGATGCGGCCGTTGCGACTCAGCCTCGCCATCTTCGCTATGCGGCGGCGCATGTCCTTGACGTTCGACGGCTTGACGAACATGAGGGCCTTCCCCGTGTCGGTCAGGTGGAAGTCGAAGCCCAGGAACGGCACGCCGTCCCGCAACGGGTACACGCGCGATTTCTTCGGGTTCAGCTCGAAACCCAGGTTATGCAGGGTGTCGCCGAACGCTTCCAGGGCGCGCTCGGCCTCCTCGCGGGTGGGCAGGATGGCCACGGCGTCGTCCATGTACCTGATGTAGTTCCTGATGCCCATGAGGTCCTTGGCCATGTGGTCCAGCGGGTCCAGCACGCTGATGCCCGCGATCTGTATCATCTGGCTGCCTGGGTTGTACCCGACCTCGCCCGGGTACTGGTTGCGCATGACGGCCCTGGCCATGGTCATGATCTCCGGCGGCAGCTTGCGGGCGAACGCCGCTTCGGCCGTCTCGTGCCGCATGTTCGGGTAGTAGCCCGCCACGTCCATCTGGCATACCCAGCCGTTCGGCCCGTTCTTGCGGTAGTGGCGGCGCATGAACTCCTTCAAGCGCTCGCGGGCGTAGTCGGTGCCCTTGCCCTTCCGGCATGCCGCGTTGTCCGATATGAAGCCGCGCACCATGCGGGGGTAGATGCTGTTGTCGTTGAGGCTGCGCTGGAACACTCGGTCGGCGAAGCCCACGCTCACGATGGTGCGGCGCTTCGGCCTCGTTATATCGAACTCTCGCGTCTTGCCGCAGCGAAACGTGCCCGCCTGCAGCTTGCGGCTCATGGCCAGCGTGCGCTCTGACAGGTTCAGCATGTAGCTGGCGGCGCTGGCCTTCCATATGACGCCGCGCCGGCACTTCTTCGCGCTCTCCCTCAAAGCGAGGAACCCGACGACGCCGTTCAGCTCGCCGGGTTCCAGTTCTGGTGTGGGTCCGGGGCGCGCGATAGCCGCCCGCGTTCCAGCCGCGTCGGCGTCGCCCCGGCGTTGTTCGGCCCTCTCGGGCTCGGGGTCGCGGCTCCCCGCGCCGGTTTCGCCCCGCTCCGCGGCTGCGCCGCAGGCTTCGGTGGGGCTTTCGCCGGTTCGGTCGGGAGCACAGCGCAGCGCGTTCTGCGCGTTGTTGTTGTTGACGTTGCCCGACGTGTTCACGATGAACGTGTTGTTGCCGTTGTTGCGATTAGCGGAACGCGTCCAGACGTTCTGTTCAGCCGCGGCCCCGGCTATCACAGACGCCCGTATCTCTTGGCGTCGGATGCCCTCCATGCGGCTATCTCGTCTCGCAGGTCAATTGTCTTGCCGACCCAGTAGACGGCTCGGCGCTCAGACAGGTGCATGACGTCCCATGCGAGGTCGATGAGGAAAAGCAGCTCGCGGCAGCACGTCATGGCCATGTCCTGCAGGCGGCGCCGCTCGGCGTACAGCTGCGCGTCCTGGCGCACGCGGATGTTGTTGGCGCACCATATGAAGCGCGCTATGTCGAGCGCCGCCGCCTTTATCTTGTCCGTGACGGCGGACTGCTCCGGCTTGAACACCTTCTCGTTCGCCGTGATCTTCAGCACGTACTCCACGAGGTCGCAGGCGTTCACGAACACTTCGAGCTTGCTTTTCTTCCTCAACCTTTTAGGTACCGACAAAGCGGCCTCCTTTTCGAACAGTGGGGCGGGCGGTGGCCCGCCCCGGATTGGCATCGATGGCTAGATGGCGCGGGCGGGAGCACAGCGCGGCGCGTTCTGCGCGTAGTTGTTGCCGACGCCGCCCGACGGGGTCACGCGGAACGCGTAGTGGCCGTAGTTGCGAAGAGCGGAACGCGTCCAGACGCCCTGTGGACTGGTCTTGCTGTTGATGGCGTACGTGATCAGCTGCGGCCACGTCTGCCACAGCGCCAGCGGCGCCGGGGACTGCGCGACGCGCGCCCAGTACTCCCACGCCTCGCCCTCCTTGCCCTTCATGCCGGACTCGCCGAGCGCCAGGAAGTGCTCCTCCATGCTCGGCAGGAACACGAGGTCGTAGGTGGTGTCCAGCACCGGCTCGCTGTCGGTGCCCTCCTCGCAGTAGGGCACGCCGGTGACGACCTTCACGCGGCGCATGACGGCCAGCTCGGCCTCGGGGATGCCGTCCAGGAAGCCGCGCTTGCCGACGTACTCCGGCGGGCGGTCCCACTTGTTCTGAGGCTTCCACCAGTTCGTGCCCTTGCCGTTGAGGTACTGGCGCAGCGCGGACTGGCTCCAGCGATTGTAGCCGTACGCGCAGCGGTAGATGCTGTTCATGTTGCCGTCCGGCTTGGTGCCGATGGTGCCCAGGCTCGTGCCCTGCGCGCCTTCGCTCATGCCCACCGTCTCGATGGGGTCCGCGTCGCTCACGGTCTTGTAGGACTTGACCTGCCACGTGCCCGGGTCGCGGTCGGGCGCGTACTCCATGCCGGCCAGCACGCCGCCCTTGGGCACGTCCTTGGTGAGCGTGAACTGGTAGGTCTTGCCCTTGACCACGTTGGTGCCCCACGAGGCGCCCATGGTCAGGTTGTAGGTGCCCGCGGCCAGCGCGGCCTCGCAGTACCAGAAGGCCTCCTTCTGGTCGAACTGCGTGCCGAAGGGCAGGGCGTAGTGCCACTGCAGGATGGTGCCGGGCAGCTTCTCGCCGTCCTGCAGTTCCAGCTCGGCGGGGAAGTGGCACACGTCGTTGGCCACGTCGTAGGCGGTGCCGCCGTCCGGGTCGGTCCACTTGGAGGTGATCTGGTCTCCGATGCCGAGCACGTAGGGCGCCAGGCCGTCGCGGCTCATGCGCGCCAGCCCGTCCCAGTCGGTCTTCAGCTCGGCCACCTTGCCGTGCGCCATCGCCTGCAGCGCGCCCGCGATGGCGCGGCCCGTGTCGTCTGTGATGATGGGGTACTTCACTTCGCTGTCTGCCATGTCTCTATCCCTTCGCTACGGCCACGCACAGCTGGCCCTTGTCGTTGACGCAGATGCCGTTGGTCAAGCCGAGCACGGCCTTCTCCCACTCGGCCATCTTCTGGCTGTAGTTGCTCGCGCGGTCGGCCTCTGCCACCACGCGCCGCGCCTCCTCCTCGACGCGCGCCTGCTCCTGCGCCGTGGCCTTCTCCGTGATGGCCGTGCAGGAGTTGATGGCGGCGGTCGCCTGGCGCGTGATCTCGTCGGCGTTGGCCGCCATCTCCTGGGACTGCTCGATGATGCGGTCCAGCATGGGCACGTACGCGCCGGTGACGGCGTCGGTCAGGTCCACGTTGTCCAGCACCTCGATGCGCAGGCTGTTCGTGGAACCTGTGAAGTCCTGTCCCACCACGCGGAAGTACGCCATGGTGATGGAGCCGCGCACGGCCGCAACTGCGTCGGGGAAGCGGTACGTGAACTGCCCCGATTGGTCCTTGACGGTCACCTCCTCCATAATGGGGCGGCCGCCTGCGTTCTCCGCCATGAACGACACGGTGCAGGCGGCCAGGTTCACGGGTTCGCCGCCGTCGAGCAGCTGGAACGTGCGCTCCAGGCTTCGCGAGTCGCCGCGCCTGGCGCGCAGGCAGACCACGGGCATGAACTGCGTGCTGGTCTTCTGAAGGTCCAGCACGATGATCTCCCTCATCTCTTCTCCTCTCTCACCCGATGGTTCCTATCACGATGCCGCCGCTCGGCAGCATCAGCACCAGCGCTATATCGCCGGCCTTCACGGAGACGCCGGACAGCTTCGCGCACGGCGTCGGCTCGTCGGCCCCTTGCAGCAGCACGTTGACCGTGCCGCCGGACACGGAGCGCACGGGCGCCCTCGTGTGGTACTCGCGCGGAGCCGCCTCCGGCCATAGGGCGCGCGCCAGCTCGTCCGCCAGCTCGCCGCTATTTGTCGACATGCCAAGCCACCTTCCCGCTCGTCGTCACCTTGAAGTCCGGCCGAAGCAGGCGGCGCATGGTGATGGTCGTCTCGCCGCCCAGGCCGAAGTCCACCTCCTTGGCGGTGATGCCGCCCGTGAACCTCTTGCCCGAGCGCTCGTAGTCGACCAGCCCGCACTCCCCGACCTGCGCCGGGACGAACAGCCCGGGCACCGTCACGTACTCGATGCGCGTGGAGTTGTCCGCCAGCTTCTTCTCGGCCAGCGCCTTGAGCGCCGCCAGCATCTTCTCGGGCGTGTCGCCGGACAGCTCGGTGACCTCGTCGTCCAGCTGATGCTCGCGGCGGCGCACCGTGGTGCTCGCCTCGCTGCGCGGGTCGTCGTTGCGCGCCTCGGCGAACAGGCCCACCGAGTCGTCCTCGTACCACAGGCGCACCACGTTGGGCGTGTCCGCCCTGTTGTCCTTGGCCTTGATGGCGGGGAACGAGAAGCCCGTGCCGTCGTCCGGGAACGTCCAGGTCGCCTCGCGCTCGGTCGGCTCGACGTACGGCTGCATCTGCACGGTTCCCCATGCGTCGGTGGTGGCGCTGCCGAAGCCCGCCGCCGACAGCAGCCAGTTGGCGATGTCCAGCCAGCTCTCGTCGCGCTCGAACGTGTGGGGGCCGGACAGCCGGTACGAGGACGGCGCGGCGTCGACGGGCAGGCCGAGCGCCCGCAGGTGCCCCGCCGCCGTCTCGACGGCCTTGGTGCCGGCGGGCAGCGTGAGCGGGCACCCAGGGCCGCACGTGGCCACCGTGAGCATGCCCGCCAGGTCTGCGCTGCCGCTCACGAGCGCGCCCTCCAGGCTCGTCTCCCCGACCTCCAAAAAGCCCGTGGCCACCGGCCCCTCCCAGCGCTCGCCCCACTGGTTCGTGAAACCGTAGTAAACGCGGATGGCGTCGGACTCGTCGGGCACCGCCGCGCCCTCGAAGTCGATGGAGCCGGTGACTTTCAGCTCCTTGAACATGCTCTCGGACGACTTGCCGCCGGTGATCTGCCAGTAGTCCTCGGCCTCCTCCATGCTCGGCCACTTCACGCGCCTAAACGTCCAGCGCTCCTTGTATCTGCTGCCGTCCCACCTCACAGGGCATCACCGTCCGTCCTCGTCACGTTGAGGGACACGTCCCACGCTTGCTCCGCGTTGCCCAGCGATGGCGTGAACGACGCCTTGGCCACGCCGTGGAACACGAAGCCGTACAGCGTCTTGAACACCATCGGCTCGCAGCTGCGCACCGCCTCGTAGAAACGCATGGCCTCCTCCCTGCTCTTGAGCCTCACGGTCATGTCGTGCGGCTCCTCCACGTTCTCGCTCGACACGACGACCGGATAGCGCTTGCCGGCAATCTGGTACGTCGAGAAGCTGGGCTCCACGCTGAACTCGTCGCCAGGCGCGTACATGCCGCTGGCGATGCCGCCGGACCAGTACACGAACAGCAGCGGCGACCCGATGCGGCCGGGGTAGCTGGCCTCGCTCACGGCGCCGGAGTCGGCGAAGCTGGCCGTCTCGTAGCTGTAGTCCGTGTTCAGCGGGGCGTATCGGTCCAACACCGTGGAGCCGTCGTGCAGGTCCTCCGCGAGCAGGGTGCGCACACCGCCGACGTTGCGCCACAGGCTGCACGTCTTCATGGCCACGGCGGCGTCGGTGCGGCCCTCGCGCAGCGTTACCGCGACATAGCCCGTGGACGGGTCCGGCACGGCGTCCGCGACTGCCGTCGACGGCAGCACGTACGACACCGACACCGCGCGCGAGGCTCTGGCCTGCAGCGTGGAGCTTGAGCGCACGGACGCCTCAAGCGTGTAGGCGGCCCCGTCGCGCGGCAGCCACTCGCCGCTGCGAACGTCGAACTCCAAGCCGTCCATGAGGTCTCGCGAGAACACGGCCGCGCCGTCCGCGTCGCGCACGGTCAGGGTGCCAGCCGCCAGCTTGCCGCTCGGGTCGCTGTATCGAACTAGCACGTGCACGGGCGTGTTCTCGATGGCGAAGCCGTCGGCGGGCTGCTCGATTGTCACCGTCGGCACCTGCCGCACGTACGTCGATACGGCGACCGACCACGGGCCGAAGTCCGCATGGGCGCCCTTGGTGCGGGCCTGCACGGTCAGCTTGGCGTTGACCGCGAACGAGTTATCCAAAGAGGCGGAGGACGCGCCGCCGTTCACGTCCGCCACATGCCACGTCGCGCCGCCGTCCGTGCTCCATCGCCACTGGGCCGCCGTCTGCGCCGAGCCGTCGATGGGGTTGTGGCGCCACGCTACCGTTATGCTCGCCTGCGTCTTCGGGATGACCTGCGAGCTTGATGGCGACGTGATCGTGGGGGCCGCGGGCGCGCAGATGGTCACGATGCCGTCCGACTCGACCCATGCGCTCGCGAGGTCTCCGCATACATTGCGAGCGCGGTAGTACCACGTGCCACCCCCGGGGTCGTCCTCGAAGTCCGTCGCCTTGCCCTGCGTGGTACGGACCGCCGTCCACGTTTCCAAGTCCGGGCTTCGCTCTATCTCGGTGCCCGTTGCGGTGTTCGCCCCGTTCTCGAAGACGCCCTTCACCTTGGTGTCGGACACGCGGGCCATCTTCGGCTTGCCCGGAGCGCACGGGGTGTTGTAGACGGTGCCGGTCTCGACCCACGCTGAAGCGCCCGCGGCGTTGCGGCTTCTCACGCGGTATCGCCACGAATGGTTCGCGCTCGTCGAGCGGTCAACCTTCGTGCTGCCCGCCGCCTCGATGGCGCCGAAGTCCGACCATGCGCCGCCGTCCATCTGGCGCTGCACGTCGTGCGCCAGGTACAGGCCGGCGCATGGGCTTCCCGGCACGATGGACAGCGTGTTCTGCGTGTCGGAATCGCGCGCCACGCTCGCGGACTTCGGCGCGTTCGGCGTCGTTGCCACTGCGTTCGTGTACTGGTGCGCGGGGGCATTCCCCGCGCTGTTGTGCGGCAGCACTCGGAACTTGTACAGGCGGTTCGGCTCCGCCTGGTACGTGTACGCCGTGACGTCTCCGCCGCAGTCCTCGGCCAGCTCGTACTCGCCGTCGTCCACGGACACGTCGACGTACACGCCGTCATACGGCCGCGCGTCGGTCGTGTTGCTGCGCCATGTCACGAGCACCGTTCCGTCGCTTCGGAGGACGGCTACCTGGCTCATGACGTTGTTGGGCTTCCACGTCGGCACGTCCGGGCTGTACCATGCGTCCACGGAGCTGTTGTAATGGGTGTTGGACCAGCCCAGGTACCACACGGACGCGCTCACGTGCGCGCTGCCGCCGTAGCCGACCCAGCCGTAGTCCTGCCATCCGCTGTCGCCGTACCATCCCGTGCCGTACAGCCGCAGGCGCCCGCCCCACGAGGTGTCCACGATGGTGCCGCCGAAGTTGCCGCTGTCGACGTAGCAGCTCCGCTTGTACTGGACCCATGCGCGGCCCTCCTCCTGCGCGGAGGTTCGGAACTCGACGTAGGCGTACATCTTCGCGTCGGGGCCGCTCGCATTTCCCCAAAATCCCTTGGCCATGCTCCTCTATCCTCTCGTTCTCGTCGGGTTCGCGCGCTTCGCCGCCAGCACGAGGTTGACGAAGTCCTCCAGCGTGGCGAGGTCGCGCAGCTGCTCCATGTTCACCGTCACGTCGCCTATGTTGTAGACGACCGTGCCGCCGGCCCCCGCATCCGCCCCTCGCGCCGCCAGGCGGCGGGCCACGGCGTCCGCGTAGGGGTCCATCTCACGGCCGGACAGCGGCACGACGGCCTCGGGGCCGGCCTCGCCGATGCCGACGACGCTCGCGCCCATGGCGATGGCGCCGGTTCGGTACCAGCTCACCGATATGCTCGGCACGCTCGGCGGCATCAGGCTGAACTCGCCGCTCAGGCTGAAGTGGGGGAGGGCGATGTGCGGAAACTCCAGGTGCAGCCCCGCGAAGAAGCCGCTGATGGCGTCGAGCGCGTTGGACACGGTGCTCTTTGCGCCGCTCATGGCGTTCTCTATGACCGACCTGATTCCGTTGAACGCCCCCGACACCGCGCCCGTCACGGCGTTGCACGCGCCGACCGCGACCGACTTGATCGAGTTCCAGATGCCCGAGAAGACGGACAGGATGCCTTGCAGGATGCCGCTGATGATGCCCGACATGCCGTTCAGGATTCCGCTCACGCCGGAGCTCATCATCGAGAAGTCTCCGGTGACCACGCCGACGATGAGGCCCAGCACCGTCTGGAAGATGCCCTGTATCACCTGCCAGGCGCCCTGGATGATGGACGACAGCGCCGCCATCACGTTGGTGACGGTCGCGAGGATCGTCGCGAACACGTTGGCGACCGTGTCCATGATCGACGTGAGCACCGGCACGACGATGGAGATAATGACGGTCAGCGCCGCCTCGATGATGGGCAGCAGCACGTCCATCGCCGTCTGCACGGTCAGCACGAGCTGGTCCACGAACGCCTGGACGTACGGCGCCAGGAACGCGCATATCTCCTGAACCTTCGCGCTGATGGCGTCGACGGCGGCCAGCACCGTGGCGCGGAACGTCTCGGACGTGTTCCACAGCGTCACCAGGACGGCCACCACGGCGGCGATCGCGGCCGCCACGGCGAGCGCCGGGGCGAGCGGGACGGCGAAGGCCCCGCCGAGCAGGAGCAGGTCCTCGGACAGCGCGGGCAGCATCGCCACCACGGAGCCGAACACCACGAGCAGCGGGCCGACCGCGGCGACCAGCGCCAGCACCACGGCGATGGCCGTCTGCGCGCCGGACGGCAGGGACGCGAACGCCTCGGCGACGTTGCCTATGACGCCCGCCACGGCGGTGATGGCCGGCGCGAGCGCCGAGCCGAACGCGATGGACGCCGACTCGATGGCGCCGCCCATGTTCTCCAGCGCCCACGACAGCTCGCCCTTCTGCGCGTTGGCCATCGTCTCCGCGGCGGTCGCGTCGTTGGTCGCGGCTATGTACTTCTGCAGGCCCTCGCTGCCGGACTGCATCAGGATGGCGGCGGCTCGCGAGGCGTCGGAGCCGAAGATGGTCTGCAGTGCGGCATCGCGCTCCGCGTCGCTCAGCGTGCTCAGCTTGCCGGTCAGCTCGTCGGCTATGCCGGTTATGTCCTTCATCTTGCCGTTGGAGTCGCGGACCTCCAGGCCGTACGCCTCCATGGCATCGGCGGCCTGGTCGGTCGGCGCGGACAGGCGCTGCAGCATCGTCTTGAGCGACGTGCCGGCGTCCGAGCCCTTCACGCCGTGGTCGGCGAACAGGGCGAGCGCCGCGGCCGTGTCCTCAAGGCTCCATCCGGCCAGCGACGCCTGGGCGCTGCACTGGCTCATGGCCTGCGTGAGGTCCGAAACGTCGGCGGAGGACGCGTTGGCGGCGCCTGCGAGCGCGTTGGCGATACGGGTGGCGTCTGCGGCGCCCAGGCCGAAGCTGCCCATCATCTGCACCGTGGTCTCGGCCGCATCGGCCAGGTTGAGCTGGCCTGCTGCGGCGAGGTCCATGGACGCCGCGAGCGCGCCGCCCTTGATATCCGCCTCGGTCAGGCCGCCCTTGGCAAGCTCCACCATGGCCTGCGCGGCCTCGGTGGCGCTGAACACGGTGTCCGAGCCGAGCTGCAGGGCGAGCTGGCGCAGGCCTTCCGTGTCGGCGGACGCGTCGCCGAGCGCTCCCTGCACCTGGCTCATGGCGTCGTCGAAGTTCGCGGCGACCGAGATGGCGGCGCCGCCCGCCGCCACGATGGGCACGGTGAGCCCGAGCGTCATGGAGCTGCCCAGGTCGGTGATGCCCTCGCCGAGCGCCTTGGTGGCCGCGCCGCCCTTCTTCAGCCCCTCCCAGTTGAGCTTTCCGTCCTTGCCCTTGATCTCCTCCATGGAGACCTTTATCTTCTTCAGCCCGGACACGACGCCCTGGTCGTCGAGGCGCGCGAGCACGGAGACGGCGTTGGATGCGCTACTCATCGGCGCTCACCGCCCGCCCGGCCGCGGCGAACTCGCTCGCGAAAGCCGACGCCATGGCGTTGTTGGCCGCCGCCATGCGGTCTCCCTCGGGCCGCTCGCCGCGCAGCGCGAAATGGCGCGCCCTGGCGCGGAAGGCCTCGACGTATTCTCTGTTGTCCTTGGTTTCCTTCGGGCATTTCGCCGTCCGGTAGTAGATGGCCTGCTGCAGCGGGGTCTCCCCGGACTCCATCAGGCCGGCCACGAGGTCGAGGAACGCGCCGTAGCTCATCGAGCCGGCCACCTCGTCCCAATTGACGCCGTATGCCTGCAGGAGAGACGCGCGGATGCGCCCGGCGTCCTCGTCCCAGTCGAACACCGGCTCCTCGCTTCCCGCGGCACCGCGCGTGCCGTAGAGGTCGACGCCCATGGCATCCCAAAGCACGGAGTCCACCATGTCCCAGAAGCGCTCGCGCCCCGCCTTCTCCACGGCGGCGGCGAGGTCGGGGAACAGCATGGCGGGCAGCAGCTGCTGCTTGTCCTCCTCGGTCAGCTCGGCGTCGGCGAACAGCTCGTTCACCAGCATGGCGTTGCGCGCGGAGTCGCACACGTCGAACTGTTCGCCCTCGTATTCGTATGTTGAGCAGAAGCGGCCGTTAACGGCCTTGCTCTGCGTCGTCAGGCTTCTGCGCATCCGCCACCACGTCCTGTAGGTAGTGCGCTGCCTTGCTCTGCTTCACGTCGTTCAGGCGGTCGAAGATGGCCTGGCACACGGTGGCGAATACCTGGACCATGACCAGGTTGCATTGCTCGGGCTTCAGGCGCACGCCGTCTCCGCAAGCCGTCAGGATGGCGTCGTATGACTCCTCGCCGATGGCGTCCTTGATGGCCGGCCCGATGACGTTCGCCATCTTGACGGACAGCTGGTCGAGATTCTTGCGGTTGGCGGTCTTGGCCTTGATCGAATCGAGCGCGAGCGCCTTGTCGCGCGCCGCGATGCACTTGGCCGCGATGGCGTTCACGTTGGTGTCCGTGCAGTCGATGGAGCACGTCACGGTCTCGTCGCCGATCTCCACCTCGAAGCGCTCGAACGATTTCTTGACTTTCAGGGTTTTCATGGTTGCGCTGCCTTCCCATCGTGCGCTGCGACGCTAAAAAGAAGGCCGGGGCTGCAGCGCGTAACCCCGGCCTTCTCGGCATGTTCTCCCAGCTGTCGCCCAGCGGCTAGGAAGCGCTGACCGTCACCTTCACGACGGTGGACACGGACGGCTTGGCGGCGCATTTGACGGCGAGTCGCGTCTCGCCGGCCTTCAGGCCCGTCACCACGCCGTCCATCGAGACGCGCGCGATGGCGGTGTCCTCGATGGCGAACAGGCAGCGCGTGCTCGCGCCCTCCGGCAGAACGGACGGCTTAACAGCCGCCGCGGACTTGTTGGCGGCCACGGTGACCTCCTGCGCCACGGTCACGCTCTCCGGCAGGAGGACGCCCGCCGCGTCGGTCACGACCGTGGCGACGTCGGAACGGGACAGCGAGCATTTGAAGCTCGCCTTCTCGTTGGCGGCGCCGTTGGGGCCGTTGGCCGCGATGTCGAGGACGGTGCAGGGCGCCTCGATGCACTTGCCGGTCGGGTCGGTGACGCGGTAGCGCGTCTTGCGCGCGGCGCCGATGCCGTCCTCGATGGAGGCGACGTAATCCTGGAAGGGGTCGCCGATGAGGCGGTGGCCCTCGACGCTGTACTTGGCGTTGACGCCGGTGACGTCGGTCTCGGTGTTGCCGCCGCCGTTGTAGTAGGCGTCCTCGCTCGTGCTCTCGCTGTTGTCCTTGCTGATGTCTGAGATGCCGGGGCCGACCCACGCCCAGGTGCGCTTGTCGCCGTTCGGCGTCGTGTCGACCTCGACCACGTGCTGGTAGTTCAGCGCGAATCCGATGTCCATTTAGAGCTCCTTAATCTCGATGTGCGCGGTGGCCTCGACCACCCACACGTTGCGGCCGCTCTCGTCCCACTGGACGGGGCGCGGCTTCACTGTCTCGATGCGAATCATGCGGTAGCTGCCGTTGGCGCTGTCCAGCGGCACGGTGCGCAGCGTGCGCTCCGCCAGCAGCGCATCGCCCATGGCGTCCAGCTCCACTCGCCTGGCCACGAGCAGGCTCAGGCGGATGGCCGTGTCGAACGCGAGGTCGAAATAGCTGTCCTCGCCGCCGGGCACGCCTGTGCGGATGGCGCAGAACTCGGCGTGGCGCCGGGCGTCCGGCAGGTACGTGAACACGTCGCGGATGCCCGCGCCCTCCAGGCGAGCCCTCACGACGTCCACGAGGTCGAGCGTCTTGCTCTCGTCCATGCGTCCCTCCTAGTAGTCCATGTACAGCCGGCGCGCGAAGTCGCGCAGGTCGCCGCCGTCCTCCCGCGCGCACTTCTCGTCCCAGTGGTCGGTCGTCGCCGGGTCGGTGTGGCGCATCGGCTCGTAGTACTGCCGCGCCGCGTAGGGCGTGTTCCACGTCAGGATGCCCGCGCCGTAGTCGGAATTGACCGGCTCGCTGGAGCGCAGGATGGTCTCGCGCACGGGCACGTACTTGCGCATGACGAACGCGCAGCGCCTGGCGTACAGCTCCTGGCGCCTCTTGCACTCGGCCGGCGCGGTGGCCAGGTCGATGCCCTTGGTCACTATGTCCACGGACACGCTCATCGCAGCTCCACCTCCCAGTGGTGCACGCGGCCCCTCTCGTCCACGTAGCGCGTGCAGGACGACACGCAGCACTCGGGGCCGCCGTCGACGCTCACGAGGCTGCCGGCGGGCAGCTCCACGGCCCCCGCGGTGTTCACGGCGTCGACGAACAGCAACCCGCTCGTGCCGTCCTGCAGCTGGTAGTCCGTGGCGCGCACGGACGCCTTCTGCTCGTAGCGCACGCCCAGCAGCTCCACTGGGTCCGAGAAGCCCTGCCTGCCGCCGTCCTCGGTCGGGATGCGCGCGGCGGCGCGGCTCGGCAGCAGGCGCTTCGGTATTGGCACCATGGCGATCACCCCAGCCCCTGGTACAGCAGGCCGGAGCCGGACAGCGCCCGGCGCACGGCCTTGGAAACGTCCGCCTCGTAGGCGCTCCCGCCCTGGCCCTGCTCGATGGTGAGCGAGCCGAGCCGCACGGTGCCCGAGTCGCACACGCCGCCGCTGAAGCCGTAGGCCGCGTCCACGTCCAGCGCGGCGCACACTGCGGCCTTGTACGCCGCCACCTGCTCCTCGCTCTCGGGGACGTTGAAGCCGATGGCCTCGCGCACCGCGGACACGGCGGCGGGAAGGTGCGCGCACACCTCGTCCCAGGTGTGCGCCCCCTTGTAGTCAGCGCTGCGCACCTCCGGCAGCATGGCTACCCCTCCGTCGGGGCCGCGGGCTTCTTGCGCGCGCGCTTCGCCGGTGCGGGTGCGGGCTGCGGCTCCTGCTTGGGCTCCGCGTCCGGCTTCTCGGCCGGTTCGGGCTCTGCCTTCTCCGGTTCCGTCTGCGGCTCCTCGGCTCGCTCGGGCTGCGTCTGCTCCTGGCCGACCTCCGCCGGCTTCTCGGCCGGCTCCTCGGGGAAGGTCAGCCCCACGATGGTGCCCATGCCCTACTCCGTCTTGCCGACGTGGGCGTAGATCAGGCCGTTCTTCTGGAGGTACACCAGGAGGTCGTGGAACAGGCGGTACTGCCACTTGTGGGCCTCGTCGGCCTGGTTCACGTCCGGGCTGAAATAGCGCAGCTTCTCGTGCTTGGAGATTGCCGCGGCGGCCTCGGGGTGCATGACGATGAAGTTCAGCTTCTTGCCGTCGGCCGCCTTCTCGTAGCCGCCCTTCTCCTCGCCGGAGGTGGTGCCGTCGAGCAGCTTGATGGCGGAGTAGAAGCGGTCGGCCGCCACGCCCACCATCTTCATCTCGTCCCAGGTCGCGAAGTTGGTGTTCGGGGCCTGGCCAGCGGACAGGCGGTACGCGCCGGACAGGCGCAGCAGCTTCTTGACGTTGCCGGAGTGGTAGAACAGGCACTCGCTCAGCTTCGCACCGTGGTCCTCCATGCACTGCTCAGCGTCCAGCACGGCCTTGGCGGTCGCGTCGGCTTCGGCGAGGTCGGCCTGCACCGTGTTACCGGCCTGCTTGGCCAGCTCGGCGAAGCGCAGCGCGTCCACCTCGGGCACGACCTTCGTGCGGGCGAACTCGCCCATGGCTCGGGCGCTGACCAGCTTGGCGCGCTCCTCGTCGTCCAGCACGTCGATGCTGAACTCGCGGTCGCGCTCGTAGCGCAGCTTGTAGTCCTCCCACTCAAGGGAGATGCCGCCCTTGGTGAAGCCCTGGCCGCGCACGTGGGTCGCCAGGCCGTCCATGTCCATCTTCGCGATCTTGATGGTGCCGTTTCCGCTCATCTCGCCCAGCAGGTCCTGGTTCATGTTCAGGTCGCCGGTGACGGTCTCCTGCATGATGACCTGGTCCAGTCGGGTGGTGAACTTCGTGATGAAGGCACCGAGATTGTTTGCAGGCATGTCCTGCTCCTTCCTAGTTCTTCTTCAGGCCGAACGCGCGGTCGAGCTCCGCGTCGTCGTCGCCTGCGGTCCCTTCGGGCCTCTTGCCCGTGGTGCCGGTCTGTTTGTCCTTGCCGAACAGGTACGGGCACTCCTCCTTGAGCTTGGCCACGTCGCCGTCGTAGTCGTCGAGCAGCGCCTTGGCCGCCTTGACGTTCACGCAGCCCGCCAGTTCCAGCTTGTGGGCCACCTTCTCGTCGTCCAGCTCGGCCTTCATGTCATCAAGCTTCTTCTGGAGGTCGTCGCGCCCCTCCTTGGTCTTGGCCGCCTCGTCGATCTGCGCCTGCAATTCGGCGATGCGCTTGTCCTTGGCCGCCAGGTCGCGCTCGTACTTGTGGCGGTTTACGGTCGCGCCGGGCTTGCCGCCCTCGCCTGCTCCGTCTCCGTCTCCGTCGTTGCCTCCCTGGCCCTCGCCGCCCTGCGGCTCCGTGCCGGCGCCCGCCGGCTCGTTGGCCTTGGGCTCGTTGCCCTCCTGGCCCTCGGTTCCTTCGGCCGCCTTGTTGTCGGGGTCTTGCGCTCCCATGTCCGTACCGTCCTTTCCGGTGTTTGGTTGCCGCGCTTCACTGCGCGCTCGGTCGTCTCGCAGCTGTTGCCGCCGCTGCCGCGCATGGGGCCGTTCCCGCCGCCCCTCGCGATGGTTCGAATGGTCGGCCGTGTGTCGCCTGGCATGAGAAAAGCCGCCCCGTAGGGCGGCTCTGCGTCGGTTCTATGCGGTTGTTTTGCGCTGGGGTTAGTCCGGGAACAGCTCCATGATCGCGCACCATTCGCTGGTAAGCGCGGGCACGATGCGCGCTGCGCCTGCCGTCTCATCGATTATCGGCAGCGGGAAGTCTGCCGCCTTGCCGGAGAACGATAGCGAGTGGGCGGTGCTTGCGCCGTGCTGGACGGATGCGCCCAATTCTATCGGCATCGCCAGCTCGTCTTGCGTCTTTTTCAGCGCTTCTGCTACGTTCATCGTTTCTCCTTGCAGCATCGCTTTATCAGGTCCGTGAATCTGCGGTCGTCTATGCGCATGCAGTAGGTCTGGTTCTTTTTCGCCGCGGCGAAGTAGCGGGAGCAGTCTCCGTCGTTGCTCTGCGGGTCCACGAAGCGCGTCGCTCCGTTCACCCTCTCGGCGATGAAAACATGGCCGGAGTTGCCGCCCTTCCATTGTACGCGCACGATGGCGCGGGCGCCATCCCCCCACTGCTCCATCAGCTTCTCGACCTTGCCGCGGGTGTTTGCGCCGCTGTTGCTGAAGCACGGCACGAGGTCTGCGTTCTCGTACACGTGCGGCCAGCCGTTCTGGTCCGTCATGTAGGGGAGGCGGTCTCCCTTGCCGCCCCGCGGCTTGGCGGTCACATCGAAGCCCCTGCGGCGTGCTTCGTATGCGCTCACGCAGCGCTGGCAGTTAAACGCCCACTTGGGGTCGAGCGGTTTGAAGTTCGGGTTCGTTTTCGCCAGGTCGTCGGCTGCCGTGTGGTCGCCCTCTATCCTCTTGAAAAGGGCGGCGTGCCTGCCTATCGGCTTCGGTCTCGCCGCCTCCTTTAGCGTGGCGACGATTCCGCTGAACACGCGCCGCTGCTCGCCCGCGGTGAGGGTGGGGAAGTCGGACGGCTCCATGCCCTGGCGCTTCATCTCGTCGGCGATGGCGCGCTTGACGGCGGTCTTGCTCACGCCCGCCCTGGCCATGGCGGCCTGCGCGGCCTTGCCGGCCAGCAGCTCGTCGACCTTGCGCCCGCTCGACGCGATGCGGGCGCCGCCGGCCATGTCGCCGGCCCACTCGCGCGCCGGGTGGCGGTGCAGCACGGGCCTGCCCGTGACGCTCAGGGCGTTCGACTCGGCCACCAGCCGCCGCATGGCGTCCTGCCTGCGGGCCAGCAGCTCCTGGGCTTTCACGACCTCTGCGCGCGCCGCAGGGCTTGGCGCCGCGTCGTGGCAGATGCGGGCGCCGCTCAGCTCGCGCTTGGCCTCGCGGATGGCGCGCTCTCCAGCTCGCTGGCGCTGCTCCAGGGCGTACACCTGCTCGCCCGGCAGGCCGCTGGCATGCTTGGGGTCGCGCTCGTAGGCGCGCTTGGCGCCCGGCAGGTACGGGCCGAAGCTGTGGCGGCAGTTCGCGCCGAGCAGGCCGTCCACCGAGCCGTAGCCCGTGGCGGCCTCCAGGCCGTCGTAGGTGCGCCCGTCGACCGTCACCGTCCCGCGCCAGCCGTAGACCTGGCCCTGCCACGACGCGTGCGTGGGCCGGGCGTTGGGGTGGCTGGAGACCTCGACCAGCTGGACGCCGTAGCGGTCCATGGCGCCGGCGGTCATGCGCGCCCCGTCCTGGGCTATCTGCGTGCGCACGTGGCGGCGCACGGCCACGTCGGCGCGGTTGGCCACGGTCGCGTTGCCGCCCGCGTCCACGTACTGCACGATGCGCACGCCGTCGCGCTCCAGCTGGCGGACCGCCGCGTGCAGCGCCCGCTCCGCCGTCTCCACGCCCGCGTTCACCTTGGCTATGGCGGCCGTGGACGCCTGCAGGAACGCCTCAACGGCTCCGCGCTCCATGCCCAGGTTGTCGCGCTCCAGGATGGCCGCCAGGCCGCGCAGCGTGGCCTCCATCTGGCGCGGCCACGCCTTCTCCGTGCCGGGCCTGCCGATGCGCTCCATGTCGTCGGCGTCCGATGCCCGCAGGTGCCTCTCGACCGTCGCGCGCAGCTCCGCGTCCACCTCGCCGGCGTGCGACGCGATGATGCGCCGCAGCTCGTCGGCGTGGGTCTGCCCGAGCAGCGCGGCGGCGGTAGCGCTCCTGGAGGTCACGCCGCCGCCCGACAGCATCAGGCGCGCCAGGTAGTCCAGCATCTCGGCCTCGATGCCGCGGTATACGCGGGCCAGCTCCTCGCCGGCCTCCTCCAGCGCGTCCGGGGACAGCATCAGAATCCCTCGTCCACGACGGCGGCGGAGGGCACGGCCTCGGCCGCCTCCTGCTCGCTGAAGCCGTGCCACTCCATGAGGTAGCGCTGCTTCAGCGCCGGCACGCCCAGGGCCGCTATCTCGGCCAGGGCCATGTTCTTCTCGGTCTGCGTGTCGGTGATCACGCTGTCGTCGAACTGGACCATGACCGCGCCGAAGTCCTCCTCGATGGCCGCGCCGCAGTGGATGCGCGCGCAGTTGAGCAGGCTGGTCACCACGCGCTGGATGGCGCCGCGCAGCACGTTCTCGTGCTTGCGGACGTTGCGCATCAGCGCGGAGTTGTCGGCCGTCACCTCGGTGGCGGTCTTCATGCCGCCGCTCTTGTCAAGCGCGAAGTACTGCTGGCCGAAGCCGCACAGCTCGCCCAGCTCGGCCAGGGCCACGTCGAACGCGCTGCGCAGCGGCTCGATGCGGATGTTCGGGCTGTAGATGTCGATGAGGTCTTTTGTGACGTCCTTGCCGGCCAGGCGGCGGAACAGGCGGCCGTCCACCTTCGGCGAAGGTATGACCTTGCCGTCCTTGCTGCGCACGTCCACCATGCTCTCGTCCACGAACACCTTGGCGGCGGTCAGCTCGACCTCCTGGAACATGGAGTCGTAGGCAAGGTCCACGGCCTTGACTGCGTCCACCGCGTCGGCGAACACGCTCTGTCCGTACGGGGACAGGTCCACGTACGTGTTCTCCAGCGCCGGCTTCACGATGCCGAACGTGGGGCAGGCCTGCTCCGTGTCGAAGTCCTCCAGGATGCCGGCGGCCTCGGCGTCCTGCTCGCGGGAGTCCACGAACAGGTACGTGCGGATGTGGTAGCTGGCCGTCTCGGCGTCCCAGGCGTGCACCTGCAGCTGGTCGGCGCGCTTGCCCTTCACGCTCGCGCGCGTCACGAACGCGCACTCCGCCACGCCCTCCTCGTCCCAGGACAGCGGGCGCACCATGCGGGCGTCGTAGCGGCGCACCTTCACCTCGGCGCCGCCGTCCCGCACGTCGAACCACAGCGCCCAGGCCGCCGTGCCGAGCGCGAACGCCTTCTCCACGATCAGCTGCCCGGTCGGCCAGAAGTTCGCGCGGTCGAGGAAGTCCTGCAGCCACTCGTTGGCCGCGGCGCCCTCCACGCTCACCTGCGTGTCGTCGGTGACGAGCAGGCTGGCCCACTCGCTGGCCACGCGCTTGGCGGGGCGGATGGTCAGGCGGTCGCGCTTGCGCCGCTGCCCCTGCATGTCGGTGTATGCGTCCTTGTACCAGTCGGCCTTGCCGCTGTACCAGTCGTACCAGGCCTGGATGTAGGTGTCCATCGAGTTGTCGACGGAGTAGCCCAGCTCCTTCAGCTTCTTTGTCACGTGCGCCGGCACGCTGAACTCGTCGGTTGCCATCTTGCGGTCTCCTTATCCCCGCAGCCCGGCGATGACCGCGCGCTCGCGCGCGCTCAGTGTCCATCGCTCTGCTGCGGCTCGCTCTGCTGCGGCTCGCTCTGCTGCGGCTCGCTCGCCCAGCAAAAGCCCGCCGCCGAATATCGCCTTGCCCTGGTCGCGCTGCATGTCCAGCGCGGCGATGCGCACGCACTCGTCGCGGCGCACGCCGAACTCCACGCCGTACTTGGCATAGCGCTGCAGCATGGCCGCCGTGGCCACCTCGTAGGGGTACTCGTATCGCGGCACGGTCCTGCGCTCGCGGCTCGCCTCGATGGCGGCGTTGACCTCGCGGGTGAGCCGCGGCGCGCTCTGCATCACGTACTCGCCGCCGCCCATGTTCGTGACGAACGAGGTGCGCACCTCGGCGCCGTTCGCGTACACCACGGCGCAATCGGTGATGAGGTGGTTCATGCGCATGCACACGCCCGCGCCGCCCAGGCACGTCAGGCTCGGCGCGAACAGGAGGAACGGCACGTCGCGGTCGATGTAGAACGCGCAGATGGCCGACAGGATGGAGAACGGCGGGTTGTCGATGACCGCGCAGCCCTCCGGGTACTCGAAGCGCTCGTAGTCGCCGCCGGGCCAGAACGGGCGAACGACGCGGGCCGGGTCGATGCCGTACTCGCGGCACGCCCAGCCCTTGACGGCCTCGTAGACCAGCGGCGGCGTGTAGCAGTCGTCGGTGGTCTTCTTCGGCTTGAACTTCTCCACGAACTGCTCGTAGGTCTCGCCCTTGGCCATCTATGCCGCCTTCCTGTATCCGCGCGCACGGCGCGCCTCGTCCATCGTCGCGTATCGGGTTGCGTCCACCCAGTGGTCGTTCCCGTCGGGTATCTCGTTGAGCACCTCGCCGTCGGGGGACTGCGCGTACTCCAGGGCCCGCACCTCCGCCGCCAGCCTCGGGCAGCGCACGGGGTCGATGACCCACGCCGCGAGGCACTGCAGGAAGCGGTAGCTGGCCATGCGGCCCGGCTTCCCCTTGCCCGCAGCCCGGGCGTTCGCGCCGTGGTCGCGCTGCACGGCGATGGCCGTGGGGTCGCCGTCGTCGGACAGCACGGGCAGGTGGTGGTACTCGGGCGCGCGGCCCTCCCCGTCGCTCCACGTGAGCAGCGCCTTGACGCGCTCGGCCTGCTCGTCGGGCGGCAGCTTGTTCGCGCCGTCCTCGCAGAACGTCAGCAGCTCGCGCTGGCCGGGCCTCCACTCGCTGCCGGTCACGGCCCACGGGTCGGGGTACCAGCCGAAGTCCTGGCCGAAGCGCAGGCGCTCGAACTGCGCGATCTCCTCGTCGGTGATAGCGCGGAACACCACGTTGTCGAACACCTCGGTGCCGATGCCCACCGGCTCGCCCAGGTACTCGTGGCGGTACGCGCGCTCGTCGGTCCGCTTCAGCTCCTCGGCGTCGGCGATGAACTGCCCGCCCAGCCACTCCGGCGGCACGTCCAGGTACGTCGAGCGGAACACCGGCAGGCCCTCGGCCTCGCGTCGCTCCATCTCGGCGTTGACCCAGCAGCGCTCCGAGCGCGGCGGGTTGAACGAGTACAGGCGCACGCAGCTCTCGCCGCCTCGCGTGAGCGACTGCGTGACCTTGCGCACCTCGGCCATGCCGCGGAACTGGTCGGCCTCCTCGAACCACACGCAGCCCACGTAGCCGAACGGCACCTTGATGGACTTGATCTTGTTCGCGTTGTCGCAGCCGCGGAAGATGATCTTCTGCCCCGTTGCCTTCTTGGTGATGCGCAGCGTGGACTCCGGCATGTCGTACTGGTCCTCCAGCCCGAGCGCGCGGATGGCCCACACCACCTGGGCGTAGGCCGCGTCGCGCAGGTCCGCCTTGCGCTTCATGAGCACCACGGCGTGCTGGTCGGGGTTGCGCTCGATGTGGTTCACGACCTCCAGCGAGCAGAACGAGGACTTGCACGAGCCGCGCCCGCCCGCCAGCCAGATATCGCCCCGGTAGCCGTCGGCTATCATGCGGTGCGGCGCGAGGAAGCGCGGGCCCAGCAGCAGCGCGAAGTCCCGCACGAACGCGGGGCGCTCCTCGGGCTCGTCCTCCGGCAGCCACGCCATCAGGCGGTCGCTCGCGTCGGCCAGCGCCTTGACGGCCGGGGCGAGGTCCTTGTCCGCCAGGCTGTGCGCCTCCACGGCGGCCACGCCCTTGCGCAGCAGCATGGCCTGCGCGCCGACTATCTCCGCGCGCGTCACCACCGCCGCGGCGGCCGCCGCCTTCTGCAGCTCCTTGAGCCTCGCCGAAACCTCACGGCGCTTCTCCAGCTCGTAGGCGCGGTTGTCCACCGTGGCGGGCTTCCACCTCTCGCTGGACGGGAACGCGGACAGGTAGGCCCGGCGCTGCGTGGCGCCCTTGGCCCTCTCCTGGCAGTAGCGCTCCTGCGCCGGCGTTATGTCTCGTTTGCTGCTTCCCATGCCGGCCATGGTCTGGCACGTGTCGCCCCTGAAACGAGGAAGGGCCGCCCCGAAGGACGGCCCTCTGCCTGTTTCCGTATTCGGTTGTCCCTAGCACGCCGCCACGGCTATGGCCATGAGGCCGAGCACCAGCGCCCTTATGGCGTAGATGGCCGCCGCGTCTATGGCGACGATCGCGGCTATCGCGAGCAGGCACCCCCAGTTGCATCCCGGGCGGTTCATTTTGCCGCGCCGCTCTGCCTTGAGCCAATCCAGGTAGTCGGCGTTCGAGTAGAAGCGCGCCACGACCCTGAGCGTGGCGGTATCGCCCGCCTGCTCCTCGCGCTTCACGACCACCATCGCCGGGATGGCGTAGAACTCCACGTCCATCAGCGCGGCCCTCTCCGGCGTGCCGAAGTAGTGCTCCCAGTTCGTCATCGAGCGTCCTCCTCCCATTTGATGGTCCCGTCGTCGTATTCGGCGTTGAGCCAGTCCTGGTACTCGCCCCACGAGGCGAAGTCCCGCACGAACCGCGATTCGAACGCGCACCTGGTGTCTGGGTTGCACTCGCTCACCATGATGTGGAACCGGCGCCCGTCGCGCCGCATGCGCACCTCCATGAGCATCGCCCTCTCTGGCGTGCCGAAGTATCGCTCCCAGTTCTTCATCGCGCGTCCTCTTTCGCTCCCGGCCCGACCTTGCGGTACGTGTAGTCCTCGAACAGGTGCCCGCACCAGCGGCAGCGGTCGCCGCCTCTCGGCAGGTGGTGCCAGATCTCGCGCATGCCGCACTCCGGGCAGCGCACCTCGATGCTGGGGCGGCGCTTGGGCTTCGTCTGCTGCTCCATGGCTACTCCACCGCCATCCGCAGGGCCGGCTGCACTGATTCGCGCAGGCTTTTCGCCACTGCCTCGGCGACCTTCTCGGCGTTTATCTCGACGCTCACGTCGGGCATCGCGAAGCTGTGCGCCCCGTCGTCCTTTAGGCACGGCATGGCGGCGTCCTGGGCCGCGCCCTCGAGCGTCGACGCCGCCGTCTCCTTGGGCTCGCAGCGCCCCAGCCACATCTCGCACTCGTCCAGCTTCGTGAGCGCCAGGGCTCGCTCGCGGCTCACCTTGTAGACCGTCTCGATGCTCAGGCGCGCGTCCTTGACCGCGCCCGCCGCGAACTTCGTCGTCTCGGGACGGGCGCCATCCTCGCGCAGCTTTCGGTTGGCTTCCGCCAGCTGAAGCCCCAGCGCCTTGCGGCTCTTGTCCAGCGACTCGTTCCTGCGGCGCAGGCTGGCGTTCTCGCGCTTCAGCGCGGCCACCGCGTGGCTCTGCTGCTCGCCCCAGCAGTCCTCGCACAGCGGCGCGTCCACTCCCATGTTGTCCTGCCCCAGGGCGTCGATGTCGCGCCCGCAGGCCTCGCAGATGATTCCCATGTTCGTTCTCCTTCGTTCGTTCGTATTTCGTCTAGTTGCATGGATGGCGGGGCGTGGCCACCGCGCACGAGTGCGGGCGCGGCTTCAGCCCGCACGCACGGCCCCGCCGCCATCCAACTAGTTGGTTTTGTCTGTATGGATACACTTATCCCTTTAGGGATAGTCCATACATACACGCAACAGCCGCCTACCAGCCCGTCATGGCGTCCTCCATCTCGGGGTCGCGCAGCACGCCTGGCTGGTTGCCCTTGCCTCCCTCGCTGATGATCGTGCACCACTCGTTGGCCGAAGCCTTGACCCATGACTGCACGGTGGCCTTGGTCACCTGCTTGCCGTTCACCTCGGGCATGCGCTCCACCACGTTGGCCACGGTGGCGTCCACGCCGTCCTCGGCGCAGGCGGCCATGCCCTCGCGCAGCGCCGCCAGCTTCTCCTCCTGCTTCTTGGCGTCGTTCCTGGCCTTGCGCTCGCGGCCCTGGGCGCGGTAGTCCATGCGCCCCATCTCCTCGCCCTCGGGGCTGGCGTCCGCCAGAAGCCCCGTGCGGTCGACCGCGTGCATGGGGTAGTCGAACAGCAGGTCCACCGGCTCGAAGCGCGGGAACTCGCGCAGGGTGCCCTCCACGCGCCATGCGCTCATCGCCTTGGCCCTGCCCCGCGCGGCCAGGATGCCGTCGAGGTACGCCTTGGTCCACTCCGGCGCGCGCGCCTGCACGATGGAGCGGCACGCGGCCATGAGCTTGTCGCCGCCCGCCGCCAGGTCGTCCTCGGGCACCTCGGCGCGCCATCCCCCGCCCAGCCGCGCGGCGTTGGCGTCCATGAAGCCCGCGGCCTGCTGGCCGACCGCGCGGGCCTCCAGCTGCGCGCGCAGCTCGTCGGACACGTGCAGCTCCAGCATGTCCAGCAGCGCGTCGGGGTCTCGCGCGAACACGCCCGAGCCTGATGCGCGGTCCATTGAGCGCTTGCCGCCCTGGGCGCCCTTGGAGTGGTGGTGGCAGTAGATGACCGCGCAGCCCAGCCCGTCGGCCACCTTGTCGAACTGGTTGCAGAACGCCGCCATCTGGTCCGCGCTGTTCTCGTCGCCCGTGATGACCTTGTAGATGGGGTCGACGATGACGGCGATGGGGCGCTCCTTGGCCGCGCGGCGTATGAGCGCCGGCGCCAGCTGGTCCATCGGCTTGGACTTGCCGCGCAGGTTCCACACGGCCACGTTCGCCAGGTTGCGCGGCTCGGCGCCCATGGCGGCGTACACGTCGCGGAAGCGGTGCAGGCAGGATGCCCGGTCCAGCTCCAGGTTCACGTACATGACGCGGCCCTGGGCGCAGCGCCATCCGAACCACTCCAGGCCCTCGGCGATGGCCACCGTCAGCGCGATGAGCGCGAACGACTTGCCCGCCTTGGACGGACCCGCCAGGAGCATCTTGTGCCCCTGGCGCAGCACGCCCTCGATGAGCGGCGGGGCCAGCTCGGGCATGTCGTCCCACGTGGCGGCCAGCGTCTCGGGGTCGGGCAGGTCGTCGTTCTGCTCGTCCAGCCACTCGCGCCACGCCTTCCAGCTCGGCTGGCCCATGGACTCGGCCACGAGCCACTGCCTGCGCCCCGCGCGCTCCACGCCGGGCATGCGGGACAGGCGGGACGGGTTCTTGTTCTGCGTGTCCAGCTTCAGGCCGTTGTCCTGGCACGTGCGGTACAGGAAGTCCACGCGCTTGCGGTACTCGTCGTAGTCCTTGGCGTCCACGCGCACGATGGCGTGCACGGACTTGTTGCCGCTGTGGACCACCGCCGCGATGGGCAGCTCCAGCGCGCGCATCACGGCCATCTGGCGGCCGGGCGCCATCTCGTCGGACTCCACGAGCGCGTAGCGGAACTCCGCCACGTTGCCGTTTCGCACGCCCTGCCCGTCGAGCGGGTTGAAGCGTATCCACGCGCCCGCCTCGGCGTTCGGCTGGCCCAGCGTGTAGCTCAAATCGTCGCCGTACTTCGCCAGCTGCTGGATGATCTCGCCGGCGGTGCGCGTGCAGTCGCCCTTGCCCGCGGGCGTCCACCGCCCGTCGCGCTCGAACGCGGCGGTGACGTAGCCCACTATGTCCTCGGGGTCGAACAGCGCCGACAGGTAGCGCGTCAGCTGGTCGGCGGGGTGCCACGCGTCGCCCTCGGGCTCGCGCAGCTCCTCGCCCTCCAGCCACGTGGGGTCGACCACGACGTTGGCGGGCTCGGCCTGGCCCTGCTGCTGCGGGCGCGTCGTGCGCCATTCGCGCCCGCCCGGCGTCCCCGGGCCGTCCCACGGGTCCGCCTCGGCCAGGTCCCAGCCGAACGCCTCGTCGTCGCCCCAGCCGGGCGGCTCGTAGCCGCGCTCCATGGCCATCTGCACCAGCGTGCCGCCGTTCACGCGGCCCTCGCCGCCGTCGCCGAAGGAGCGCCACTTGCGCTCGCACTCGCCGGCGTGGTAGCGCGCCGCGTCGGCGGCGCTCCACGCGTCCCAGACCTCGCAGCCGTAGCCCTCGGCCTTGAGCGCCATGCCGACGCCCACCCATTCCTGGTAGTCGAGCGATGCCGCCGGCAGCGCCGCCAGGATGCCGTCGAGGTCTTCGCCCAGAAGGCTCCCGTCCATCTCCTACACCTCCATCGTCGTCGGGTCGTACGTCGCGGGGTCGACGCCGCGCGGGACGCCGCGCCACCCCTGCGCCGCTATGCGGCTGATCATGTTGCTGGCCGCGTCGAACGGCCACGTGCCCACGTGCGAGAAGCCGAAGCGCTCCAGGCACCGTATCTGCTTCGGGGTGGTCAGCCCCTCGCGGCGGCGCTTGTCCAGGCGCTCCAGCAGCAGGCTGGCCTTGCCCTTGCACGCCACCTCGTCGGGGAAGATGCCGAAGCGCTCCAGCGCCGCCAGCTGCTTGTCCGTCGGCGGCTCCAGGTCGGCGGGGAACGCGGGCTCCCAGCCCGCCAGGTCCTCGGCCTGGATGCTCATCTCGAACTGCACGGGGTCGACCAGCTTGCGCTTGCGGCCCTTCATCGCCTTCAGCTCGCGCGCCAGGCTCTCCTCGCGCTGCGCCACCACGTCGGCGCTGGCCTGCCGCTCGCACGCCTCCAGGTCGACCCCGCCCGGGGCCTGCTCGGCCAGCTCGGTCATGCGCGCCGCCACCTCGGGCGACTGCGCCACCAGGTGCGCCGGGCGGCACAGGTCGTGCCTCTCGGTCATCCACAAAAAGTCGAGCACCAGCAGCTCCGCCTTGCCCGTCTCCGGGCTCAGGCGCGTGCCGCGCCCGACCATCTGCACGTACAGGCTGCGCACCTTCGTGGGCCGCAGGACCACCACGCAGTCCACGCTCGGGCAGTCCCAGCCCTCGGTGAGCAGCATGGAGTTGCACAGCACCGCGCCGGGGCCGGCCTGCTCGTAGCGTCCAAGCACCTCGGCGCGGTCCTCGCTCTCGCCGTCGACCTCCATGGCGTCGAAGCCCTTGGCGGCCAGCGCCGCCGCGAACTTCTTGGAGGTGGCCACGAGCGGCAGGAACGCCACGGTCTTGCGCCGCATGCACCCCGCCGCCAGCATCTCGTCGGCGATGCGCTCCAGGTACGGGTCCAGCGCCGTGCCCAGGTCGCCGGCGGCGAAGTCGCCCGCGCTCACCTTCACGCCCGCCAGGTCGATGGACAGCGGCACGGTCTGCGCCCGGATGGGGCACAGGTACCCCTCGCGGATGGCCGTCGGCAGCGTGTACTCGTAGGCCACGCTCTCGAACAGCTGGCCAAGGTCGCGCTTGTCGCCGCGGTCGGCGGTGGCGGTGACGCCCAGTACCTTGGCGTCGGGGAAGTGGTCGAGCACTGCGCGGTAGCTGTCCGACAGCGCGTGGTGCGCCTCGTCGACCACGATGGCGCTGAAGTAGTCGGCGGGGAAGCGCGCCAGCCGCCTCGCCCTCATCATGCTCTGCACGCTGCCGACGGTGACGCGGTACCAGCTGCCCAGGCTGGTCTCCTCCGCCTTCTCCACCGCGCACCCCAGGCCCGTGGCGGCCTGGAGCTTGTCGGCGGCCTGCTGCAGCAGCTCGCCGCGGTGGGCCAGGATGAGCACGCGCCCGCCCCGGTCCACCACGTCCTTGGCCACGTTGCAGAAGACCACGGTCTTGCCGCAGCCGGTGGGCAGGACCAGGAGCGTCAGCCTCCGGCCCTGCTCCCACTCGGCCTCCACGGCGTCCACGGCCTCCCGCTGGTACGGCCTAAGCTCCATGGGCTACTGGATGCCCCAGCCGGGGTGCTGCGACGCCCCCGCCTGCGGCTGCGGGATGGGCATTCCCGCCATCGCCTGCTGCTGGTACTGCTGCTGCTGCGGGCCCGCCTGGGGCGCGTAGGGAGCCGCCTGGGGCGCGTAGGCCTGCTGGGCGGGCGCCTGCTGCGCCTGCGGGGCGCTCAGCGCCGCGTCGGGGTCCTCGCCGCACTGCTTGGCGTAGGCTCGCCACGCCTTCTCGTGCTCCTCGGGCTTGCAGAAGCAGTCCACGTCGTTGGTCTCGCGCTCCTGGCCGTCGCGGTTGGTGTACGAGCGCTTCTTGAGCTTGAGCCAGCCGCCGCGGCCCTCGACGTCGCCCCAGTTGACGACGACCTTGCCGCGCTCGTTGCGGCCCTGGCCGATTGCCTCCATGAACTGCGTGACCTTCCACAGCATGCGCTGCAGCAGGTACACGCGCTGGGTCACCAGCGCCTCCTCGCCGCCGGCGCCCTGCACCTTGAGCGTCAGCACCGCCATGGGGCAGGCCGGCATCTTCGCGCTGCCCTCGAAGCGGGCGCGCTCCATCTTCTGGACGGTGAACGGGTAGAAGCCGTCCTCCAGCACGGTCCAGCCGCCGTGGCTCCCGTCGTCGGGGTCCGCCTCGGTGAGGTCCCAGTCCAGCACCTCGTCTTGCATTTCCGCCATGTTCTCTTCCTTTCGTCCTGCGTCTCGCTAGAAGGGGATGTCCTCGCCGCTGCGGTACTCGGCCACCTTGGCCTTCACCGTCTCCCACTGCGGCACGATCAGCCCGGCGATGTAGTCGGGCGGATACGCCTCGGGCGGCGTGTCGGGCGTGAAGTGGCCCTGCAGCACCGCGAAGTTCAGCACCTCGGCCAGGCTCACGCCGTCTCGCTCCATCAGCTCGCAGGCGGGCGCCCAGAACGCGGGCAGCCCCTTCTTCGCGGCGATGGTCCCAGGCGCGTCGCCCTGCGCCTGCGGGGCGGGCTTTGCTTGGGGCTGCGGCATGGGCCGCGCCTGCGGGGCGGGGGCGGGCACGCGCGGGTCGGGCCCGAGGCTCGGCACGTGCGGCGCTATGGCCTCGTAGCCCAGCGGCACCTCGTCGGGAAGCCCCCAGCGGTTCTTGGCGTCCCATGTGGCCTGGTGCGTGCAGAAGATCGCGCGCTTGGCGCCGCGCGCCTTGCCCTTGGCCATGAAGCCCTCGCCGACCATCTCCACGATGGTCTTGTAGTTGACGAACAGCAGCGCGTCGGCCCATTCCTTGAGCAGCGCGGCGTCCTTCTTGTACATCTTCATGGTCCAGCGGTCGTAGCTCGCGGCCTCGTCGGGCTGCTCGAACTTGGAGACCATGGCGTGCGCCGTGACCACGACGTTCATGCCCGCGTCGCGCACGTCGGTGAGCAGGTCGAGCATGCGGCCGAACTCCTCCAGGGCGAACTGCCAGCACTTGCCGAAGCCCAGCGTCTCCATGGAGTCCCACTTGTGCTGCGCGCACAGCTCGGCGCACAGCAGGCGCTCGGCCCAGTCGGCGGTGTCGAGCACCAGCGTGCCGCACGGGCGCTCCGCCGCCACGTCGCGCAGCAGGCCCTTGAGCGCCGTCCAGCTCTGCGGGGTCTGCGTCCTGGCAACGTCGTAGCCCTCGGTGCCGCCCTCGGTGTCGACGAACAGGGGGTTGGGGAACTGCGCGGCCAGCGTCGTCTTGCCGATGCCCTCGACGCCGTAGATCACGACTTTCTGGGGCTTCTGCGCGGCCCCGCGCGTTATCTGGATGGCCATTACTGAATCACCCAGCCCTTCGCCGCCGCGGGCGCGCACGTCCCGTCGCGCGCGATGGTGCACTCCGGGCAGCCGCTGTCCGCCGCGCACTCGCGGAGGCTTTCGGCCACCATGCGCTCCTCGTCCCCCTCGGGGTCGCCCAGCTGCCCGCGCCCGTCCTCGATGACCAGGCTGCACTCGCCGCCGGTGCCCACGCGGGTGCCGATGACCTGCAGGCCCTCGCCCTCGGCCCACTGCCCGAACTCGGCCAGCGTCTGCGGGTCCATCTGCTCAAGCTTGTCCACCAGCACGAAGCCGCACTCCGGCTTCAGCTCGCGCACGATGGCCGTCGCGGCCTTCAGCTGCTCGCTGCCGCTCATGCAATCCCATGGCTGGCCTTCGTAGGTCAGGCGCGGCTCGCCCTTGGCGTCGAACTCCACGGCCAGGCCCTCCAGCGGCAGCTTGGCGCCGCGCAGCAGGTCGGTGCGGGCCTTCTGCAGGCCGCGCACGCGCTCGTCCAGCTCGTCGTACTGGGCCTTCAGCTCGTCGGCCTCGGCCATCGCGGCGGCTCGGCGCATGTTGGTGCGCACCTTGTCGTTGACGGCCTCGACCTGGCGCAGCTGCTCCTCCAGCTCCGCGGTGGACTCGTCGCGCAGCTGCTCGGCGGTCTTTGCGGCGGTGGCCGCGTCGGCGCTCAGCCGCTCCACCTCGGCCGACTTCTCGGCCATGCGGCGCGCCAGCTCGGCGCTCTGCTCGTTCATGCGCGCCAGCTCTCCCATGGCCGCGTCCAGGCGCGCCTTGAGCTGCTGGGCCTCCATGCGCTTGCGCTGGTTCTCGCCGTTGCGCGCCAGGATGGCCGACTGCTCGGCGATGAGCTCGGACGCGCTCACCTCCTGCGCCGGCGCGTCCGGCCAGTGCCGCATGTCGTTGGCCGCGCCCCGCTTCTGGCGCTCCATCTGGCCCACGGCCAGGCGCTGGTTGTAGGCCGTCTGCTTCTGCGCGTCCAGGGCCGCCAGCTCCTCGCCGACGCCCATGATGGACAGCAGCGTCTCGGCCTTCTCCTTGTCGGTGGCCTGCATGAACCTGGGCAGGTTCAGGGCCAGCTGCTCGGTGAACGAGTTCAGCAGCTGCTGGCCGCCCTTGTTGCCGCTCGGGTCGATGACCTTCAGCGAGCTGTTCTTGCCCTTGCGCTCCACCACGATGCCGTTGTCCAGCACCACGCGCAGCTGCGGGTCGCCGGCGGCGTCCTCGCGCTTGGCGTTGCTCGGGCGCATCTTGTCGCCGCCGAGCGCCCACGCGATGGCGTCCAGCACGCTCGTCTTGCCCTGGCCGTTTCGGCCGCCTATGACCGTCAGCCCGTCGGCCTTCGGCTCCAGGTACACGGCCTTCACGCGCTTGACGTTCTCGGCCTCCACCGATGCGATCTTCACCATTACAGCTCCTCGCTCTCGTCTTCCTTGCACGCCGCCGACAGCTCGGCCATCAGCGCCATGTCCTCCCTGCTCGGCTCCCAGCCGTCGCCCGCCGCGGCGCCCATGGCGTCCAGGAAGTGCGTCAGCTGGTCGCGCCCGTAGTCGCTCATCTCGTCCAGGCCGCACGCCATGCCCAGCACCGTGAGGTTCGGCTCGGCGCCGGCCAGCCAGTCGCGGGCGATGCAGGCGGCCACCATGCCGCTGGCAGCTCCGTCGGGGCGGGCGCCTTCCCACTCGGCCTCGTCGAGCCAGCACGACGCCTTGCCGCCGTTGTCCCACCTGCTCTCGCGGTCGCCGAGCCACGACTTCACGGCCTCCTCCATGCACTCGCGGGCCTCGCGGCAGTCGAGGGGGCGCATCAGGCTCGGCACGAGGAACGCGCGCACGCTGTGCAGCATGTCCTCGATGCGGGCGGCCATGGCGTCCCTGCGCTCCTTGGCGGCCTCGCGCGAAGGGTCCACGGCGTCGTCGGGCAGGGCGGTGTAGACCACCACGCGCGCGCCGTCGTACTTGCTCACGAGCAGCGTGTACAGCGCCCTGCCGGCGTATTCCTCGGCCGCGGCCTCCAGGTCTTCGGGCGTGCGGCACGTCAGCGCGTAGCACATGCCCTCGGGGCGGTCGGGGCGGTCGCCGCGCTCCTCCAGGCCAAGGCGCAGCTCGGCGGCCTTGTCTCGCAGGGCTTGGGCGGCGCGCTCGCGCTCGACCTGCGCCCTGGCCTCCCTGTAGACGCGCTCCCACGCGCCCTCGTCGGCGTTGGCCACCTCGTCGGACAGCTCGGGGTGGTCGTCGGCCAGCTCGGCCACGGCCAGCAGGTGGTCGATGCTCATCAGCTCGGCCTCGCCGCCCAGGCGCTCGGCGGCCTTCTTGACCTTGCGCAGCCCCTTGCGGCGGGCGGCCTTCTCGACCTTCTGCGGCTCCACGCCCAGCAGCAGGGCGCGCTGCACGCCGCGGCTGCGCTCCACCTCGTCGAGCGGCTTCTTGTCGTCGGTGGCCAGCATCGCCAGCGCGGCGTCCGCGTCGGCCCAGTCCTCGCACACCACCGCGTCGAACTCCTTGGTGCCCGCGATGCCCATGGCGCGCCAGCGGCGCTCGCCGTCCACGATGCGGTACACGCCGCCGTCGCGCACGAGCAGCGGCGGGTTCAGCGGCTCGCCCGGGCTCTTCGGGTTCAGCTCGAAGCTGGCGGCCAGCGCCTCCAGGTCGCCCATGTCCTCGCGCGGGTTGCCCTCGCTCGGGTACACGTCGGCGGTCTTGACTCGCTTCAGTTCCATGTTCGGTGCCTCCTATCAGGCAAAATATAAAAGTGTCATTGATTCGGGATTTTTTTTCGCATGCGCTCGACGCGCCTGCGCTTGGCCTTCAGCACGCGGGTCAGCCTGCGCACGTCCCACGCCTCCATGGCGCCCGCCCACTCGTCGCGGGCCTTCGCCGCCTGGTAGGGCGTCATGCCGCTGGTGTCCGGCTCGGGCGGCTTCGGCGGCACGCCCGACTGGGTGCGCGCCTCGGTCCTCTGGTAGGTGGCCCGGTCGGCGTGGCCGAGCATCGCCATGGCCATGGACGCGTCCGCGTCGGCCCTCGCTATGAGGTCGCGCAGCTCGCACGGCCTGCAGGCCCCGCTCTTGCCCATCCTCTCCCGCGCCATCCCGCAGCGCGGGCAGGTCTGCGCGCACCTCGGCTCCCAGCAGCGCAGGGACAGCCCCATGCGCTTCGCCTTCTGGCGCACGCTCTCGTTCGAGCGCCTGAGCCGCCACGCTATCTCGCGGCGGGGGACGCGCCCGGCCATCTCGCGCAGTCTGCGCTCTTCCGCGACGGTCCACGGGCGCAGGCTCTCGCCGCGCCGCATCAGCGCCCGCCATGGCGCTGGTAGAACCACAGGCCGTGCGCGAACGCGCTGCGCAGGTGCTCATTGGTCACCAGGCGGCCGCAGCCCTGCAGGACCTCTCGCCCCTGCAGCGCCTCGTCGACCGCCCACGCGCAGTTCCCGCGCGCCCTCGGGTTGAGCACCTTGGCGCTCAGCTGGATGGTGAACGGCTCGCCGGCCTTGTGCAGGTGCGCGGTGAGGCTGCCCACCAGCCACGGCGTCTGGTGGCTCATGCTCATGTGGCCGCGGCCGCCCTGCTGCTGGTAGCCTTCGAGCACCACCATGCTGTGCGGGTGCTCGGCCAGGAAGCGCTCAAGCTGGCGCCAGATGGACTCGCAGCGCTCGTCCAGCAGGTCGTTGTCGCCCCTCGCGCCCTTCGGGAACCCGATGGTGCGCGAGTCGATCACGCGGCGCTCGTCCATGTACACGATGCCCGTGTGCAGGCAGCCCGGGTCGACGGCCACGATGGCCCCTAGCGCGCCCATGCGGCCTCGCCCTCCCGGTACTCGTACACCGCCGCCGCGTAGCCGCGGTCGTATGCCTGCGCCTCGGCCTCGGCCTTGGACGCGGCGATGCCGTGCGCCTGGCCGTCCAGGTACGCCTTGTGGCACATCTGGCCCGTCAGCAGCGCCATGGGCAGCACGGCCACCGCCGCGAATGCCAGCACGGCGTTGGCGTTCGCCGCCGCCTTGGCGTATACTCGCCCGGTCACGCCCCCGCGGGCATGGCTTCCGGCTGCGCGGGCTTGCTTGCAGGCTTCTCCCGCGCGGCCTTCCACCTCTCGAACTCCTCCTCGACGCCCGGCGCCTCGAACGCCGCGCGCACCGCCGACATGAGCCGCGACCGCGCCATCCTCTTCGCCGCGTCCCTGCGCTCCTCGCCGCGCTCCGCCATGGTCAATGATCACCGCCATTCCTATTCCTCCTCTTCCAGCAGCTGCTCCATGGTCACGCCCAGCACCTCGGCCAGCTTCCTCAGCTTCGGCACGCTGGCCACGGTGCACCCGCGCTCCCAGCTGCTGACCATGGCCACGCTCGAAGCGCCCACGGCCACCGCCAGCTGCATCTGGGTCATGCCCAGCGCCTTGCGGCGCTCCTTCATCAGCTTCCCGTTCACTACTCCTCTTCCTCCTTCTTCTCGTCGTACTGCGGGGCCTCGGCCAGGGTGTCGAAGTCGGTGCTCCACCCCTTGCCCGCCACGCTGAACTGCAGCGAGTCGCACAGGTTGAACTGCACGCCGCCCACCTCGAACATCGTGCGCATGGAGCACTCCAGCGGCACGATGCGCTCGAAATCGAAGCCGAACATGGCGGCGGCGCGGCAGCAGATGCTCTCCTCGGTCTCCTCCATGCATCCGTTCTCGGCCATCTCGAACGCGAACGCCTCGTTCGTCGGGCTGTCCACGTGGCACTCGTTCACCATCGCCGCCCAGTAGCTGCTCTTCGTCATTGCCTTCTCCTTTCGCTCTACGTAGTAATAGCGTAATCACTAGCGATTGACTACGCAGAGCATAATACGCAGTCAGTCCATAGTAGTCAATAGTAATTTTTGAAATTATAATTACCGACAGGCTACTAAGTACGTAGCTATGCAATGAGGGGAGGTCCGTATGCTGTTTGAATTGAAGAACATAAGGAAGCGTTCTGGACTGTCGCAAGAAGATGCAGCGAAACAGTTAGATGTGCCCATTGGCACATATCGGAACTGGGAACAGCTGAAGACGATGCCCCGAAACCGTGGCGATCTGCCCAAGTTGGCGCGCTTTTTCGGCGTGACCGTTGAGGACCTATTCGGCGATGACTTGGTAACGCCCGGAGCATTGAATGAGGTTTACGAAACACCTAAAGCGGAAGAACCGCAGTATCGTGTGATAGATAAGCGCCTGGAAGCTATAGAAAACGCCTACGACTCCATGAACGAGAACGGGCGCCATATACTGCACAGCGTGGCCACGTCGCTGGCGAAGGACCCCGCGAACGCAGCGGAGGAGGGCTAGCCGTGGCCAACGCCGTCATATACGCCAGGTACAGCAGCGCGGGCCAGCGCGAGGAGTCCATCGAGGACCAGGTGCGCGTGTGCCGCCAGACCGCCGAGCGCGACGGCGCCGCCGTCGCCCGCGTGTACCACGACGACGCCACCACGGGGCGCACCGCCGAGGGCCGCGACGGCTTTTTGCGCATGGTCGCCGACGCGCGCCGCGGCCTGTTCGACGTCGTGTACGTGTACAAGCTGGACCGCTTCGCGCGAAACCGCTACGACGCGGCCGTGTACAAGGCCAAACTGCGCCGCTGCGGCGTGGAGCTGCGCAGCGCCACGGAGGCCGTCGGCGACGGCCCCGAGTCCATCCTGCTGGAGTCGATGCTGGAGGGCCTGGCGGAGTACTACAGCGTGGCCCTGGCGGAGAACGTCAAGCGCGGCCAGCTGGGCAACGCCATGAAGTGCAAGCACAACGGCGTGCGCACGTACGGCTACGACCTCGGCGATGACGGCTACTACCACGTGAACGAGGAGGAGGCCGCCGTGGTGCGCCGCATGTTCCGCATGTACGCGGACGGCGCGAGCATGCCCGAGATAGCGGCGGCCATGCCGGAGGCGCGCACGAAGATGGGAAAGCCGCTGTCCGTCGGCTTCATCAGCAAAAGCCTGCGGCTGGAGAAGTACCGGGGCGTGTACAGCTACGGGCAGACGCGCGTGGAGGGCGGCATGCCCGCCATAGTCGACGGCGAGCTGTTCGAGGGCGTGCAGGGGATGCTCGCCGCCCGCGCGAGGAGGAGGCGCAGCACCATGGAGTACCTGCTTTCGGGCAAGCTGTTCGACGCGGAGGGCCACCGCTACCAGTCCAGCAGCGGCCACGGGAAGTCCGGCAGGAAGTACACGTATTACCGCTGCCCGGCGACTGGCCACCAGGTGCCGCAGCACGTGCTGGAGGACGCCGTGGCCAAGGCCGCCGCCGACGTGATCGCTGCGGACGACGACGCGGTGGAGGCCATCGTGGCCATGGTGATGGCCGCACAGGCAGAGGAGATGGCCGACTCCATCGCCGCCGCGGACGCGACGCGCAAGCGGCTGGAGCAGAACGCGCGCGAGCAGTCGCGCGTGGTCGACCTCGCGGCCAAGACGGGGGCCGTCGACGCGGTGGCCGCCAAGCTCGGGCAGCTGGCCGACGAGAGGGAGGAGCTTGAGGCGTCGCTCGCGGAGATGGAGCTGTCGTGCGCCATGGTCGACGAGGAGCGGGCGGAGTTCTGGGTGCGCAGGCTCATGGGCCGTTCCGACCCGCTGGAAGCCGTGCGCCTGTTCGTGGACCGCGTCGTGCTCGACAGGGAGGCGGGGGAGATGCGCGTCGCGTTCTCGTTCGACGGCATAAAAAAGAACCCCCACCAGGCTGAATCTGATGGGGGTTCGCGTAACTGTCGACTGGCGGAGAGAGGGGGATTCGAACCCCCGGAACGCTCTCGCGCTCAACGGTTTTCAAGACCGCCGCATTCAACCGCTCTGCCATCTCTCCGTGAGTCGTAATGATAGCATCGTTTTGAATTTGCAACAGGGAAGGCGAACGATGACGATCACCGAAATCGACGAGAAGTTCATGCGCGAGGCGCTGGCCGAGGCGCGCGCCGCCGCGGCAGTGGGCGAAGTCCCCATTGGTGCCGTGGTAGTGCGCGACGGTGAGATCGTCGCGAGGGCGCACAATCGGCGCGAGCTCGACCAGGATCCTTCGGCTCATGCCGAGTTTGCGGCCGTGTGCGCCGCTGCCCAGGCGCTTGGCCGCTGGCGCCTTTCCGACTGTACGGTCTATGTGACGTTGGAACCCTGCTGCATGTGCGCGGGTCTTATGGTCAACGCGCGCGTGGGACGCTGCGTGTATGGCGCGAGTGATGCCAAGGCGGGCGCGTTGGGTTCGCTGTATGACCTGAATGCCGATTCGCGCCTGAATCATCGGTTTAACGTGACGGCTGGGGTCCTGGCGGATGAATGCCGCGAGCTGCTGAGTAGCTATTTTGGCGGTCTGCGCGGAGCGGGCGGCGCTGATTGCGGTTGTGGGGCCGATCTTGAAGCACACGCCGCTCACGCCGCAGCGCTTGCAGGTGCCGGTGAGGATGCTGGCACGGCGGTTGACTTTGGTCCTGCGTGCCGCCGACCCCGCCGTGTGCTGTTGGCGATCGACTCCTTTAAGGGCAGCGTTTCGAGCGCGCAGGCGGAGGCGGCGGTAGCCGAAGGCGTGCGCCGCGTTTGGCCCGATGCCGAGGTGCGCGCATTGCCGCTGGCAGATGGTGGCGAGGGAACGCTCGATGCCGTTGCCGTGTGCGGCGGTGAGATTGTGACCTGCGAGGTGGCAGGTCCCTTGGGCGACCGCGTGTCTGCCCGGATGCTGGTTGATGTCGAGCGCAAGTCCGCGGTCATCGAGATGGCCGAGGCGGCCGGCATTGGGTATTCGCCTTGCACGGAGTCGTCGGCGCTGGCTGCTACAACCTATGGCGTGGGCGAGCTCATGCTTCGCGCGGTTCGCATGGGCGCAAAGACTATCTATATTGGCTTGGGCGGCAGTGCCACCAACGACGGTGGCGCCGGCATGCTGCAGGCGCTGGGCGCGCGTGTGGTCGATGATCAGGGCTGCGATGTCGCCCCCGGTCTTGCCGGACTTGAGCGGGCGGCGAGCGTTGATTTGGCGCCAGCGCTTCGGGCTTTGGATGGCACTCGTATTGTTGTGCTTTCGGATGTCGATAATCCGCTCGTAGGGCGTCGCGGCGCGCTTGCGGTGTTCGGCGGACAGAAGGGTCTGCCGGCGGGCGATATCGAGACGCTGCGCAGGTGCGACAGCTGGATGGTCGGCTACGGTCGCTTGCTCGACGCCGCGATTGCCGGAGCTCGAGCCCAGGGGTTGTTGCGCACACCCGAGGGCGCGCGGACATTTGGCTCGGTGCTCGGCGTGCCCGGCGCGGGCGCTGCCGGTGGCTTGGGCGCGGCGTTGCTGGCGCTCGGCGCGGAGCTACGCTCGGGTGTGGAGACGGTGCTCGATCTCGTGGGGTTTGACGAGCGTGTACGCGATGTCGACCTGGTCATAACGGGCGAGGGCAATATGGATGAGCAGTCCGCCGCCGGTAAGGCACCGGTGGGCGTGGCCCGCCGCGCGAAGCGATATGGCAAGCCGGTGGTCGCCGTCGTGGGCGGTCGTGCCGACAACCTGGATGCGGTGTACGAGCAGGGCATCGACTTGGTGCTTCCGATCTGCCGCAAGCCCATGCCCCTCGACCAGGCGCTCAACCCTCAGGAAGCCACAACCAACCTCATCTGCGCCGGCGAAGCAGCCGCCCAATCCTACGACCTCGCTCGCCTCTAAAACCCATCCCCCCAATAACTTGCGGTGAAATACGGAGTGTTTTTGCCTTTAAGGTGCCAATTCAGTCCGTATTCCACCGCAACTTCGTGAGTTGCCATCCGAGGCTGGTCGACATGGGTCTCAAGTCGGACCGTTTGCCACGAAACACGGCTATCTACTACGTTTAACCGGCCATCCTCGACCATCCCGGAATTTGTGAAATTATCAGTGCAGGTAGAAAGCTTGCCGATTTTCTAAAAAGCCGGCTATGGTTGACCCCTGCGGCCTAAACGTAGTAGATAAGCCCTTTTCGTGGCGCAGCGTCAGACCAGTCTATTTGGGACGGGCTATTTTGTGGGTTGTGGGGGATAAAGATTGCCGACGGTTTTATCCTGCCGAGCTCCTTTGATGGCGCGAATGGTTCGATTTGACGACCGAGTGGCAACCTGACGCGGAATAGTGGGTCGTTTAAATTGCTACAATTTTAAGTATATTGCGATGTCCCGCCTTGCGTTTTTGCGCGGGGGGTGTTCCTATAGTTTTGTCAACTGGGCAATGCTGTTTTCGAGATTGAATCGCGACATGCTAACGCCAGGCCTTTCGGCCGATGGGCTCCAATCTGTTCGGAGCGCTTCGACTAGGCGGCGTAGGGCACCCTGTCCCGCATGATCGCGTAGATGACCTTCAGCCTCTTTCGTGCCAGCGCCTTGAGCGCCTTGCCGTGCGGCATGCCCCGCTCTCGGCACCTAGCGTAGTAATCGCCCCATCTTCCCTCTGTCCGGGTAAGGCAGTTGCACGAGAATATGAGCAGGTTCTTCAGCCTCTTGTTGCCTTGGCGCGATGCCGTCACCGAGGAGATCGAGGTCCCCGACTGGCGGTTGCGCGGCGCCAAGCCGCAGTACGACGCGAGCCTGTCGTGACTGGGGAAGTCTTCGATGTCTATGGAGATCGCGAGCTCGGAAGCGGTTTTGGGGCCGATCCCCGGCACCGTCAGGAGGCATCGGTAGGTATCGTCGCCCTCGAGGAGGGCGGATATCTCCGCCGTGATCACATCGATCTCCGCCGAGTTCTCGGAGATCCTGCGCGCGAGCAGCCTCACCGCCCGGTCCTCGGCGGCGATGGCCGCCGCGTCCGGCCTTGTCGAGGAGGCCGTCGAGCGGACGAGGGCCTCGATCTTGCCGCGCGCCGCCCCGCGCGTGAGCGCCGCCGCCCTGCGGGGCCCGGCGTCGGCCACCGACCAGGCCCCGCCGAGGGATGCCATGAGCCTCAGCTGGGGACCGTCGGACAGGTCGACCAACGCCTCGAAGGCGGGGCACGATTCCAGCAGGATGCTGCGCAGCCGGTTCTTGCTCCTGGTGTTTTCGCAGGTCAGGAAGTTTCTCTGGGCGGCCAGCGCCCTCGCCGCCGCGACCGTCGGGCCCGGATCCCCGACCGGCAGGAGTGCGTCGGGGATGCCCAGCGCCGTCTTCGCGATGACCATTGCGTCCCGCTCGTCGGTCTTGGCGTCGCCGGCGAAGAGCCTGGCGGCCCCGTGTGCCGCGAGTCCCGGCAGGTACGCCGCCGACATCCCGGCCGCCTTGGCGCGGGCGAGCGCGAGGGCGCCTATGTTGCGCGACTGGTCGACGACCACGAGCGCGTCGGGGAAGCGGCCGAACAGCGAGTCCAGATCGCCCTCCCTGTTCGCGACGGGGGCGCTCAGCAGTATCTCGCCGTCCCGGGTCGCGACGCATGCCCAATGGGACAATTTCCCGACATCGAGCCCGATGACGGCTTCCGGCATTCTAGGTGGTGCCACGGTGTTATCCTCCAATCGGTAGGCCGATCGGAACCCCTCCCTGCGACACCCACATTACCTGGCCGTGGCGCTTGCGCCCGGCAGTTTCCTATCAGTCGTCCGGAGCGGCGAGCGCCCCCGGTGGCAACACCCCCCGGGCCCTCTACGGGGCAGGGGCAGACGGCCATCCGGAGGCGCCCGATCGGCGGCCCCTCGGGGCTTGCCCGTATCGTAGGCAATGCGCCGAATGCTCGCCATCGAAATTTATCGGTGGCCCACTTCAGACTGTAATGGGGCGTATATTTGCATCGATGGGGACGACGACACACATATAGCGAGCCACTGCTTGCCGTCCTCATGGATTGGGGAGGGCCTTCATGAATCGCGTATATGCGAAAGCTCGAGAAATGCTGAAGCCTTTGGGCACAAAAACCAATACAGCCAAGCGTGCTCTAAAGGTTTTGACCGTCCCGCTGGCGGCGTGTGCGCTCTTGTTTGGTGCAACGAGTGCGTTGGCCGACCAGGTTGTTCCCTATAGCAACCATACCGTAAAGACGGTGAATCCCACCGACACCACGGTCAATCTGTTTGACTACTGGGTCGTGGATGGCGACAACGATAAATCGGCAACTGTCAATAATATCAACGGCGGCATCAATAAGGGTCATCAGCTCAAATTTAATAGTGGCGCAGGCACGGGCATTAACAAATGGACGGGCAAAAGCGTTATTGATGGTTCCGGACGCCTTTCTTTTGTGAAGAAGAAGCTGGTAGGCGGTTACCCGTCGATCGATGCCGGTACGTATACCTCCTACGGTTCGAGCGATAAGTACACTGACGAATCGCTCGCATACCTCTTTAACAACGCCAGCCA
Organism: uncultured Collinsella sp.; assembly: GCA_905199225.1. GTDB lineage: Bacteria > Actinomycetota > Coriobacteriia > Coriobacteriales > Coriobacteriaceae > Collinsella. The sequence continues at coordinate 21,412 of CAJKFS010000002.1, read as the reverse complement.
GGAAAATCACCAGCAGGACGGCAAAGCTGTCTACAACAACGTACAGGGCCTTTTCCAACTTGAGAACGGATACTACGTTTACGACTCGTACGGCTCTAACGGCAACTATGCCGTGTATAACTCCACAACGAATTCCTTTAACGTCTACAATAAAGCGGGTGTTTATAAGGACAGCGTATCAAGTGATAATCTGGGTCAGTTCTTCCCCTTTGACTCGGCCGACAAGGTTTTTGAAGAGCGGAACGGTCGGCTCTCTCCCAAACCGATAACGGACGGAACGAACGATAATCTCAACCACCACTTTGGCATGTCTATGACCACGGAGTTCGTCCAGCCCGCGAGCGGAAAGACCACCGATAACAAGGACATGATTTTTGAGTTCTCGGGCGACGATGACGTGTGGGTCTACATCGATGGCGTGCTCGTGGGCGATCTGGGCGGCATTCACGAGAAGGCAACGCTCAAGATCAACTTTGCTACCGGTGAAGTGAAAGTCGGTCATATTGACGGTGCGAATGGAACCCGGAAGGACATCGAAAATACCACCATCAAAGCGAAGTTTGACACCGCCGGCGTAAATACCTCCAACTTCCGCGGCAACACCTTCTGTGACAGCAGCAAGCATGCGCTGAGCTTCTTCTACCTGGAGCGCGGTGCGGGCGCATCGAACATGTCGCTCAAGTTCAACCTCACTACCCTGCCGTCGTCCGAGGTCGCGAAGGTCGACCAGAACGGCGAGGCGGTCAATGGTGCAACCTTCGCGCTGTATCGGTCCGATGGACCAAAAACTGACTGGAATGAGGGTGAGCTCATCGCTCAAGGCGAGACAAAAGACGGGGTCAGCTGATACTTCAAAAGTCGGATGGTCAAAAGTCGGATGGCTCCGTTCTCTCGTTCGACCAAGAGCATGCTGATGGGCATGACTACTTTGTACTCAAAGAGATTAGCCTGCCTGCGGGATATCGCTCGAGCCTGACCTCATCTACTACCGCAACGCCAGGTGAGCTGCATCTGCAATACAAGAAAGCTGCGAGTGGCACGGGTGGCGTGGTGGTTGCGCCGCAATCAACGGTTACAACAGCCGACGGCAAACAGTGGACGGGTAGCCGTATGTGGCTTAACGGCGGTTATCTTGCCGCCAAGGAGACCATCTCTCTTCCTAACAGTGCGCAAGACAATAAGGGTAACGCCATTAGTTCGGGTACGACGTTTGCCGTCGTGCTCAAGCTTACCGGTGCGAGCGCGGACCATACAAGCGAAGACGCGTGGACGCCAGTCACGGGCAATCCGCTCGATGGCTACACGCTGTGTTCCGAACACGGTATCGCCGGTGCCGTCCAGGCCGCCAAATCGGCCGACACGAGTGTCTTTGCCGTCAACACCAATGGTGACTACGAGGTGACGGTCAGGTCGCTGCCCGGCGATATCGAGAAGTACGCCGCCATGTTGACGGACCAGTCGAAGGCGGAATATACCGTGGCGGTGTATCACACCACGGCATCGTCTCTGGCGGGGGCAACCAAAGACAATACCTCCATGGTCAAATATCAAACGATAAACAGGCAGTTCTCTACGGTGATCCACCTTACGAACGTACAGAACCGTCTGTTTGTGCAAAAGGTCGACGACCTGGGCAAGCCCGTGAACGGCGCGACGTTTGAGCTGTATAAGGCCGACGACGTTACCGGCGATAGCCCCAGCACGTATACCATTAAATCGGGTGCCGAGCCGTATGACATCGTGCAGGCAAACGGCATGACCTATCCGTATGACATTGAGGGCGCCGCATGCTTCCCGCTCGATTCGACATGGCATAAGCCCCTTATCAAGGGTACGTACTATATGCGCGAATCGTTGAGCCCGGATGGCTATGAGATTAATTCCACCATTACCAAGGTCATCGTGGACGATTCGGGCGTGTACGTGGATGCCGGTAAGGTGAACGACGGCGTGCGTAGCATGAGCGGCCCGGGTTCGCTGATTGCTTCCCTGGCGCAGTTTGGCTCTCCCGACTCGATTGACAACACGCTTACGCACATCAAGGGCAAGCTGCAGAGTGCGACCGTTGACGCCAGCGGAAGCCTGACGTGGGGCCAGGAGTGCACCGCCGAGGGTGTAACGCCTTCTCTGGCGAACGACCTGATGCACATGCGCTATGACAAGACGGCGCAGGGCACCAAGACCGTCATGCGCTATGTCGAGGACGGTGGCGAGCGCAACGGCCAGCTGGCGACGATCTTTGCCGATACGGGTATCAACCGCATGGCCCTCTATCAAGAGGATGGCTCAGCATATATAGACGATGCCTCCAAGACTCGTACTGACCTGGGCACGCTTCAGCTCAACCATCTCTTTACCACGGCAACGGCCGTGCAGTATGCCGACCGTCGCGTGGCGCGCCTGCAGGTGACTAAGACCGTGACGGCGGATAACGGGCTTACTGCACCCACTAAGGACGCGAAGGACAACGACCTGACGTTTACGTTTAAGTTCACCCTGCCGCAGTCCGAGAATGGTTACGAGGCGCATGTGTTCGATGCGGACGGCAACGCCGTGGGCAATTCCTTTACGCTCCACAACGGCGACACCCATTCCATCAAGGCCGGCGAGACCATCCGCGTATACGACCTTAAGAAGGGCGACAGCTACAGCGTGAGCGAGCTCACCACCAAGGGCGAGGAGTCCAGTGGCAATGTGCTGGCGAGCATCGTTAACACTGTGACCGGCTCTGCTGACGAGTCGGTGCTTCCGGCTGGCTTTAGACTCGTGAGCCGCAAGGCCGGCGGCGAGGAGCAGTCCGGAACCGGCAACACCATCGACGGCAAGATTGTTGCGCTCGAGGACGGGAAGATCCCTGCGAGCAACAAACTCGAGTTCACCAACAACTACAGCGCCGGCTCGGTAACGCTTAAGGCCGAAAACGGTTTGAGCGTCAAGAAGGTGCTCGACGGCCGCGCTTGGGCCGATGGCGATACCTTTACCGTGCAACTTACGGCCGAGGACGGCGTCCCCATGCCCAATGACGCCAAGAGCAAGGTGTTGACGGTCGAGCTTACCGAGAAAATCCAGACGGCAACGTTTGGCGACATCACCTATACCAAGCCTGGCACGTACGCCTATACCATCAAGGAGGTTATCCCCGGTTCCGATGCCGGGGCAGACGGCATAAGCTACTCCGCTGCTGTCTATACCGCAACGGTCGTGGTGGAGGACAACCACGCCGGTGCTCTGGTCGTTAAGAGCGTAAAGGTGGAGCAGGTGCGTGACGACGCGGACAAACCGGCTACCGCAGAGGTCGCCGATAAGGTCGCAACCTTCACCAATCGCTACGATACGGACAAACATAGCATCATCATCCATGCCCAAAAGAACCTGACCGACAACGCCGGGACGTTCCCGCTTGCCCAGGGCGCCTTTAGCTTTACGCTTGAGGGTATGGGCGGCTATGCGAACGACAAAGCGGCGTTCGACCCCAAGACGGTCGACACGGGCGTGACGGCTCCCATGCCTCAGGGCGCCGAAGGCAACACCATGAACGTGGGCAACAACGCCGACGGCACGGTGACATGGCCGGCGATCTCCTATACCGCCAAGGCGGATGCGGGACGCGCCTACGTGTACAAGTTCGCTGAGAATCCCAGCAACGTCACGGGCATGACCTGCGACGGGTCGGTCTACTACGCCGTGGTGCGTAATGCTAAGAAGGGCGCCGGCATCCAGACCTCGATCGAGTACTACAAGGTCGCAGAAGACGGCTCGGTAAAGCAGCTGGACACGGATGTCACGCCTTCCTTTACCAATATATATAACGTGAAGTCCACGAGCGCGACCCTGCAGGGCCAAAAGACCGTGAGCGGTCGCGACTGGAACCAGGGCGAGAGCTATACCTTTAGCCTCGCTGCCGCTACGGATGATGCCGGCGCGACCGGTCTGAACAAGACCACTGCGCAGGCGGTAACGGATGGGGCTGTTGCCATCGGCGTCAACCGGGCTGTCGCCAGCGCACCCGAGTCGGGACGCGTTGCCTCGTTCGCCTTTGGCGCCGAAGCCGCGCCGACCGTGACGTTCAACCGTGCGGGCACCTTTAGCTTCAATATCACCGAGAATGCCGCGCAGGATGGCCAGGCGGGCATGTCCATGGACAAGCACACCGCACGCGCGACCGTCGTGGTGACCGATCTGGACGAGTCGGGCAACCACACGGGCAAGCTGCGCGTGTCGAGCGTGACCTACGCCAACACCGGCGCCTCCGATACGGATAAGGACATAACCGACAAGGCCGCCTTTACCAACGCATACCATGCGTCGGGCACTTTTGGCGGCGTGACGGTGAGCAAGACCCTTGAGGGCCGCGCCTCTACCGCGGGCCAGTTTACCTTTGCCGTGACGGGCCTTTGGTACAACGGCGTCCAGACGTCGGTCGGTGGCGCCGAGGCCAACCTGTCCAACAAGGCGGCGAAGGCCGGCGTGTCCGGCGCCGTGGTGGGCGCGAGTGGGGCGGAGAAGCTCTTTGCCCGTAAACTCACGGAGCAGGATCTGGGCCATACGTTTGCCTATCGCATCCACGAGAACCAGCCTGCTACTGCTGCCGGCTACGCCTATGACACCGGCTACACTGGTGACGCTATCGTGCTCGTCAAGGTTCTAGCACGCAAGGACGACCCCGCTAAGCTCTACACCGTGACGACCGTGCTCAAGGGTGCGGGTGTGACGGAGCTGCTGGGCGACGGCGCCGACGCGAGCGCGCTGACGGACGAAAAGATCGTCGAGCTCAAGCAAGATTCGCATACTTACGTGCAGCAGTACGATGCAAGTGAGACCGGCGCCACGACGCCTGCTGTCTCGTTTGTGAACCGTTACACGGCAAGTCTCGACTATGGCGCCAATGGCGGTTTGCAGATCGAGAAGACGTTGACGTATCCCAAGGACGCGACCATTTTTGGCTCGCCTAAGAGCACGTTCCGTTATATCGTCAAGCCTGCTGACGAGACGTCTGCCAGCAAGGTTGGCATTTCCACGAATGGCAAGGTCTTTGAGACCGCAAATGTCGAGGCCAACGCTCCCAAGACCGTAAGTTTGGTACCTGCGGGCGGGCTGACCTTCACTCAGGATGATGCCGGCAAGACGTTCACCTATACGGTGAGCGAGATTGACGACAAAGCGACGGGCTATACGTACGACGAGACGGTCCATACGGTTAGGGCCGTCGTAGCGGATAACGGCGACGGCACGCTTAGGGTCACGACATCGGTAAGCAAGCAGGTCGATGGCAAGGACGAGCTCGAGGGCCAGTGGATCTACCCGTCGGATGCGACGTCTACCGGTGTCGCGACGGTCAAATTCAAGAACACCCATACGGTCGCCGAGGCAGCAACCTATACTCCGTCCGTGACCAAGGTGGTTGCCGGTGCCAACGCTCCGGACAAGTTTACCTTTGCCATGACCGCGGCCGATGATGTCACCAAGGCTGCTATCGACGGCAAGCTCATCACCGGCTCTTCGATGAGTGCGGAGAACGGCTACGCTGAGAAGAAGCAAACGAAGGAGGGCCTCAAGGACGGGGAGCACTACCAGCTTGACTTCTCGAAGCTCACCTTCAACAAGCCGGGCACGTATAAGTTCGCTATTAACGAGGTGGCTGCGAACAGCGGTCTTGGCGAGTGGAAGTATGACCAGCACGTCTATACCGTGACGGTCACCGTAACCGATGAGGGCGGCAAACTTGTAGCGCGTGCCGATGGCACGACCGGCTCGGAAGGCTTCATCTTTACCAATAGTTACCAAACTTCAACGAGCTACGAGCTCCAGGGCGGTTTGGAGATCGTCAAGACGCTTAACGGGCACGATCTGCATGCCGGCATGTTTGGCTTTACGGTGACGGGCGAAGACGATGCTTCAATCGAAAAGCTCAACAAGCTGCTGCGCGCGGATGAGGGTGAGCTCACCGTTACGAACGATGAACCGCAGGCCGACGGCACGTCCCACACCGGTATTTTGGGCGGCCTGACCTTCGCGACGGGCGATGCGGACAAGACGTTTGCCTACAAGATTGTCGAGAATGGCGGCGGTAGGGGCGGCTATACATACGACTCCACCTATTGGAAGGTAGAGATTGCGGTTAAGAAGCGCGATAACGGTTCGCTCTATACCGTGACCACGGTCAAGCACTATGACGCCAACGACGTTGAAGAGCCCTGCGATGCGAATACCTTTAGCTCCGAGAGCGGTACCGCCAAGGCCCAGGTGTCCTTTACCAACAGCTACATCGCGACCGGAACATTCGACGGTCTTGCTGCCGAGAAGGTAATGGACTCCGGCGACAAGATTGAGGTGGGTCAGTATACGTTTGACCTGTATGCCGAGAAGACCGATGGCTCGCTCGAAAAGATGGATGAGGGTAAGACCCAGGCGAGCGATAACGGTATCGCCACGGTCGACTTCGGCAAGGTTGACTTTAAGCTTGGCGGCGCTCTCGGCGGATCCCATGAGCTGACGATTGACCTTGCTGGCGCTGTGAAGGATGGTGTTGCCACCAAGCAACACAATGCCGACCACACCACTACCTACAGCTTTAACCTGGTGGCAAAAGAGCGCTTGGCCAACCTGCCCGAGGGCGTGCGTCCCGTGGACACGTCCGCGACGTGCCGCGTGCTGCTCGAGGTGACCGATAACAACAACGGCAAGCTTACGTCCAAGGTGACCTATCGCAATGGTGCCGAGAACGGCAGGATCGTCTTCCACAACACACGCGATAAGGTCAAGACGATCGGCACGGTTGCGAAGCCCGATGTGGACATCGACGGGCAGTTGCTCTCCGTGGGCGACTCCTACGTCTACACCATTAACTGGGTCAACACCGAGGCCGATGCCAATGGCAACTTGGTTCCGGCCAACGTGACCGTGACCGACAAGCTTCCTGCCGGCGTTGTGTTCGAGGCCTTTGAGGGCGAGTGTGCCGATAAGGGCGCCGCGAGCGGACAGTCGCTTACTTGGGACCTGGGTGAGCAGCCCGCGGGCAGCCACGGTTCGGTACGCGTGCGTGTAAAGATTACCGAGGACGCTGTGAAGGGTGTCCAGGGCGCTGTCGGCACCGTCAACAACGCCGCTACCATTAGGGTCGGCGACAAGAGCTATACCGGCACCACGACCAACTACGTGCCCAAGAAGTCCGAGAGTGATGCCCAGGATTCGAATGGGTCGGGTGTGGCGCTGGGCGACGAGCTCACCTACACCATCGGCTACAAGAACACCGAGAGCGAGCCGGCAACGGTGACTATCACTGATACCGTTCCCGCGGGGACCAAGTTCGTGGAGTTCGCCGGCGACCATAAGGATGTCGGCTCCAGGGACAATGACGGCAACCTCACCTGGACGCTGACGGACGTTCCCGCCGGCAAGGAGGGCACGGTTCAGTTTAAGGTCCGCGTGACCGAGGACGCGTTTAAGAGCGGTGGCGCTTCGGGCAATATTTCCAACCAGGCGTCGGTGACGGTCGGCAACAACCCTGCCGTCAAGACCAACACCACTACCGATGAGGTCTCTGACGGGCGCCTGACGTTGAGCAAGACGGTCACGGCCGCCGAAGGCATCACCGCGCCCAACAAGGCATTTACCTTTAAGGTACTGCTCTACCAGGCCGATGGCACAACGCCTCTGGCCGGCACCTTTGCGTACGCCGGTCGCCCCAGTGGCACCAATGGCACTTATGTAAGCGGACAGATCAAGAGCGGTGACACCATCGCGCTCAAGGCTGGCGGCTCCGTCACGGTTACCTTGCCCATAGGTGCGCACTACGAGGTGCAGGAGCTCGACTCCAAGGGTGAGCTCATGACGAGCGAGGACGGCTTTGCGGTTGTCGATAAGGCGAACTCCCAGAAGGGTACCGTCGGACAGGCGACGCAGGTGGGCTTCACCAACGTCTACAGCGTGGAGTCCACAAAGGTGGAAAACGCTTTTAAGGTGCAAAAGAAGATCTCCGGACGCAACTGGATGACATCGGATGCCTTTACCATGACGCTGACTGCCCAGGGCGAGGCACCTATGCCCAAGGGCGTCAAAGACGGCGTGTCGACGATTGGGCTGCACAAGGATGCCCAGGTCGGCAACTTCGGTACCATCGAGTACACCAAGCCCGGTACCTATACCTATGTGATTACCGAGCAGTCGGGTGACGAGGCGGCACTCACGTTTTCGAAGGCCACCTATCGTGCCACCGTTACGGTGACCGACAACGGTGCCGGTAAGCTGTCTGCCAAGACCAAGATTGCACAGCTGACCGACGATGCGGGCGACGCTGTTGAGCGCACGGTCGAGGCGGCGGTCTTTACCAACACCGCCAAGACCGGCAGCCTTACCGTCAAGAAGACGGTCGTCGGCGGCGACAGCCAGCGCGAGTTCGGCTTCACGGTCGCGCTGGCCGACGGAGACGGCGAGCCCGTCTCCGGCACCTTCGGCAAGGGCGAGCACGCCGTGACGTTCACGGACGGCAAGGCGACCTTCACGCTTAAGGACGGCGGGGAGAAGACCATCGCCGGCCTGCCCGTGGGCGCGCGCTACACCGTGACGGAGGACGCCGCCGAGGGCTACGCGACTGCTGTTAACGGGGCTGACGGCTCCAAGGCCGAAGGCGCCGTGACCGAGGACGGCGCGACCGCGGCGTTCACCAACACGTACGGAACGGCCACCGAGGGCAGAGACGTCTCCACCGCGGGACTCTTCACCAAGACGCTCAAGGGTCGCGACTGGGCGGAGGGCGATAGCTTCCAATTCGCGCTCACGGGCGAGGACGGCGCCCCCATGCCCGAGGGGTCTGCCGACGGCTCCAAGACCGTCAGTGTGACGGCCGCCGCCGTCACCAAGGCGGGCGATAAGGTCGCCTTCGACTTCGGCTCCATTCGCTACACGCTCAATGACATCAAGGACGCTGGGTTCGCCGAGGTCGGCGGCAAGCGCGTGCGCACCAAGACCTTCACCTACAAGGTGCGCGAGGTCAGGCCCGATGACGGTTCTGCCATCGCCGGCGTGGACTACGACGGCCACGTCGCCACGATGACGGTGACCGTGGCCGACGACGGCTCCGGCAACCTCACGGCCACGACGCCCGCGATCGCGCAGGCGAGTGGCGGCGACTTCGTCAACACCTACACGACCGAGCTCGACTACTCGGCCCGCGCGGGCGTGCGCCTGCCCAAGACGCTCTCCGGCCGCGCCATGGAGGCGGGGCAGTTCGCCTTCACCGTGACCGCCGACGCCGAGACGGCCGCCAAGCTCGGCCTCAAGACCGACAAGGACGCCTACGCCGTGGCCGCGGCTGACGATGGGAAGGCCGACCTGGTCGACCTCATCGGCGGTGCCGCGAAGAGCGACGTGAAGTTCACCGACGCCGACGCGGGCAAGACCTATCGCTTCACCGTCACCGAGACCAAGCTCGGCGGCGAGGGCTACACCAACGACACCGCGCCGCGCACGGTGACCATCGCGCCCAGCTACGACGCCGCGACGGGCGAGCTCACGGTCACGACCACAGTTGCCAAGGACGGTGTCGAGGTCGCCCGCAGCGAGGTCTCCACGGCAGATGACGCCACGGAGACGCCCGCGCCCGCGACGGTCGCGTTCGAGAACTCCTACGAGGCCACCGGAACGCTCGGCGGCGAGGGCAACGTGGCAACTAACGCCACCAAGACGCTGACGGGTCGCGCCGCGGCAGCGGGCGAGTTCTCGTTCTCCGTCCGCGATGCCCGGGGCAACGTGGCCGCGACCGCGACCAATCAGGCCTCCGGCGACGGCGAGGCCGCGGGGCTCGCGTTCTCGCCCATTGCCTACACCACCGACGCTCTCGAGCAGATGGTGGCGGACGGCACCGCCACCAGGGCCGCCGACGGCTCCTGGGTCATTCCCTATACCGTATCCGAGGACGGCACGGACCGGCTGCCCGCGGGCGTGACGGCGACCGCCTCGAGCTTCGGCATCACGGTCAAGGTGACCGATAACGGCAAGGGCGGGCTGGATGTGGCCGTGACCTATCCCGAGGGCTCCGACGGCACGCTGTCGTTCGTGAACGGCTACAGCGCCGGCGAGGCGACGGTCGACCTCTCGGGCACCAAGACGCTGGCGCTCGGCCAGGCCGGGCTCGGCCTCACGCAGGCCGACATCGCGGGCAAGTACACCTTTAAGATCGCGCCGCTGGACGGCGCGCCCTCACCGGTTGACGCTTCGGGTAAGACAGTGACCGAGGCGACCAACGACGCCGCCGGCAACGTCGAGCTGGGCCACGTCACGTTTAAGCAGCCGAGCGACCTCGACGACGTCGAGATCGACGGCGACGGCCTGCGCACCAAGACGTTCGCCTACCGGGTGAGTGAGTCCGGCTCGGTCGACGGGGTGGTCAACGACGCGACGGCGACCAGGACCTTCACGGTCAGGGTGGTCGAGGACACCAACGCGGGCACGCTCGCCGCGGAGGTCCTGCCCGCAGAGGGCACGCCCGAGGGCAAGGGCGCGTTCGAGTTCACCAACACCTACGGCGTGAACCCGACGCCGAGCTCCGTCACCGACCAGATCAAGGTGGGCAAGAAGCTCAAGGGCCGTGACCTGGTCGAGGGCGAGTTCGAGTTCCAGCTGGTCGAGATTGCCGCCGACGGCAGTGAGAGCGTCGTGGCAACGGGCAGGAACGCCGCCGACGGCACGGTCGCTCTCAGCCCCGTCACCTACACCGCGCCCGGCACGCACAGCTATGAGCTGCGCGAGGTCGCCGGCACGGCGGGCGGCGTGACGTACGACAGGGCGACGTACCGCGTGCGCACGACGGTCACCGATGCCAAAAACGGCACGCTCGCCGTCAAGCACGAGCTGGCGGATGCCGAGGGCAATCCCACGGGCGACGACTCTGTGACGTTCACCAACGGCTACGAGGCCGCGCCCGTCACCCTCAAGCTGGGCGCCGCTAAGGTGCTCAAGGGCGCCGAGCTCAAGGCGGGCCAGTTTAGCTTTGAGCTCAAGAGCCGGGACGGCAAGGTCATGTCGACCGCCAAGAACGCCGCGGACGGCAGCGTCACGTTCGATACGCTGACGTTCAAGCAGACCGGCACCTACACCTTCACGGTGAGCGAGGTCGACGACGGCCAGGCGCACGTGACCTACGACAAGGCGGTGCGCAAGATCGTCGTCACGGTGAGCGACGAGGCGGCAGACGGCACCAAGACGGGCTATCTGTCGGCGAAGGTCTCCTACGAGGGTGACGCCAACGTGCCGCCGGTCTTCACCAACAGCTACGCCGAGAATCCCGGGACCCCCGGCACCCCCGAGAACCCCGGCACGCCGGGCGGCGGCTCGGACGGCGGTTCAGATAACGGCTCCGGCAGCGGCTCTAGCGGCGACGGCTCCAAGGGCGGCATGCCCGACACCGGCGACCGCAGCCTGCCGGTTGAGGCACTCGGCGCCATGGCCGGCATCGGCGCGCTGGCCGTCGCGGGCGGCGCGGTCCTGTACCGCAGGCGCCGCTAGCGATATGGACGAGTGGGGCGAATCCATCCGATGGGTTCGCCCCACTTGCCCTGCTGGGCGGGAGCAGGTAAGATATACCGAGCGCCTAGCGCGTTCGATGGGTTCGGATGACGACATGTTCCGAATCTGGTCAGGTCCGGAAGGAAGCAGCCATAAGGAGCCTCTGTCGGGCATCCGAATCCATCGAGCGCACGGGCGCTTTTTGGTGCCGCGATTTGGCCCGGCCGGCGGCGAGATATTTGGTGTCTCGCTGGTCCTCGGCTGCGCCTGCGGGATCGCTCGACTACCAAATATCTCGCCGCCGGCCGGGCCACTTCGTCCAAAAATCACCCGTAAAGGCGCATTTATCTGAAGAATTGAATCCCGTGTTTTGTGCTGCTTGTTGGCGTTGCCGGGAGCGCGGTGGCCACGTGGTTCATGAGACGGCGGTGCTGTCTCCTTTTTTACAAGTAAAGAGGTCCGTTTGCGAACGAGCTTCGACTACTGAAGATGCGATGTTCGCACTAACGACATAGCTTAATTACGGCATTGTTGGTTTACGCACAAATTGAAGAAATCTAAAAGATGCGTCGATTTCACTTCGCCCGCAGCGTTACGGTGCGAGAACGTCCAATGGAACAACTTGGACGCCGCGGTCGGTAACATAGGCTTGTGAACCAAATCCAATAATCGCTACTTTAGAAACCGGCGGGGTGTTTCCGGCAGCAACCATCCGCTCTTCGACGGCAACAAGATTGTCAGATGCCTCTTCGATTTGAGCGGAACTGAGCTTGACCTCAACGGGAATCCACATCCCACCTGGAGCCGCTATGACAGCGTCGACCTCAAGATCGCGGGAATCGTGATAGTGATAAAGGCCCATTCCGTTTGCCCTCGCATAGACCCATAGATCATGGAGCGCCAACGATTCGAAAAGCAGCCCAAGTGTCTTGAAGTCTGACAACAACGTCTCCACAGTCGCCCCGAGCGCAGCCGCTGCAAGCGACGGGTCGGCAAGATGATGCTTACGCGCCTCCCTCAGATGCACCGGAGATCTCATCGCGGGATTCCATGCGGGGATATCGCAGACGAAACTCAATCTGCTAAGAAGGGATATGTATGATGCCGCTGTTTGTCTCGATACGTCGCCACCCAAATCGGCCACAAGCGTCTTGAGCGTCGCAAGAGTGGATTCGTTGCGCGCCAACGACGCGATGACGGCTTTCACTTTCTCAGGATCTCGTCGAGAGCCATCGACGCGGGGGATGTCTTCCTCAGCGACTATCTCGATATATCGTTTTGCCGTCGCGGACGCAATTCGCGCGTCACGCCCAATCGACGCCGGCCATCCACCGCAAACGATGCGCTCGGCGATCTCGGCAGAACCCATCGATCCGAAGGCGCCCCTGAACTTTTCGCCAGAAATGATGCCCGACAGCTTAACCGCACCGCTAGATTTCCCAAGTTCGAAAAGCGTCATGGTGTCCATGCGCAATTTAGCGAACCTTCCAGCGCCACTGTGCATCGGCCGCTCATTGTCTCGCGGTGTCGCCGACCCCGTAAATATGAACTGGCCAGGCTCGCCGCCGCGGTTGTCGCACTCAAACCGTGCCGCGTCCCAAAGTTTCGGAACCTCCTGCCATTCGTCGATCAGCCGCGGCACCTCGCCAGAAACGGCAAGCGCCGGGTCCGTCTCGGCACGGAAGCGATTCTCGAAGTTGCGCGACGGGTCCATGAGGAGGAGCCTGGACGCCGCACGGGTCCCGGCCGTGGTTGTCTTCCCGCACCATTTAGGTCCTTCGATGAGAACGGCACCGAATATCCCAAGCATCTGGTCGAGCTCATTTTCGATAATTCTAGCGTAGTACTTTTTTGGCATAGTTTTCACCATTGCTTACCAGCGCGTTTAACCAAATTTACAGTTTTCATTTAACCAGATTTCAATTATTTGATTAACCAGATTTGCATATTTCGGTTAACGAGACAGATTAAACATGAACGAGCCAAGTCAGATGAGAATCATCTACTCGACACCGCACATGAGCTTCGAAATGGTGATGTGAAAGCCGTCGGTAATCTTCTTGAGATTTGAAAGGCTGACATTGCGCTGCCCGACCTCAATGCTCGCGTAGTAGGAGCGATCCATCTCAATCAAATTAGCGGACGGAGTGCCCGGGCTCGTTGCGCCTAGGGCGCGGCGGGGTCGGCGACGTCGGAGGTGTCGATCTCGCCAAGAATGGCGAGCCGGCTGATGAACGGGATGCCCTCGGGTTCGTCCACCTCGACGCCGCCGAGCACGATGGTGTTGTCACGCATGTCGATTTGGGTCGTGAACACGGCCTGATCGCGGCCCGAGGCGATAAAGCCGATGCCCGCGAGAACGATGCCCGCGGCAATAAGCCCGCCCGCCACGGCGAGGTAAATCTTCTTCGCGCTGGTCATGGTACTCACTCCTTTCTACGCCGCGAGATACGCGGCAGCAGCCCGGAGAGCGTCGCCCCCGCCGCGAACTCCTCATCCTGGACGAGCAGGGCTACGTGCCGCTGGACATCGAGGGCGCGAGGCTGCTGTTCCAGGTGATGTCGGTGCCGGAGGGCAGGCAGAGCATGATCGTCACGGCCAACATAGAGTTCAGCAAGTGGGTGACCGTGTTCGGCGACGACAAGATGGCGGCGGCTGTCGTGGACAGGCTCGTCTACACGGGCAGGCTCGTGGAGTTCAACGGCGCAAGCTGCAGAATTGAATCCCGTGTTTTGTGCTGCTTGCTGGCGTTGCCTGGGCATTGATGGCTACGTGGTTCAAGAGACGGCGGTGCTGTTGCTTGGATTTTGCAGTTAAAGAGGCCCGTTTCCCTGGGTTGGGGAAACGGGCCTCTTTTGTTTCTGGGGTTGTGGATTGGCGGAGACAATAACCGTTGGCCGCTATTTTGAGTTCTTGAGGCGGCGTGTGGCTGTGGCGGTTATTCCGAGTCCCGTGGCGGCGATTCCTGCTAGTGCGATTGCGCTTGGCGCTGTGTCGTCTGTGTTTACGAGCTTGTCGGCGGTCGTAGTTGCTTGCTTGCCGCTGCTCGTGTTCGCCTGCTTGGTGGAGCTCGATGGAGCGCCCTTGCCGGTCGCGGACGAGCCGGTGGGCTGTGTCGTCTCGGCCGGTTGTGCCGAGCTGGAGGGAGGCGTTGTCTCGGTCGGTTGCGTTATCTCGGGCGAGGCGGCCTTGTCTGCCGCGGCTTTTGCCTCTTCGTATGCCTTGCAGGCGTCGTCATAGGCCGCTTGCGCCTTTTCCAAATCGTCGGTGAGCGCATTTCGCTTGGCTATGCTTTCGTCGACGCTGGCTTTGGCTTCCTCCGCCGCACTCTCGAAATACTGAACGTGTCCTTTCTGACTTTCGAGGCGGCTTCGGTAGTGGGCAAGCTCATATTCGCAAGAACGTTCTCGCGAATCTGCCATCATGATCTCCGAACGCAACTGTTGAGCAGCTGCGTAATCTCCGTTGTCGTATGCCTCTTTTAATTTTGCCTGAAGCTCGATTACCCGGTTGTGGGCCTCATCGTATTTGGCTTGGGCCGCATCGACGTCCGCTTGCATGGCGGGAAGGGGTTCCCTCCGTTTGGCGGCTTCTGCCAACATCATGTCGTGGAGCTCTTGAGAAGCGGCAATGTCAGCATCGATTACCGCGATTTTCTCGGGACTTGCGGCCTCTTTTGCGGCTTCGAGGTTTTTGAGCGCTTCCTGCATGGCTGCATGCGCTTTGTCTTTTTCGGTGGCCGCGGTTTCGCTCGAGTTCGCGGCCGCTGTCTGCAAGGCGACTGCATCGACAGGGGAGCTGGTTTCTGCCGCGATCGCCGTTACGGGGGCGATTCCCGCGGCAAGTGCCGCGGAAAGGGCGATGCCCATGGTTGCTCGTCTTGCTCTTCTTGCGAGAATGTCGTTCATCTCGGCACCTCATTTCAAGGGTTGGCGACTTACTTGGTAGCACTAATGTAAGTATATCAGGCGGTTAGCCCGTCGTTGATCGGGTGCGCGCGTATACCCCTCGATTAACAGCCATTAAATCTATTCCTTAAGGAATGCTGCTCGCTGGCGTTATTTGGAGCGCGGTGGCTATGTGGTTCAAGAGACGGCGGCATTGCCATTTGTTTTTACAAGTAAAGAGGCCCGTTTCCGTGGTGGGGAAACGGGCCTCTTTTTGTCTCTGGGCTTGTGGGTTGGCGAAGACAATAACCGCTGGCGGCTATTTTGAGTTCTTGATGCGGCGGGTGGCTGTGGCGGTTATTCCGAGGCCTGTGGCGGCGATTCCTGCTAGCGCGATTGCGCTTGGCGTTGTGTCGCCTGTGTTTGCGAGCTTGTCGGCGGTCGTAGTTGCTTGCTTGCCGTTGCTTGTGTTCGCCTGCTTGGCGGAGCTCGGTGCGGCGTCTTTGCCGGCCGCGGGCGAGCCGGCGGGCTGTGCCGTCTCGGCCGGTTGCGCCGAGCCGGAGGGAGGCGTTGTCTCGGTGGGTTTCGTTATCTCGGGCGAGGCGGCCGTATCTGCTGCGGCTTTTGCCTCTTCGTATGCCTTGCAGGCGTCGTCATAGGCCGCTTGCGCCTTTTTCAAATTATCGAGGAGCGCATCTCGCTTGGCTGTTTCTCCGTCGAGGTGGGTTTTATTAAACTCTACTTCGCTTTCTAAGAAATAAATCAGGCTTTTCTGACTTTCGAGGCGCATTCGGCAGTGCTCAAGCTTATCTTCACAACGAGATTCTTGCTCTTGTGCATCCATGATCGCCAGTTCCAACTGCCATCTAGTTTCGTAATCCGTGTGGGGGATTTTATTTAATTCTGCCTCAAGGTCTCTTGTTCGGTTGTGGGCCTTATCGCATTCGGATTGGGCTGCATCGATGTCCGCTTGCATGGTAGGAAGGGATTCCTTATATATGGCAGCTCGCGCCAAATTAGTGTCGTAGTTCTTTTGAAAAATGGCAATTTTAGTATCGATTTCCGCAATTTTCTCGGGACTTGCGGCGTCTTTTGCGGCCTCGAGGTTTTTGAGCGCTTCCTGCATGGCCGCATGCGCTTTTTCTTTTTCGGTGGCCGCGTCTTCCGTCTGCAAGGCGACTGCATCGACAGGGGAGCTGGTTTCTGCCGCGATCGCCGTTACGGGGGCGATTCCCGCGGCAAGTGCCGCGGAAAGGGCGATGCCCATGGTTGCTCGTCTTGCTCTTCTTGCGAGAATGTCGTTCATCTCGGCACCTCATTTCAAGGGTTGGCAACTTACTTGGTAGCACTAATGTAAGTATATCAGGCGGTTAACCCGCTCTTGAATCTCGCCAGAAATGACGAGTTGTTTACGCTTCTTTTGAGCTCACCGTACTATCATGATTCGAATTGAGTGTGAATGATGATAGGGAGCGCCTTTTTATGATTGAGTTGCTCAGGCGTTTTGGTGGTAAGTTTCGCCGGTATATGGTGATCGGCCCTGCGTGCAAGTTGATCGAAGTGATCTTTGACCTGCTTACGCCGCTCGTGATTGCGCAGATGATCGACAAGGGCATCGGCGCGCACGACGTCAACGCCGTCGTGCACTACGGCATGCTGCTTGGCGCCATGGCTGTGATCGGCATCTCGTTTACGCTCGTCTGCCAAAAGATGGCGGCGCTGACCTCGCAGGGCATGGGCACCGATATTCGCGGCGCGCTCTACGAACACATCAACAAACTGAGCTATGCCGAGCTCGACCGTTTTGGCACGCCGTCGCTCATCACGCGCATCACCAACGACGTCAATCAGGTGCAGCTCGCCGTGGCGCTGGGCGTGCGCATGCTCATCCGCTGGCCTTTCCTGGCGGTGGGCTCCATGGTTGCGGCCCTTGCCATCGACCTTAAGCTCGGCATTATCTTTTTGATTTGCACGCCCGCGATCGGCCTGGTGTTTTGGTTTGTCATGGCGCGCTGCATCCCGTACTACAAGCAGCTGCAGGCAAAGCTCGACCGCATCGCACTTATCTGTCGCGAGGGGCTTTCGGGCGCCCGCGTGGTCCGTGCGTTTGTGCGCGAAGATCACGAGCGTGAGCGTTTTGCCCAAGCGGCTGACGATCAGGCGCATGTCGCCATCGCGGTGGGCAAGCTCTCGTCGATTCTTAATCCCGTTACGTTTCTTGTGATGAACCTGGGCGTGTGCGCCATCCTGTGGGTGGGTGGCATTCAAGTCAACGTGGGCGAGCTCACACAGGGCCAGGTCATGGCGTTTGTGAACTACATGACCCAGACCCTCACCTCCATCGTGTACGTCGCCAACCTGGTCGTGGTCTTTACCAAGGCGAGCGCCAGCGCGTCGCGTATCAACGAGGTGCTCAATTGCGTGCCGAGTATCACCGACGAGGGCAACGAGCCGGTCGCCCTGCCCGAGCCGAGCGAACTGGCGGGTGGCGCTGTTCCGGTCCCTGCGTTGAGCTTTGACCATGCGAGCTTTTCGTTTGGCGTGGGCGCGGCAAATGCCGTGAGCGATGTGACGCTGGAGCTGCCGCTGGGCAAAACGCTCGGCATTATCGGCGGCACGGGCAGCGGCAAGTCCACGCTCGTCTCGCTCATCCCGCGCCTGTACGATGCGGGCACCGGCAGCGTGAGCGTGATGGGTACCGACGTGCGCACTTGGCCGCTCGACCAGCTGCGCCACGTGGTCGCGACCGTTCCGCAGCGAGCGTCGCTGGTGAGCGGCACCATCCGCAGCAACCTGACCTGGCGTGACGAGTCGGCGACCGACGAGGAGCTCTGGGCAGCGCTCGATATGGCGCAAGCGAGCGAGTTCGTGCACAACAAGCCCCAGGGCCTCGACGCCCCGGTCGAGGCGGGCGGCAAGAACTTCAGCGGCGGACAACGTCAGCGCCTGACCATCGCACGTGCCCTGGTGGGCGCTCCGCAGGTCCTGATCATGGATGACTCCGCGTCGGCGCTCGACTTTAAGACTGACGCGGCGCTTCGCCATGCCATTCGCGAGCGCAGCGTGCGCGGTGCCGCCGAGGGCGGGCTGCCGCTGACGACTGTCATCGTGAGCCAGCGCGTCTCGACCGTGCGCGATGCCGACATGATCTGCGTACTCGACCACGGCTCGGTTGCGGGCCTGGGCACGCATGACGAGCTGTACGCGACCTGCCAGCTCTATCGCGAGATCTGCCAGTCGCAGCTGCGCCGCGAGGAGCTCGAGGGCCAGCAGGGGAGTGCGGCGCCCACGTCCGTCCCAAGTCCCGCGTCCGCCCCGGCTGCCCCGGCATCCACTTGCGCAAAGGAGGGCTGCTAAATGAATCCGTACACTTCCTCCGGTTCGGTCGCCACGATGACGGCCAACGTGTCCGGTAACGATAACCTCAACGACCTGGGCGACGGTCCGCGCCAGCCCGGCGATCCCGAGCGCTATCCCGTGGGTGCGGTGACCCGCCGCCTACTGGGCTATGTTCGCCCGCATCGCATTTCGTTTGTAGCGTCGTTTGTGAGTGCCGCCGTCTCGGTGATCTTGCAACTCTATACGCCCATTCTCATCGGCGAGGGCATCGACCTTATCGTCGCCGCCGGGCAGGTGGACTTCGACGCGCTGCTGCCGCTTGTTACCAAACTCGCGCTCGTCGTGGTGGGGGCCGCGGCCTTCCAGTGGCTACAGGGCTATTGCGTTAACCGCCTGTCCTACGAAACGGTGCGCGACATGCGCGTGGAGGCGAGCGATAAGCTCAGCCGTATGCCGCTCAGCTTTATCGACAGCCATGCCCACGGCGACCTTATGAGCCGCGTGGTCAACGACGTCGATCAGGTGGGCGACGGTCTGCTGCAGGGCTTTACGCAGCTCTTCACCGGTGTTATCACCATCGTGGGCACGCTCGCGTTTATGCTCTCCATTAACCTGACCATGACGCTCGTGGTGGTACTCATCACGCCGCTTTCCATTTTTGCAGCTGGTGCTATTGCCAAGCTTTCCAACAAAAGCTTTACGGCACAGCAGCGTATTCAAGGGCAGCTCGGTGGTCATATCGAGGAGTACGTAGGCGAGCAAAAGCTTGTCGACGCCTTTGCCTATGGCCCTAACGCCCAGCAGCGCTTCGATGCCCTCAATGCCGAGCTCTACACCGCGGGCGAGCGCGCGCAGTTTATGGGTTCGCTCTCCAACCCCGGTACGCGCTTTATCAATAACATCATCTATGCCGTGGTCGCTGTGATCGGCTGCGTGGGCGTGATCACGGGCGTGCCCGCGGCGCTTACGGTGGGCGGCGTGCAGATCTTTCTGTCCTATGCCAACCAGTACACCAAGCCGTTCAACGAGGTCACCAACGTCATTACGCAGATCCAGACCGCGTATGCCTCGGCGCGCCGCATGTTTGCGCTGCTCGATGCGCGCGAGCAGGAGCCCGACGCGCCAGATGCCGTGGAACTTGCCGCACCGCAGGGCGAGGTCGCCCTTGAGCATGTGGACTTTAGCTACGTGCCCGACCGCAAGCTGCTTCAGGACATCTGCATCGAGGCTAAGCCCGGCATGCGCTTTGCCCTGGTCGGTCCTACGGGCTGTGGCAAGACAACGCTCATCAATTTGCTGCTGCGTTTTTACGATATCGATGCCGGTCGCATTGCGGTCGATGGCCGTTCCTCGCGTGATTACACGCGCGCAAGCTTGCGCCGCGCCTTTGGCATGGTGTTGCAGGACACTTGGCTGTTCGAGGGCACGGTGGCGGAAAACATCGCCTACGGCTGTCCCGACGCCACGCGCGAGCAGGTTATCGAAGCTGCCAAGCGCGCGCACGCGCACAAGTTTATCGTGCAGCTGCCAGGCGGCTACGATACGGTAATCGGCGAGGACGGCGGCACGTTTAGCCAGGGTCAAAAACAGCTGCTGTGCATCGCGCGCGTCATGCTCACCGACCCGGCGATTCTGCTGCTGGACGAGGCGACCTCGAGCATCGATACCCGCACCGAGCTGCAGGTGCAGGCGGCATTCGACGAGCTCATGGCTGGCCGCACAAGCTTTGTCGTGGCGCACCGCCTGAGCACGATTCGTAACGCCGACTGCATTCTGGTGATGCGCGACGGGCAGATTATCGAGTGCGGCACGCACGACGAGCTGCTAGCGGCAGGCGGCTTCTACGCCGAACTCTACCGCAGCCAATTCGCCCAGTGAGCAAGCCCGTGGGGCAAATTAATCAATCGACAGACGGTGGTTTACATCTGTCACGTTAGTACTAAGATATTCATCTAATAAATTGCATTAGTGGCTTTAGTTTTGGGGGATACGAGGCAACGTGACTATGACGTGCTCTTTGGTGGTTAACAGCAAGAGCGGTAATACCAGGATGGTTTCGGGTGCGATCAAGCGCGCTCTGCAGGCTGCGGGTGTTGAGTTTGTCCATGCCGCGGCGTTGAGCGACGATGCGGATGCAGATCAGGTTGCGCTCGAGGCGCAGGGCGCCTGCGCGGCCGACACGGTGCTCGTCGGTTTTTGGTGCGACAAGGGCGCGTGCACGCCTTCGGTTGCCGCGCTGCTCTCCGCTCTGCACGGCAAGCGCGTTTTCCTCTTTGGTACCTGCGGTTTTGGCGCCGACCAGAGCTATTATCAGCAGATTATCAATCGCGTGACCTCCAATTTGGCCGAGGATGCCGAGCTTGTGGGTTGGGCAATGTGCCAGGGCAAGATGGGTCCCGCGGTCAAGCAGCGCTACGAGGCCATGCTCGAGCAAGATCCCGACAATGTCCGCTTTAAGATGCTGCTCGATAACTGGGTCGCCGCAAAGGATCACCCCACCAAGGAAGATCTGGACAACATGGCTGCAGCCGCCAAAAAGGCCGTGCTGGGGGAGTAGCTCCCATCGCTGACGGCGGTCGGTCCATCTTTCTAAATGAAACGTCCTCCCGGGCGTCGGGGCACGAAGTTCCCTGCTCTACAGTCCTGCGCAAGACGAAGGCCACATTAAGTGGCCTTCTTTGCGT
>CAJKFS010000001.1 GCA_905199225.1 uncultured Collinsella sp. | reverse complement strand
CTGCGCAAGACGGAAAGCACATTAAGTGCTTTCCTTTGCGTGCGGAACTCGCGACAAACTTAACCCGCGCCCGCCCGGCAGGCGAGCTGCGGAAACTCGGTCGGTCCAGAGCAATATCGTGCGAACGGAATTCTGGCTGAATATTTGTCCGCACGGACGATCTGATAGACGGGCCGCGCTATCCCCTTCTTCTAAGTCGTGGTGAAATAGGGACTGAATTTAGGGTTGAAATGGTTAAACAGTCCTTATTTCACCGCAACATAGAAGAAGGAGCATGAAAAAGGCGGAGCCCCTGGAGAGGGACTCCGCCTTTGTTACAGGGGGCGATGTTATTCGCGTACTGTGGAATTAGACCAGGCGGGCGTTGATCGTCTTGGCGATCTCGGCAGCGTCGGTGGAACCCTTGACGGTGCCACGGAAGTCCTCGTCCATGAGCGCCTCGGCGACCTTGGACAGGATCTTGAGGTGCGTGGTGCCAGCCTGTGCACCAGGGATGAGCAGAGCGATGGCCACGTTGACGGGAGCGCCGTCCATGGTGTCCCAACCAGTCACGCCGGACTCGTCCTTGACGACGATGACGGCAGCCTCGGTAATGGCGTCGGACTTGGCATGCGGGATGGCGAAGCCCTCCATCATGCCCGTGGTGCCCTCGGCCTCGCGGGCCAGGAAGGCGTTCATCACGGCGTCGGCGTCGCTGGCAATACCGGCCTTGACAGCCTGGTTGGAAACGAAGCTCAGAGCCTCGTCACGAGAAGCGAAGTCCTCGGCGACAAAGACGTTCTCGACCTTCACGAAGTCGGCAGCCTCGGACTTGGGGGCCTCGACGGCAGCGGCCTTGGGGGCCTCAACCGGCTTGGCTGCAGGAGCGGTCTTCTGATTCTTCTCGAAGTCGTACTTCTTGAAGGCCACGAACAGGATGCCACCGACCACAGCGCCGATGAGGATCGCGAGGACCCACAGCGGACCGTTCTCGACAACGGGCAGGACCAGGAAGCCACCGTGAGGCGCCGGATCGTGAACGTTGAACATAATGGTCAGGATCGAAGCGATAGAAGAACCGAGCATCATGATGGGCATGACGGGCCAGATGTTCTTGGTCATGAACGGA
Source organism: uncultured Collinsella sp. (assembly GCA_905199225.1). Taxonomy (GTDB): domain Bacteria; phylum Actinomycetota; class Coriobacteriia; order Coriobacteriales; family Coriobacteriaceae; genus Collinsella. The sequence continues at coordinate 102,811 of CAJKFS010000001.1, read as the reverse complement.
ATGGCGCCCTCGGTGATGTGGGTGCAACCAAGGATGAGGTTGACGACACCGGCGTCGTGATCCTCCTGGCTGAAGTACTTCTTGCCGACAACGACGGCAAAGGTGGTGATCAGCGGCGGAACGATGCAGGCGGCGGAGACGGCAGCCATGAAGTTGGTGCCGAAGTTGTAGGTATCGGTGCCAACACCGGCGGCCAGAGCCTCGGTGAGCATAGCGGTACCGGTGACATAAGCAGCCTTGTTGACCGGGCCGCCCATGTCAAAGGCGCACATGCAGCCGATGGCAAGACCCAGGACAACGGCGCCAGAGGCGGACAGGCCCTTGAGGAAGTCCATCATGGCGGTGTTGATGGCAGCCATGGGGCCGGAAATGCCGAGCATGACCAAGCCGACGATAGCCGTCGAGAACAGCGGGTACAGGAAGATAGCCTTGAGGCCGTCCAGGTTCTTGGGCAGGCCGGCAAAGACCTTCTCGAGCAGCAGGATGACATAGCCGGCGAGGAAGCCGCCGACGATGCCGCCCAGGAAGCCGAAGCCCACGCCGGCGCCACCGGCGTCGATCATGCCGGTCTCGGCGTTAACAGGCAGGCCCTGGATGGCGATCATACCGGCAACAAAGCCGGGGACGAGCGCCGGGCGCTTGCCGATGGATTCGGCGATGTAGGCGGAAAGCACCGGAACCATAAGGTTCATGGCGATGCCGCCGATGATCTTGAGCATCGCAGCAAAGCTGTTGTAGTCAGACGCCGTCGAATCGAAGGACGTAATGCCCCACAGGAACGAGACGGCGGTCAGGACACCACCGGCAACGACGAAGACCAGCATGTGGCTGACGCCGTTCATGAGGTGCTTGTAGATGACGTGGCCGATAGACTCCTTCTCCTCGACCTCGTCCTCGACATCGGCAGCGGCAGCAACCGTGTCGTCACCCTTGGCGGCGAGCGCGCGGTCGATCAGCTTACCGGCGGCCTCAACGGACAGGGCCTTGGAAACACCAACGGAAACCATGGGCTTGCCGGCGAAACGCTCAGCCTGGACATCCTTGTCGGCTGCGACGACGACGGCCTTGGCACCAGCGATCTCACTCTTGGTGAGCTCGTTCTCGACACCGACCTGGCCATGGGTCTCGACCTTAATGGTCAGACCGCGCTCGGCAGCTGCCTTCTCCAGCGCCTCCTTCGCCATGAAGGTGTGCGCAATGCCGGTCGGGCAACCGGTGGCGGCGATGATGTCAAACTTAGCCATGTGTCCCTCCTTTTTAAGTTTTGCGCCCGCAGGCGCTACCCTACACGCGCGTCCTTGCGCGCTTTTCCACAACTGAAAGATACCAACCTACCGTCCGCGTGAGAAGAGACAAGGCGCAATTCTCCGGTGAAAGGTTCTTTCATAACCGTAAACGGTAGGTGAAAGTTTACCATCAACACTTGAAACGGCAAGGTGTATCTTGTAATTGAAAATCCCCCTATACTATGACATTACAAACGAGTCCATTTTTCATGCCAACCAGGAGCCATCCATGACCGATAGTAGCAAGAGCGCACTTTCCCTCATTAGTACCCATCAGGGATACAGCGAGTCCGAGCAGCGCATTGTCGACTATATATTGGAGCACCAGTCCGAGGCGCCGCGCCTCACGGCGGCTCAGCTCTCGCGCGCCGCCGCCACGTCCGAGGCGACCGTTTCGCGCTTCTGCCGCAAGCTTGGCTTTGGCAGCTTCCGCAGCTTTCAGTTTTCGTTGGCGAGGGATTTAGAAAGCCAGCGCAACGAGGGCCTGACTGACGAAGTCTCGCTCGACAATATGGAGCAGAGCCTTAAGAACATCCTGGCTGCCAAGGTGAGCGAGCTTAATGCGACCATCGACGGGATCGACCACGATACGTTGGCGGCTGTTGTGCATGCCCTTAAGCATGCAGGGGTTATTGAGTTTGCGGCTGTGGGCAATACGAACGCGGTCGCGCTCGATGCGACGTTTAAGTTTTCGCAGCTGGGCCTGCGCTGCATGGCGAGCACCATTAGCGAGACATCAATCGGCTTTGCGCTCACGTTGCGCCCGGGTGACGTCATCGTGCTCATCTCAAACTCCGGCAAGTCGCGCCGACTGAATCGCATGGCAAAAGCGGCTCGCGACTGCGGTGCCACCGTAGTCGTCATCAGCAGCGACAGCAAGTCTCCACTCGCGCGCCTGGCAGACTACACTTTTAATACCGTCAACCACGAGGCGTTGCTGACGACGGGTGACTTTGCGTTCTCCAAGATCAGCGCCACGATGATCATCGAAGTCATCTACAACTTCCTGCTGCCCGAGATTGAAGACGCTCGCGAACATATCAGCTACTACGAGGAGCTCATCCAACCGGATAAGGTCGTAGAGTAAAACGCGAAGTGGGACAAAATTTCAGTCTATTTTGTCCCACCAACACCGCTGATACGACCTAGCCTCGAGCTTCTTCGAGCATCTGCTTTGCGTGGGCCAAGCTTGCCTCGGATTGATCGCCGCTCAGCATGCGAGCGATCTCGGCGGTACGGGCATCGCCGGTCGCCTCGTCCAGATGCGTTTGGGGAACGTCGCCGGGCTCTTTACTGACCACGTAATGCTTGTCGGCCATGACTGCGACCTGCGCTAGGTGGGTTACGACAATGACCTGATGCGTGGCGGCAAGATCGGCCAGCACACCAGCAAGAGCACGAGCCGTGGAGCCGCCGACACCGGCATCGACCTCGTCGAACACCAGCGTATCCACGCCGTCCGCATTACCGAGGACAACCTTACTCGCCAGCATGACGCGGCTCAGCTCGCCGCCCGACGCAATGCGGCGCAAGGGACGCGGTGTCAAGCCGGCGCCGCTGCGATACAAAAGCTCATAGCTCGAAGGACCCGCGGGTGTCCACTCAGCGCGAGGGAGATCGCGGGACTCCCAAACCAGCTCAGCGCCGCCCATCTCCAGGCGTGCCATCTGACGACCCACCTCGTGACAAAAACGCGGGGCTGCCGTATTGCGCGCACGCTTGAGCGCCTTGGCGGCGGCGAACAGTTCATGCTCCGCCGCGCCAAGCGCTTCGCGCGCCTTCTTGATCTGTTCATCGCCATCGTCTACCAGCGACAACAGCTCCTGCGAGCGATCTCGCATGGCAAACACGTCGTCCATGGTGGGACCCCACTGACGCAGCAGGCCCTTCAGGTCAGAATACCGCTCGCGCATGCGAGCGAGCTCGCGAGGGTCAAACGCAACGCCATCGCGATAAGCACGCAACTCGTTGGCGCAATCCTCAAGCGAAATGCAGGCATCCGAAAGGGCATCAGCGATGTCACCTAGCTTGCGGTCAACGGTCGCCATACGCGACAGCTCTACCACGGCGCCATTCACGGCATCGAGCGCTCCCCCTTCGGCAGCAAGCGATGCATGGGCTTCGTTAGCCGTGGCCACCAAGACCTCGGCATGCTCGGAGCGCGGCAACAGCTCCTCGAGCTCCTCATACTCACCAGGCTTGGGATCGACCTCGGCGATGCGCTCAAGGGCGAAGCGCGCCTCCTCGACGCGACTCCCCTGTGCATGCGAGGCCTCTTCGACGCGGCGGACCTCCTTGGCAGCGGCGCGCGATGCCTTAAAGCAGGCACGATACTTCTCGAGCGCCTCAAGCGCCGCGCGCCCAGCCCAGGCATCAACCATGGCAACATGATGTGCCGGATCGAGCAAGCGCTGGTGCTCGTGCTGACCGCACAGGTCCATCATCACGCCGACCCGCTCCGAAAGCTCGCGCACACTGGCGATGCGGCCGTCAATCTTGACACGGCTGCGGCCCTCGGCAGAAAGGCTGCGCTGCACGGTGAAGCCCTCCGCGTCGTGCGGGCCATCGAACAGGCGCGCCTCGACGCTGGCAAGCGCCTCGCCCTCGCGCACGGTCGACGAATCTGCGCGTTCGCCCAAGATGAGCTTAAGCGCCGAGAGCAATGCGGTCTTGCCAGCACCGGTCTCGCCGGTCAGGACGGTCAAGCCCGCGCTCGGAACCAACGTCGCCTCGCGAATGAGTGCAATGTTGGAAACCTGCAGCTCATCGATCATGGCGCACTCCATAGAACACGCGGCTCACCGAGTTATAGAAGCTCTCGGGACCGTAATCCAGCAGCAGCACATCGCCGGGACCGCGACGCACAGCCACGCTCTCGACCGTGCCGTCGCAGGTAATAAACTGTCCGTCGATAGCGATGGCAGGCACACTCGGGCGGTCGTCGGACATGAAGATCTCGACGACATCGCTTGGCGAGGTCAAGAAGGCGCGAGCCTGAATAGTATGCGGAGCGATGGGCACGCAAACCATACCCGTGTAATCGGGGCTCACGATAGGACCGCCGGCGCTCAGCGCATAGCCGGTGGAGCCGGTCGCCGTCGACACGACGACACCATCACCGCGCAGGCGATCGATATGATGGCCGGAAACCGTGATGTCAAACTCGACCATATCGGACAGGGGCCCGCGCGTGAGCGCCATATCGTTGAGGGCGAACGTGCGCACGACGTCCTTCGTGCCGTCATCGCGCACCGAGACGATATCCGCGGCGATGGTGGCGCGGCGGCTCACATGGAGCTCACCGGAAAGGGCATCGCTCACAACCTGCAGAATGTCGCGCTCCTCTGGACTCGCAGCAGTTAAAAAGCCCAGGTGACCATAGGAAAGACCGAGGATAGGAATCTCGCGATGGTTGAGGATACGGGCAGCGCGCAGCAACGTACCGTCGCCGCCGAGCGTAATGACCAGATCGGAGCCGTCAATATCAGGCGTGCTTTGAATCTTCGATCGCTGATCGGCCGCCCATGCGACCTCGTAGCCCTGGCGCGTCAGCCAAAGCTCGAGCATCAGGCCGCTCTCGACCGCCTCTTGCTTGTAGTAATTGGGAACCAGAAAGACCTTCATAGCGTTGCAGCTTTCTCGCTCAAAGCCGATACCTGGGATTGCAACTCGTCATCGGAGCGCTCATCGGGGGCAAACCTCGTGCCGTACAGGAAAAACTCGACGTTGCCCTTGGCGCCATGAATGGGCGACACGCACACGTCGACCGGGAACAATCCCTTGGCGGCGAACAGCTCAATCGCCGCCACGAGCGTATCGCGGCGGACGGCGGGGTCGGTTACGATACCGCCCTCGCCCACCAGCGCAGCCGGCGCCTCAAACTGCGGCTTTACGAGCGTGCAAAACGAACCCGAACGCTTCAGACACGCCAACACCGCATCGATGATGTTCGCGATGCTGGTAAACGACACGTCGCACACGGCGAGGTCAATAGCGCCGCCGTAGCCGAGCTCGGGCAACTGCGTCACATTCGTGCGTTCATGAAGCGTCACGCGATCGTCTTGACGCAGTGACCAATCAAACTGGGCGCGCCCCACATCGACCGAAACGACCGTGGCGGCACCGCGCTTGAGCAGGCAATCGGTAAAGCCGCCCGTGGAGCAGCCCACATCGAGGCAAGCAAGGTCCGTCGGATCAATCCCAAACGCATCGAGCGCACCCTCGAGCTTAAGGCCGCCGCGCCCAACGTACGGAATGCGCCCCTTAACGTGCAGTGACAGGCCCGGCGTCACCTTGAGCCCCGGAGAGGTCAAACGCTCACCGCCACTCGAAACCAAGCCGGCCATAAGAGTGCGAAGGGCATCCGCGCGATCGGCGCAGATGCCCTGTGAAATCAGTTCGTCATCGAGACGCACGCGTTTCATGAATGCCATCAACCATTCGTATCCGGGGATGCAGCCTGTCTATCTTGGGACTCGCTTGCCGCATCCTCATCGTATTCCTGCTCGAGCTTGTCGGCCTCACGCGGCGTCAGCTCAAACTTGTCGACCATATCGACCGCACGGGAGCCCAGCTCAATCGCCTCGTCAAACAAATCGAGCGAACGCTCCAAGGAAGTATCCTTGGAGCGAACGGTGGCGATGATCTGGTCCAGGCGATCCGAGATCTCATCGAAGTTGCGGACGGAACCCTCTGGCATGGCTACTCCTCGACGGAGTCGGCCTCGACGGCCTCAGCAGCGTCCGCATCCTCGGCAAGTACACCGGCGGCAGCCTGAGCGGCAGCGACCTTGGCGGCCGCCTCGGCAGCCTGTGCCTCCTCGCGAGCGCGATCCTCGGCCAGCAGCTCTTGGTACAGGTCCTCGCCCGGCAGCTCCTCGCTGCGAGCGATCTTGCCCAGCACGCCGTTGACAAACGACGCGGACTGGTCGGTACCATAAGCCTTAGCGATCTCGACAGCCTCGTTGATAACGATGGCGTCCGAGACCTCCTCGTCGGTGAGGAAGCGCATCTCGTAGACGGCGATACGCAGCAGGTTGCGGTCGGCGCCGGGCATGCGCATAAGATCCCAGTTCTTGGCGACGGCGCGCAGGGCACAGTCGATGCGATCGATATGCTCGTAGGCACCGCGGCAAAGCTCCAGCGCATAGGGGTCGAGGGGACCCTTCGAGATCAGGAAATCGCCCTCGAGGACGCGCTCGAGCGGGCTGTCCGTGGCCTCGGCCTGGAACAGCAGCTGCAGCGCCTGACTGCGGGCAAGCGTGCGCCCGCGATAAACCTTAAGGCTCAAAGGTTACTCCTTGGGGAAAACGAGGCCGTCGATGCAAACGTCAACGCGCTCGACCTCGACGCCCACCTGGGCATCGATGGCGGCGACCACGGCGGCGCGAACGGCCTCGGCGAGCTTCTTGAACGGATAGCCAAAGAACACCACGACACGCACGGTGAGTGCGAGCTTGTCGCCGACGACCTCGGCCTCGACCGCCGGCTCGGAAGCCGGGGCCTTGGACGAGAGCATCATGGAGACAAGGTTGGTGGCAAGGTCCTTGACGCCAACGGAGGCGATGCCCTCGACATCCGACACGGCGCGGGAGACGATGGCGGTCAGAACATCGGGCGAAATGCCGATGCCGTCAATCTTGATTTCCTGGGGCATGAGTCCTCCTAGAAGAGTTGGTTGCTAGACGCGGGAGACGAACTTGCCGTCGCGGGTGTCAACCTTGATGACCTCGCCCTCGTTGAGGTACATGGGGACCTGGATGACAGCGCCGGTGTCGATCGTGGCCGGCTTGGTGGAACCCTGGACGGTGTCGCCCTTAAAGCCCGGGTCGGTCTGAACGATGGTGGTCTCGATGAACATCGGCGGGGTCACGCCCATGAGCTCATCGTCGGCAAAGAGCAGCTGGCAGATGTCGTTCTCGCGCAGCCACTTGGAGTTCTCGCCCACCATGTCCTCGGGAACGGGAACCTGCTCATAGGTCTCATTGTCCATGAAGATGTAGTCGGTGCCATCGTTGTAGAGGTACTGGAACTCACGGGTGGTGAGCATGACGCTCTCGAACTTGGTGCCGGCGTTGCAGGTGTTCTCGACGACGCGGCCGCTCTTGATGTCGCGGGTCTTGTAGCGCACAAACGCACCGCCCTTGCCCGGCTTGACATGCTGGAACTCGACGATGGTGTAGACCTTGTCCTTAATGCGGAGACCGAGGCCGTTCTTGAAATCGGCGGTAGAAATGGTAGGCATAGTGACCTTTCTTGTTATGGGCAGAACGCACAAGCGCCCAAATTATATACGACCGAAATTATACACTTGTAGACGGCGCCTGCAGCGAGCGCATAAAAAGAGAACGCGGGGCGCCCGAATTGCTCCGGACGCCCCGCCCCAAAAAACTATCGAAATGGTCTAGCAATCGATGACGTGCAGATCGTGCGGGGTCTTGGTGAAAGGCTCGTAGCCGTTCTCGGTGACAACGCCGTAGTCCTCCAGGCGCACGCCGCCCACGCCCGGCAGGTAGACGCCGGGCTCCATGGTAACAACCGAGCCGACCTCGATAATGTTCTTACTGCGGTTGAAGTTGGGCAGCTCGTGGATGTCGATGCCCACGCCGTGGCCCAGGCCATGGTTGTAGTAATCGCCATAACCGGCATCGCCGATGATCTTCTTGGAAAGCTTGAAAATGTCGTTGCCCTCGACGCCCGGATGGATGGCGGCGACGCACTCCTCGTGCGTGCGGCGCACGAGCGCGTAGAGGTCAAGCTGCTCCTGCGTGGGCTCGCCCATCACGACGGTGCGCGTCATATCAGAGCGATAGTCGCAGTAGCCCGCGCCGTAATCCATGAGGACGAAATCGCCCTTCTCGATCACGCGGTCGCTCGGCACAGCATGCGGGTTGGCGGTGTTGGGACCGCTCGCCACGATAGAGCCGAAGGCCAGGCTATCGGCGCCGTTGGCAAACATAAAGTTCTCGAGCTCGTTGCGGACCTGCTTCTCAGTCATACCGGGCTTAATAAAGCCGAGCATGTGCTGGAAGGCGGCATCGGTGATCGACTGCGCGTGGCGCATGAGCTCAATCTCCTCGGCGTCCTTGATGGCGCGCATCTTGCGGATGTCGTCATGCATCAGCGGCAGCATGCAGGCAACGGAGCGATCCTCCAGGCCACGTTGAATGCCCTGGTAGAAGTTAATCTGCATGTCGTCCTCGATGGCGCAGACGCGGCACTTGTTGGCTGCGATCTTGCCAGCGACCCAACCGGGGATGGTGCCCTCGTCCATGTCGTAGACCCAGGGGCTGCCGGCGGGCGTGTTCTCCTCAAAGCTGTTGAGATAGCGCGAGTCGGTATGGAACAGGCACTGGTCGGCCGTAATAAACGCAGCGTGCGGGAACTCGAAGGTGTAGTCAAAGACGCCCTTCACGCCCGTAAGCCAACGAAGGTTGGCCTCATCGCGCACGACGATAGCGTCGTAGCCGCGCTCAACCATCAGGGCACGGACACGCTCGATACGACCGGCAGGACCGGCAGCAAACTCAGACATGCAGATTCCTTTCTTGTTGTCTCAATAAAGACGGACGGGCCTCAACCGAGCGACGGAATCGCACGCGATCCATAACCGATTGGAAACCCGTCCCCCAACATGATACGAAAGACGATGGATGTCAATAAACCTTAGAGAAGTTCCTTGCGAGAAGCCAAGTAGGCGTGAGCATGGCGCTCAAGAACCTCGTCCTCAACGCTCGTTAGACGAATGGCGCCAAGCGCCGCGGGCAACGGCAACATGCTGCGGTTCGAGCGCGCAAACTGCTGCTTGCGGAACTCCTCGATAAACGAAGCAGGCTCCAGGTCAAATGCGAGCTCCTCGATACCAAAGTCCTCCAGGCAATCATCGACCTCAAAGACGTAATCGATATCGAAGTCGCAGGCATCGTGGGCGAGGCGCGACTCAAATCGCATGCCCTCGGACAACAACTGGTAGGCAGGGACCTGTGCCGCGGCATCGCCCAGGCAGGCGCGCAAGGTGCGCTCCCCCGTCTTGCCAAAATCGAGCGCATGGCGCGCACTCGGGTTCGTGGACATGAGCACGTCCTTGCGCGCGGTCTGGGACCACTGCACGGCATTGACGAGCGCGACCTCCTCACCCGAAAGAATCTCGGGGACGGTCTCGGTAAACTGATTCCAGCGAGATTTGCTGCTCGAAAGCATCGTGCCCACGAGCACGGCATAGCCGCGCTTGAGGTCCTCGGGATCGGCCTCGCGAACGAGGTCGAGGTCGCACACGACCAGGCCCGGCTCGGGACGGAACGCGATGGCGGGAAGCGCGTTGGCCGCAGAAGAGACGAGCGGCTCCATGGTCGTCGCGACCGTAAGCATGGCGTCGAAGGTTGTCGGCAGCAAGGCGCACTCGGTGCGGCCACACCACTGGTTGGCACACCAGCAAACGACCGAGCAGGTCGCCGCGTCACCGACGGCGACGACAAGATCATCGCAGGTAATACCGTTGCAAGACAGAGCACCAAAGACGACATCGGCATCGGCCAGCGTGGCGCCGGCAGGCGAAACCTCAAGGATGAGTTGCGACACGGCAAAACCGGCATCGACCAGAGCATGCTCGACGACCTCGCCAAAACGCTCGGACGTGCCGGCGTTCCAGACCACCATCGCGCGCTTGGGCTTACCCACAGCCGAGGCAAACATGCGCGACAGCTCATCGAACGCGCCCAGTCCGACGCGGACATCGACGCTGCGGTTTTGGAAATTGATAAGTTGACGGCGAATCATAGCAGTCCACGCTCCAAAAGCATCTCGGCACAAACGTAGGAAACGTCCTCGAAGGACTTATTGCGAATATCAAGGGTAATGTCGGCGGCCTGGCGATACAGCGGACGGCGGTGCTCAAACAGGCGCGCGGCATGCTCGGGCGAACGGAAATCGGGGCGGGTATCGGAGCGACGAATCTGGCGAATCGAGTCCTCGAAGTCGCCTTCGAGATACACGCACGTACCCATCTCGTGCATCAGCTCAATGTTCACCGGCGTCTCGACGATGCCGCCCCCGCACGAAACCAGCAGGCTGCGCTCGCTTTGGAGCGAACGAAGCGCCGAGGTCTCGAGCTCGCGAAAGCGATCCTCGCCCTCGGTCTCAAAAATCTCGGTCACCGACTTGCCGCACCGGCGCACGACCAGACGATCGGTATCGATGAATCGGCGCTTGAACATGGTACCGACGTTGCGCGCAAGCGTCGACTTGCCCGCGCCCAAAAAGCCGATAAAGAAGATGTGGTCGCAGCCGTGCTTGGTGTGCTGGGACATAGCGAGACCTATTCCTCGCAGGGAAGGTCGCGCAGGGCCCGGCGCTCAAAGATACGGAAGATCTGCGTATACCACAGGTCCTGAGTGGCCTGCGGCTTAACCAGGATGGTGTCGACGCCGGCGAAATTGCCGCTCCACACGTCCGTGTAGAGCTGGTCGCCGATCAGCACGGCCTCGTCGGCCGTCGCACCCAGGCGCTTAAGGCCAGCTTTGAGGGCAAATGGCGCCGGCTTCATGGCGTGGCTGATGGCCTCGAGCCCCAACTCGCGCGCCGACGCCATGACCTGGTCGCGATGCCAGTTATTGGACACCATGCACAGCTTAAAGCCCTTGGCATGGGCGGCCTCGAGCCAGGCGGAGACCGCAGCGGGTACCTGCTCGGTATCACGCGGCACCAGGGTGTTGTCACGGTCGAGCAGAATGGCACGCTTACCGTCGGCCCAGAGGGTATCGAGGTCGATGCGGTCGACCGAGGCAACATATCGTTTGGGGCTAAAAATCCTCATGATCAATTCCAAGACTGTTGGTGCTCTTCGTAGGTCTTCGAGAAATACTCCTCGTCCTGTGTGATGTAGAAATACAGGTCATCGGAGTCGGTCGGCTCAAGGGTAGCCTTGAGCGCCTCGAGCGACGGAGAGCAGATGGGCGTGGGCGGCAGGCCCTCATGCTTATAGGTGTTATACGGGCTATCGCTCTGCAGGTCGTCGGCGGTAACCTCGCCGCGGGTGACATACATCATAGTCGCATCGCTATTGAGGTAACGCGGGCCATCGAGCTTGCCCGCCAGACGGTTATAGAAAACCGATGCCACATGCGCGCGCTGATCGGCGTTGAGGCCCTCGCGCTCGACAATCGAGGCAAGGTTAACGATGTCGTAATCGGACATCTCCACGCCATAGCGCTCCTTGATCTTGGCCTCGCAGCTGGCAAAGTCAAGCGACTTATACTCGGCGTTGAACTGGTCAAGCATAGCGCGAATCACATCATCGGCGCTTGGGTCCTTACCCAGCGAATACGTCTTGGGGAATAGGAAGCCCTCGAGCGAATCGTTCGCGGCGTCTTTAAGGAAAGCGTAATCATTCACATAATTGCTCGCCTTAGCCCGGTTAAGGAAGTCTTCCTTAGAAATGCTGTCGTACGCCTTGGCCACGCGGTCGGCGACCTGATCGACCGTCAGGCCCTCAGGAATCGTGAGCGCATCGGAGCCGGCGTTGGGACCTTCCATAAGCTGCTGGACGACCTTCGTGGCGTCCATAAGCGTGGTAAACGAATACTTACCCGGCTTAAGCGACATATCGGCGTTGAGCTTTTTGACCGCCGCATAATAATCCTTGGGATCTTCGACGATATGGTTCTCGGAGAGAATCGAAGCGATGGTATCACCCGAAGCACCATCGGGAATCGTGATAGTAACTTGCTGGCCAGCAGCGACTTTCGCATCCTCACCGCCAAAGAAGCCCTTGACGGCCGACACGACAAAGAAAACGATCGCGACAAGCGCAAGCACGGCGACGACGCCACCGATAATCATAGGCACCGGGGAGCTTTTCTTTTGGGCACCACGGCGGGCGTGCGTGTTATAGCTCGAGCGCGTGGCCGGAGCAACGCCGTGCGAGCCATGAGCATGATGTGCGTAGGAGCGTGATTGCGGGGCCTGCCCCTGCGTGCGCTGGGCAGGAGCCTGCTGCTTAAAACGAGCGCCGCCAGCGGGCTGCGCGGGACGAGCGGCGAGCTGTTGAGCAGCACGCTGAGTAGGCCGAGCCGAACGCTGCGTCGGCTGCGCCGAGCGCTGGCCAGGCTGAGCAGGGCGCGGCACGGGCTGCCGTGTACGATTCTGCTGGCGCGGATCGGAAGCGCTAGGCATGCTGAACCTCCTCGTTTTTACGATCGAGCCATGTCTGCAAGAACAGGCTGGCGGCGATCATGTCAATCTTGCCCCTCATCTGCTTTTCGTTGAGCCCCTGCTCTCGCAGGATTCGCTTGGCCTCCTGCGAGGACAGACGCTCGTCCTCAAACTCCAGCGGAAGGTCGAGCTCGTCGGCAATCTTTTGGGCCACGGCGGCGACGCGCTCGGCCTGGGAGCCGGGTTCACCGGCCATGGTCAAAGGACGTCCGCTTACCAGGATATCGGGCTCATAGTCCTCGACCAGGTAGCGAAACGTCTTTGCCATACCGGTGACCTCGGCAGCCGGAAGCACCTTGACAGGCATTGCCATCTTGCCATCACGACTCGAGACGGCAATGCCAATCCTGGTCTCCCCTATGTCCAGTGCGAGCGCGACCACAGCGACTACTTAGGTTCTTAGGCGCCGAGCGCGGTCTTGGCGGCCGCGAGGGCATCGGCGATACCGGCGGCGTTCTTGCCACCGGCCTGGGCCATGTTGGGACGACCGCCACCGCGACCGTCGACCAGGCCCGCAATCTGCTTGATCACGTTACCGGCGTGGAAACCGGCCTTCACGGCGTCATCGGAGCCGGCAGCGAGCAGAGCCGGGGTGCCCTTCTCGGTCACGCTGGCAACGACGCAGGCGACGGGGCCGGCGACCTTCTGGTGCACGGTATCCCAAACGTTGCGCAGGTCGGCAGCCTCAAGGCCCTGGAGCTCAGCGACGACGAGCTTGTAGCCGTTCAGCTCGACAGCGCCGTCGATGGCGCTGGAGATCGCATCGGAGGAGCCACCGGTGAGCGCCTTCTTGAGCTTGCCGGAAGTCTCGCGCAGCTCGGCCTGCAGGTTCTCCACGCGGGCGGGAACCTCGTCGACACGGCACTTGAGCGCAGCGGCGGCGGCGTCGACGAGCGCCAGACGGTCGGCCATGTAGTCGAGAGCGCCCTTGGAGGTCACGGCCTCGATACGGCGGACATTCGAGCCCGTGGAGGACTCGGAGATGATCTTGAACAGACCGATCTCGGCGGTGTTGGCGGCATGCGTGCCACCGCAGAGCTCGCGGGAGAACGGCTGGTCCTCGGCGCCTACGGAGACGACGCGGACGACGTCGCCGTACTTCTCGCCAAAGAGGGCGACAGCACCGGCGGCCTTGGCCTCGTCGATGCCCATGACGCGGGTCACGACCGGCTTGGAAGCGAAGATCTGCTGGTTGACCAGGTCCTCGACAGCCTTGAGCTGCTCGGAGGACAGGGCCTCGAAGTGCGTAAAGTCAAAGCGAAGGTGCTCGGGCGTCACCAGCGAGCCGGCCTGGGAGACGTGCTCGCCCAGGACCTGCTTAAGGGCGGCGTCGAGCAGGTGGGTGGCGGTGTGGTTGCGGCGCAGGAAGCCACGGCGCTCGGCGTCGAGCGCGGCGGTCACGGTAGCACCGACGGTCAGCGTGCCCTCGGCAACGTGGGCGACGTGAGCATACAGGCCGTTGTGGTTCTTGGTATCGGAAACGGTCAGCGAAACGCCCTCGGCGGAAAGCTCGCCGGCGTCACCCTGCTGGCCGCCCATCTCGGCGTAGAACGGGGTGCGGTCGAGCACGACCTCGACGTTCTCGCCGGCGGCAGCGGACTCGACGGACTCGCCGTTGCGAACGATGGCGACAACCTTGGCACCCTCGATCGCATCGTTGTCATAGCCGTCGAATTCGGTCGCGGCGACCTTGTCGGAAAGCTCGACCCACACGTCGTTGAAGCTGCCCCAGGCATCGCCCTTGACGTTGGCACGAGCGCGGGCCTTCTGGTCCTCCATGCAGGCGGTAAAGCCGTCCATGTCGACATCGTGGCCAGCGGTGCCCGCGATCTCGACGGTCAGGTCGATGGGGAAACCAAAGGTGTCGTGCAGCTTAAAGGCAACATCGCCCGGAAGCACAGCACCCTCGGCAAGCGCTGCCAGGGCCTCATCCAGGTAGACGCGGCCGTTGTCGAGCGTCGTGGAGAAGCGCTCCTCCTCGGAGGCGACAATACCCTTAACGAGCGCGACGTTCTTGAGCAGCTCGGGATAGGCCTCGCCCATCTGAGCGTTAACCTCGTCGATGAACTTGGTCAGGAAGGCGCCCTCGATGCCCAGCAGGCGGCCGTGGAACACGGCGCGGCGGAGCAGGCGGCGCAGGACGTACTCGCGGCCCTCGTTACCGGGCAGGATGCCGTCCGAGATCATAAAGTCGACGGCACGGGAGTGGTCGGCGATGATGCGCAGGGAGCGGCTGGCGCCGGAGTAATCGTCGGCGTCATAGGTCTTGCCGCTGATCTCCTCACCGAGCTTGATGAGGTGCTGCATCAGATCGCCGTCGTAGTTAGCGGTCTTGTGCTGCATGATGGCGGCCATGCGCTCAAGGCCCATGCCCGTATCGAGGTTACGGTGCGGCAGCTCCGGCATGGAGCCGTCCTCCTGGCGGTCGTACTGGGTAAAGACGAGGTTCCAGAACTCCAGGAAGCGGTCGCAGTCGCAGCCAGGCTTGCAGTCGGGGCTGCCGCAGCCGACCTCCTCGCCCATGTCAAAGTAAATCTCGGAGCACGGGCCGCAGGGGCCAGTGGGGCCAGCGGCCCAGAAGTTGTCGTCCTCGCCCAGGCGGGAGATGTGGTCCTCAGCAACACCCAAAGAACGCCACACGTCGTGGGTCTCGTCGTCCTCGGTAAAGACGGTGAAGTACAGGCGGTCGAGCGGCAGCTTGAACTCCTTGGTGATGAGCTCAAAGGCCCAGGCGCAAGCCTGCTGCTTGGAGACGCCGCCAAAGGAGAAGTCGCCGAGCATCTCAAAGAAGGACAGGTGACGGCCGTCCTCGCCGATGCAATCGATGTCGTTGGTGCGGACGCACTTCTGGCAGGAGATAGCGCCGATCTCCTTCATGGTCTTCTTGCCCTGGTAGTACTCCTTAAACTGGTTCATGCCGGCGTTGGCAAGCAACAGCGAAGGATCGTCAGGGACGAGGGACGAAGAAGGATAGAGCTTAAGACCGCGCTCCTCAAAGAAGTTGAGGAACTTGGAGCGGATCTCGGCCGTAGTCATTGACGGGTAGTCAGCACTCATAGAGGGAATCTCCTCGGTTTCACATCGAAACAGTTCAAACGTAACGATATTACCATCCCACCGCGCAAGTGCAAAAAAGAGGGCCGGCACAATGCCGGCCCTTCAGCGAAATTGCATGTTAGCGCGTATGAATATTAATCCGAATTACCCCGCTAGTTGTCATCATCGTCCATGGAGCCGTCGATGCCGGTTTTGGTGTCGTCCGAGTTGGAGTCATCGTCCTTGGCAAAGGGGTTCTTGAAGAAGCCCGTGGCATCGGGCTGCAGACCAGAGAGCTTAATCCAGGGATTATCGAGCTCGGGTTTGGGCATGGCCTGGGCCTCGGGCGCAGTCTCGTTACCGATGAGCTCGGACTCGTAAATGAAGGTGTCGTCGCCGAGCGCGTCGTAGGCGGCGACCGGGTTGCCATCGGCATCGCGGTACGGTGTGCCCTTAAACACGGCGCCGTCATAGGCCACAAGCTGGCGGCCGGTCTCATTCTCGAAGTAGTACACGAAGATACCCTTGAGGGCCGCGCACAGCGGGATGGCAATAATCATGCCGATAGGGCCCATGAGTGCCGAGCCAATAACGAGCGCCGTGAGGCTCATGATGGGATGCACCTGCACCGAGCTCTGCATGACCTTAGGAGAAATCACGTTGTCGGTGACGTTTTGCGCGACCATCGTCACGATGAGCGTCCATAACGCCAACATGGGGCTGAACATGAAAC
Source organism: uncultured Collinsella sp. (assembly GCA_905199225.1). Taxonomy (GTDB): domain Bacteria; phylum Actinomycetota; class Coriobacteriia; order Coriobacteriales; family Coriobacteriaceae; genus Collinsella. The sequence continues at coordinate 86,549 of CAJKFS010000001.1, read as the reverse complement.
CGAGCACCGTGGCGATTGCTGCGCTCACCCAAGGACCGACGACCGGAACCAAATGCATGATGCCGGTAAAGATAGCCATGAGCGCCGCATACGGATGGCCGATGATCATAAAACCAATAAAGGCGAGGAAACCACCGCAGATGGACGTCACGACCATACCGCGCATGTAGCCGCCGACAGAGCGAGAAAGGATGGCGACCATAAAGCGGTACGAGGTCTCCTTCTCCTGACCGATGATGGTGCAAATCTCGTGGTGCATGCGAGGGTAGTCGCAGGCCATCCAGTAGGCAAGCACCAGGCCCAGGAAGATAACGAACAGTTGCGATGCCGTATTGGTAATGAGCGGGAATACACCGCGACCGAGCTCGGCGGCAATCTGAGACACATACTTCGATGCGACGGTAACGAGTGATGACAGATTGTCGTCCAAGTACTCCTTAACCGGCGTGTTGTTGAGCGTCTTGGCATGCGAGATCATCTCATTGAGATCGCCACCCGCAACACGAAGCTGCTCGGGCAGGCGGCTCAGGACTTCCATGATCTGACCAAAGAGAATCGGCGACAAGATGCAAACGACACCGACGAGCACGGCAACAACAACAATAAGCGCGATAAGCGAACCGATGCCACGGCCGACGCCATGATGCTCGAGCCAATTGGTGATCGGGGACATCACAAAAGCAATGATGGAACCGACGGCAAGAAACTCAATAACCGGTGCCAGGATGCCCATAAGGTTAAAGATGACAGCGGCGATGACAATGCAGCCGACAACAGCCCAAATGCGCAGCGTCAGAATGCGGGTGTCGCGCAGCACGCGATCGGTTTGTTGGGGGTGCTCACTCATGAACGAATCATCACTCCGTCGGGGTCGATCTTGTCCTGAATCTTCTTAAGCGTGCGGCGCAGCAGACGCGAGACCTGCACCTGCGAGATGCCCAGCTTCTTGGCAATCTCGATCTGGGTCATGCCCTTCACAAAGCGCAGCTCGATCACCTCGCGCTCGCGCGGCGAGAAATCGCGGATGGCTTCCTCGATCACCAGGCGGTCATCGGTAAAGTCGAGCTCGTTGTCATCGTCGGCGTAACGGTCGAGAATCGAGGGCGCATCGTCGGAATCGGACGCACCAGGAGCCTCGATGGGCACCGAGGTATAGGCCGAAGACGATTCCATAGCCTCGAGGACCTCATCGACAGTCACATCTAGATACTCAGCGATCTCCTCAACCTTGGGCGAACGCTGCAGCTCGTTGGTAAGTTTGTCAGTAGCCTGGTTGACCTTGGCCGAGAGTTCCTGCAGACGACGCGGTACGCGCACGCTCCAGCCCTTGTCGCGGAAATGGCGTTTGATCTCGCCCAGGATAGTGGGTGTCGCAAACGTCGTGAACTCGAGTCCGCGCTCGGGGTCAAAGCGGTCGATAGCCTTGAGCAAACCCAGATAGCCGACCTGCATGAGGTCGTCGAGCGGCTCGCCGCGATTCTTAAATTTGTTGGCAAGAAACCTTACCAGGTTCATATGGGACATGACGAGCTGTTCGCGGGCGTCCGGATCACCGGTCTCCTTGTAGCGACGAAACAGCTCGCGGGTTTTCTCCTTGTCCCAAGCGGTCTTGCCGCTCCGGGAACGTTCGGTCATATTAAATATCCGCCTTGAGGTCGAGGGAAAGCGTCAGGGGCGCCGCAGTCTTTTCGTAGGAGTCGCACACGCTCGCCAAAATAAGCTCGGCATAAACAGCAGCCTGGTCATCCTCGTCGACGGTGGCCTGATCGCCAAAGGTAAAGGTCATGCCAACGTGAGATTCATCGACATCGAATTTGATTGAGATGTCGTCGGAATCAACAGCCGTGCAGCCAAAGATAAAGGCTTCCTCGGCAGCCATGCGGATGTCCTCGATGCGATCGACAGACATGGAACACAGGGCACCAACGTTGGCTGCCGTCATGCGCACAAGGCGAGCGAGACGCGGGTCGCCGGCAACGGTCAGCGTGATGGGGCAGGCTGCTTCGCTACTCATCGCAGGACTCCTCAGAGGTCTCGGAGGGTGTATAGGTGTAATACTGAGCCCGCTTGGATGCAGACTTCTGAGCCACATCTGCGCCATCGGCGGCCTCGTCCTCGCCAATTAGGACGCGCTCGGTAGGCTGCTCGGCCTCCGCAGCGGCAGCGGCGAGCTTGCGATCGGCATCGGCTGCAGGAGCCTTCACCTTATTGAAGAGCTTCTGCACAGCACCGGCGGCAGAGTCGGTCACGCTCGACACAGCATTGCTGGCCTCGGCCATGCTGCCCGTAACCTCGGAAATGTCGCGAACCACGGCTTCGACCTCTACGAGATTGGAGGTAAGGGCATCAACTGCCGTCTTGCTCGACTTAAGCAGCGGCTCCATCTGGGCAAGCGCCGGCGTAAGCTCATCGACAGCGCCATCGAGCTTTGCCACCACAGGCTGAGCCTCGGCGATGGTGTTGTTGAGGTCGTTCACGGTCTTATCGAGCGAGTCGACAACATTGCGGGTCTTGCGCAGGGTAAGCGCGAGCTCAGCGATGGCCCACACGCTGGCAACGGCGAGCAGCAGCAGGGCGATTTGAATGGGACTCATACAAGCCTCCCGGAAGAATCGAAATACAGACGCTTTTCATGGTACCCCAAAGGGGACCGAACATGCCAAGAGCAGCAACGTGGGACAAAATTATCAGCAGCTACCTCGGTGCATTCCCGCTGCGGTCGCGTTCGCTTTGCTCTACGCGCCACTCTTCCCAGCCGCGCCCGGCAGGCTGCCAAAATGCACCGCGTTCCAAGCCTTCGGGCAAATAGCGCTGATCGACCCAGCCTTCGGGATAATCATGTGGATACTTATACACACCGTATTCATCGCTGCCCGGGCGATGGCGATCGCGCAGATAACTCGGCACCTCGCGAAGCCCACTAGAATGGATATCGGCCAGCGCCGCATCGATCGAAGCCTCACACGCGTTGGATTTTGGCGCCAAGCACACATAGAGTGCAGCCTGAGCCAGGTTAATGCGGCACTCGGGATAGCCAATGACCTCGGCAGACTTAAACGCGGCATGTGCCACCAAAAGCGCCTGCGGATCGGCGTTGCCAACGTCCTCAGAAGCCTGAATCATAATACGGCGAGCGATAAACTTGGGATCCTCCCCCGCATCAATCATGCGCGCGAGCCAATAGATCGTGGCATCGGGGTCACTACCGCGCATGGACTTGATGAACGCACTGATGATGTCGTAGTGCATGTCGCCGTTTTTGTCATACGTAAAGCCGCGACGCGGGTTGGCAATCTTCACGTCATCCACGGTGATGGGATAGCGCTCCCCCGCCGCAGGCGCTGGCGTTCCATCGGTATCGGGACGCGTGACGGCAATCTCGCTCGCAAGCTCGAGCGTCGTGAGCGCCGAGCGAGCGTCACCCGCTGCCAGCGTGCAAATGGTCTTGACCGTATCCTCATCGGCCGAGAACTTTCCGTTCAAGCCCTGTGGTGCCTCGAGCGCACGCTCAATAAGCGTGGCGATATCCTCATCCTTCAGATGTTCAAGCTCCACCACGCGCCCGCGCGACAACAGTGCCGAGTTGACCTCAAAGTACGGGTTCTCTGTCGTAGCGCCAATCATAATGACGGTACGGTTCTCAACTGCATGCAGCAGGGCATCCTGCTGCGACTTAGAGAAGCGGTGAATCTCATCGATGAATAGAATGGTGCGGCGGTCGTACGTATTCAGGCGCGTCTTGGCCTCATCAATCACACGACGCAGGTCCTTCACGGTACCCGTGACGGCGCTGACCTCGACAAACTCGCTCTTGGTATGGTTGGCGATAATGTGGGCCAGCGTCGTCTTGCCCGTACCGGCAGGCCCGTACAGAATCACGCTCGAAAGCACGTCGTGCTCGATCGCGGCACGCAGCCATGAACCCTTACCGACGGCCTTTTGCTGGCCCACGTACTCGTCGAGCGAATTGGGGCGCATGCGCACCGCAAGCGGCGCATTCTGAAAGGAACGCTCGCGCGTCGAAGCAGAAAAAAGGTCGTCCATAGCCATCCCGTGTATCAATCAAAAACGTTTTCCACTAACAGTATACCGAATTAATACGAACTACCGTTCGTTAATATAGGTACGGTGCGGAAACTCCAGACCAGGGAACAGCTTGCTCGTCAGCTCGCAGAAATAACCGTCCGTCATGCTCGCGATATAATCCACCACGGCTTGATCCTTGTCGTCCTGCCAGGCATAGGTGCGATCATAGTAGGAAAGCTGCTGCTCAATGCGCGAAATATGGTGCTTAAAGATGTAAGAGGACTCGTCGCCACTGTTTAGATCCCGCAGGCAACGGTCGTAGAGCTTTACGAACGCCTCGCGCAGCTCCGCCTCGGAATCGCCTTCGATACCGCCCTTGCTATAGATCTTCTCGTAGTTCTCGCGCTTGGCTCGGCGAATTTCCTCAAACAGGTCCTCGCTCATCTCGATGCGCGGCTTACCATAGCTGTGCTCAACGATATCGATAGAGGCATGCGTGAGGATCCAACTGTTGTAGGCACCGCCCCGGCCATCATCAAAAGCGTCGGGCGAAAGCAGGCCCGCCGCGATCGCATCCTGACGGTCACGACCGACGTAGGCAAGAATATCCGAGATGCGAACGACGCAGCCCTCGAGCGTCATGGGACGCAGATGCTCAATTGCGCTATAGCCCGTGGCAATGCAATCCTCAACCGTCTGGTCAAACTGGTCAAAGGAGCCCATGTCCGAGAGCTCAAACACACGCTGCTCGTACTCGCCGTTATGGCATAGCACGCCGTCGAGCGTCTGGAGCGACACGTTGCGGCCATACAACGCGTCGAGCACGCGGACCGACTGCACGTTATGGAAAAAATAACGCCCCGTACGCTCGTGATAGATATCGTTGAGGAAGCGCTCGCCGGAATGGCCGAAAGGCGTGTGTCCCAAGTCGTGGCCCAGGCCAATCGCCTCGATCAGATCGCAATTGAGCCCCAGGGCGCGACCGATATCGCGCGCAATGCGCGAGACAAGCTGCACGTGCAAACCGCGGCGTGACAGATCGTCATTGCTACGAAAGCTAAAGACCTGCGTTTTGCCCGCATACCGGGTGTAAGCCGGAAGATGAAGTATCTTTTCGGTATCGCGCATAAACGCCGGACGCATAAGCGTGCCTTTGTCGGTAGTGCGATCAATACGACGAATGACCTGATCATCGTTGCAACGATACGGGTTGACATAGCCCGAAGCACGATCGGCGGCAATGCGCTCGACAAGCTCGGGCGACAACGCTGAGGGAATACGGTCCATGCGCGCCTTAATGACGGCCGTTTCTTGATTAGATTCCATGGCATGCTCCTTAAGAAGGACGCGCAATCGGTTACAAAGTGCAGCCCACGACCTCGATTATGGCAAAAATCGGCACTAAAAACGGGAGCAATGGCAGGGAGCGCGATTTTGCGATGAGGCAAGCGACGGCAAGGGTCAGGAGCGCAACCGCAAACGCGACAACGCCGCCCAGGGGATCGAAGGTACAAAGGGCAAAGAGTGCCTTGACGTCCCCCATGCCAATGCCAGGAGCGTGGCGAACTCTACGCCAGAGCGACTCGGTAAGCACAAGGCCAAGGTAGACGATGACCGCAAGACCGGCGTGGTCAAGCGCTGTGTTCAAACCGAGGTCGAGCCAAACGCCCGCCAACGCCGCCACGGCACATGCGCCGGCAAGCCCATTGGGAAACCGTCGCTCTCGGGCATCAATTGCCACGCCGGCAAAGATGCAAATCCAAAACGGGATATAGATCATCGAAAACCTCCTTGAGCAGCTGCTCAAAAGCAAAAACCACCACAAAGGTGCCTGTCCCCTTTGCGGTGGTTTTGGTGGTGGTTATTTGGCGCCTTGCATGACCTCGTCAAGGGTAACGCTGACGGCGTGCTGCGTCGGGACCCAGTCGACCTTCAGGAACAGCGCGGCCACCGTGATGGGGATATAGCTGAACATAAAGATCGGGAAGGTAAACAGGTTAGTCACCAGACGCCACTTTTGCGCGCAGTGAATGTGCTCGTACTCAAAGATAGTCGTGAGCAGCGCCAGGATAAAGAAAGTCAGATACATCATGGCGAAGGTCATAATGAGCGAAGCGGCACAGGCCTGCATCTCGACTTCGGTAGCCAAAAAGCCGTGCGAGAGTCCACCCACGATCAGGAACGTCGCATTGGCGAGCATCGAGATGAGCGACAGCAGCATACCCGGGGCGATCGTCATGAACATGTCGTAGGCGGCAAAGCGATGGTAGCGGAAGGTCGACTTGACCAGGTGCTTACCGTAAGTAAAGAACACCTGGTAGAAGCCCTTGGTCCAACGCATGCGCTGTTTCCAGGACGCCTTAAACGTCACGGGTTGTTCGTCAAAGAACTCCGCCGGCGCATAGCCAATGCGAATGCCGTGAATGGCGCAGAACGTGGTGAACTGAATGTCCTCGGTCAGCGTGTGGAACTGCCAACCGTGCATGCCCTCGATAACGCTGGCGGAGATGAGGTAGCCCGAACCCGAAACAGCGCAGGACGTCTTGCAGATATTACGCGCGTTGTTGAGGAAGCGCGCCTCGCGTAGATACCACGTGGCATTAGCAGCCGAGATCCACGAGCTGCCGAAGTTCTTGGAATTGCGATAGCTCGTGACCACATGGAAGCCCTGGTCAAAGGCATCATTCATCTTGGAAACGTAATCGCGGGAGATAACGTTATCGGCATCGAAGATAAAGTAGCCCTCAAACGTGTCGGGATACTCGTTGAGAATGCGGTCGAAGCCAAAGTCCATGACCCAGCTCTTGCCCTTGCGGGCCAGGTCATTGCGCTCGTAAACAATGGCACCGGCCTCGCGCGCGAGCTGCGCCGTGTTGTCGGTGCAGGCATCGGCGACCACGAAAACCTCGATGAGCTCGGACGGATAATCCTGGTCCTTGATGGAGCGAACGAGGTTGGCGATCACGGCCTCCTCATTATGCGCCGCGATAAAAAAGGCATAGCGATGGAGTTTTTTGGCCTTGGGAGGCGCGACCTCGCCACGAAGAGCGCCAATGACAAAGAAGACCACCTGGTACAGAAAGCAGACCGTGAGCAGCGTGACGACAATCTGGTTGAAGATCACGATGGGTGTGTTGGTTTGTAAAAAGGCGAGCATGCAGGCTCCCAGCAACGCGTAACGTAAACAATCGTATATCTTACCGCAGGCTTACCGAGTTCAAGAAACCACCTAATACTGGCTAGGCTTCGAGAAGACCGAGCTGCGGAACGATTTCATCTCCAACGGCCGTGCGACCGAGCGAGCGCGGAGCCAGATCGTCGAGAACCGCAGCGAGATCCCACGGCAACTCGTCGCGGCACTCAATGCGCTCCCCCGTCACGGGATGGTCGAACGCCACGCGCCAGGAATGAAGGAACTGCCTGGTCAGGCCCTGGTCGGCGCGCGCATCGCACTTGCCGTAGAGTGGATCGCCCACGCAGGCGTGGTTGATATGACGCATATGCACGCGAATCTGGTGCGTGCGACCGGTAAACAGATGGCACTCAACGAGCGTATAACCATCGTCAAAGCGCGTGGAATCAAAGCGCTCGAGGACTTTAAAGGTCGTAATGGCCTGACGGGCAAAGGGGTCGTCCGAAACCGCCATCTTGACGCGGTCGCGCGTAGAACGGGCGATACCGGTATTGATGGTGCCCTCGTCCATGGCGATGTGCCCGTGGACAAGCGTGATATAGCGGCGGTCGAGCGCACGCGTGCGAATGAGATTTTGAAGCGCGCGCTGGGTGTCGTCGTCTTTTGCCGCGAGCATAAGGCCCGAGGTATCGCGATCCAGGCGATGCACGATGCCGGGGCGGTCCTCACCCTGCACGGTACCAAGATGATCGATACCGCAGTGGTAGACCAAGGCGTTCGCAAGCGTGCCGCTCTCGTGGCCGTGGGCGGGATGGCACACCAGCCCGCGCTGCTTGGAGAGCACAATGAGATAGTCGTCCTCATAGCGAATGTCGAGCGGGATGGCCTCGGGAATCACATCGGTGGGATCGTGCGGCTCGGGCAGGTCGACCGAGATGCGGTCACCGGCGCGTACGGCATACTTTTTTGACAGACAGGTCTCGCCGTTCACGATTACGGCGCCGCCCTCGATCAGATACGCGCAGGCAGAGCGCGTGGGGCAGCCGTCGTTGGCACCCAAAAAGGCGTCGAGACGCTGGCCAGAGCAATCGTCGGCAACAAGAATATGGATGTCGGCCATTAACGATCATTGCTTTCGCGAATCTTGCGGGCACGCTCCCCACGCTGCTGGGCCTTGCGCTTAGCGCGGGCCTCGTCACGGGCGTTAAGCTCGGCGGTCGCATCGACCTCACGGGCAGCGGGGCTCAAGAACATGTAACCGAAGAGGGCGAGCACGACGCCCAAGGTAATGCCGATATCGGCCACATTAAAGACGGGGAAGTCGACGAAGGTGGTGGCAATAAAATCGGTCACGAAGCCAAAGGCCAAACGATCGATAGCGTTGCCGATAGCACCGCCCGCAACCATCGCCATGCCCACAACCTCAAGATGGGCGAGCTGGGGTGCACGAACGAGGTACACGGCAATAGCGATAATGACCGCCAACGCCAGCACGGCAAACGCGATGCCATGCCCCTCGCCCATACTAAAGGCAGCACCGATATTGCGGACAAACATAAAGTCGATGACACCGGGGATGGCAGTCACATGCAAAGCTTCGCCCACGGCACGAACCGCAAGCTTGGTCAGCTGGTCAACAAGCAGCACAACGAGCGCTACCCCACCAGCAACACCCAACCGCCAACGCAAAGACGGCGTCATATCCCCAGCACGACCCAAATCAATCCCCTACCCTCAAGAACATCGAATTCCGTTGAACGCAATTAACCATCTTATATTGCCATACGCAGAGCGCACGACATATCCACCAACGCAAGCGAAATAACCAGCACAAAACAAAAGCGACATTCCGAATAACGGAATGTCGCTAAATAGCTTTCGACTAAGAGCGCAGGTCGAAAGAGAAGGCTCTAGTTCCAACAATGGAAAAGCCGCGTTGCCGTCGCCAACAGCGAAAACGTCCCTAAGCGAGCAAGGTGACGTGAAAGAGGAGGGAAGCGTACTTTGGTACGCGACCGACGATTGAACGTCAGATTGCCGCTTAGGGGCGTTTGCAGCGTCGGTAGGTTACGGCGTTCTACGAACGCCGTAACTTACAGCGCGTCAGCGCAGCGCTTGCAGATATGCGCGTGGCCGTTATACTCGCCGACGGTGGTGCGATAGTTCCAGCAACGGTCGCAGCACTCGCCCTCGGCAGCATCAATGCAGACGGAAAGCTCTTCACCCTGGGTCAGCTCAACATCGGAGACGATGTAGAACTCGGCCAGGTCGACCGCTTTGTCACCAGTCAGCAGCGCGTACATCTCGGCGGGAACGACCGCCTTGACGCGAACCTGCTGGCTCTTGGTGAAGGTGCCGGCAGAACGGGCATCCTCAAGGGCCTTGGTCACGGCGCTACGGAGCTCAAGAGAAGCCTCGAGCACGCCCTCGAACTCATTGGCCTCGTCGACCGTGATGGGCGACTTGTACCAATCGAGCAGCGCGGCGTACTTCTGGTGATCGACGCAGCCAGCGGGCGCATATGCCATGGCCTCGTCAACCGTGTAGGACAGGATCGGCTGCAGGTCGCGCATGAGCATCGAGAAGAGCTCGGCCAGCACGGTCTGGGCGCTGCGACGCTCGAGCGAGCCGGGCTTGTCGCAGTACAGACGGTCCTTCAGGGCGTCGAGGTACACGTTGGAGAGCTCGGTAACCACGAAGTCATAAAGCGCACGGTAGGCGCGCGGGAACTCGTAGCTGGCGTAGGCGTCGTCGACCTCGGCCTGAACCTGAGTCAGGCGGGCAACCATGAGCTTATCGAGCGGCAGCAGGTCGGCAAAGGCGACGCCGTCGGTCTCGGGCTCAAACTGACCCTCGAGCTCGGAGAGCAGGAAGCGCAGCGTGTTGCGGAAACGACGGTAGGCATCGGACGTACGAGCAAGGATCTCGTGGTCGATGGACACGTCGGAGCTGGTATCGACGGATGCAACCCACAGACGGATGATGTCAGCGCCCATCTCGTCGCAGACCTTATTGGGGTCGATGACGTTGCCGAGCGACTTGGACATCTTACGGCCCTGGCCGTCGAGGGTGAAGCCCTGCGAGACAACCGCCTTGTACGGAGCGTGGCCGTTGGCGCCCACCGAGGTGAGCAGCGAGCTTTGGAACCAACCGCGGTGCTGGTCGGAGCCCTCGAGGTACACATCAGCCGGATACTCCAGCTCGGGACGGTACTCGCAGACGGCCTTCCAAGAGACGCCGGAATCCCACCACACGTCGAGGATGTCCTTATCGGCCTTGAGGTGATGGCCGCCGCACTTGGGGCAGACGCAGGCCTCGCCAAGGTAGCTCTCGGGAGCGTCGGTGAACCAGGCGTCGGAGCCCTTCTCGTGGAAGAGCTTGATGACGGCGTCGAGCGTGGCGTCGTTCATGACCTTCTCACCGCAGTCGGCGCAAGTGTAGCTGGGGATAGGCACGCCCCAGTTGCGCTGACGGCTGATGCACCAGTCGGGACGCTGCTCGACCATGGCGCCGATGCGGTTGGCCGCGTGGGCCGGATACCACTTAACGTTCTCGCGGACCTCTTTGCCAGCCTGCTCGCGCAAGCCGGTCTTGTCCATCGAGACAAACCACTGGTCGGTAGCACGGAAGAGCACCGGGTGCTTGCAGCGCCAGCAGTGCGGATAGCTGTGCGTGATCTTCTTCTCGAGGACCAGGGTGCCGCGCTCGCGCAGGAACTCGATGATGTGCGGGTTGGCCTCGTCGGTATCCATGCCGCTGAAGGGGCCGCCGGTGCCAAACTCCTCGCCGGTGTAGAACTTGCCGTCGTCATCGACCGGCATGCAAATGTCGGTGATGCCCTCCTTGAGGCAGGCGAAGTAGTCGTCGACGCCGTGACCGGGCGAGTTGTGGACGATACCGGTACCGTCATCGACACCGACGTAATCGGCCAACAGCGCCACGCCCTCAACACCGTCAAAGATCGGCTGCTTATAGTGAATGTGATGGAAGGTCTCGGCGGGAACCACATAGGGCTTGCCGTCGACCACAACCGGGGTGTACTCCCAGCCAAACTCCTCGCAGCACTTGGGAGCCAGGTCCTCGAGCATGACCTCGGCGCGGTCGTCGTGCTCAACGGCGACGTAGGCGGCACCGGGCTTGAGAGAAACTGCCTGGTCGGAGGGGATGGTCCACGGCGTGGTCGTCCAGATGATAAAGTCAACCGGGCCGTCGAAGTTCTCGAGGCCGACGGGCTTGGAGGTCATCTCAAAGCGCACGAAGATGGACGGGCTCGTCTCGTCGGAGTACTCAATCTCGGCCTCAGCAAGTGCGGTATGGCAGTGCTTGCACCAGTGGACGGGCTTGTGACCGCGATAGATCATGCCCTTGTCGAACATGGCCTTGAAAACCTCGATGTCGGCGGCGTCATGCTGGTGATAGAGCGTCAGATAGGGGTTGTCCCAATCGCCGAGCACGCCCAGGCGACGGAAGCCGGCCTTCTGCAGCTCGATGTTCTCGACAGCGAACTTATTGCAAAGCTCACGGATCTTAGCCGTGGAGGTCTGGTTGAACTTCTCGGTGCCGAGCTTCTCCTCGACCTTATGCTCGATCGGCTGGCCATGGCAGTCCCAACCGGGAACATAGGGAACCTCATAGCCCTGCATCATCCAGTAGCGGTTGATCATGTCCTTGGAGATCTTGTTCATGGCGTGGCCGATGTGGATCGGGCCGTTGGCGTACGGAGGGCCGTCGTGCAGCACGAACTTCTTGTGACCCTCGTTCTTCTTCAGAACCTGCTCGTAGACCTTGTTGTCCTGCCAGTCCTTGAGTCGCTTGGGCTCGGACTTGGAAAGACCGGCACGCATGGGAAAACCGGTTTTGGGCAGATTCATCGTCTGCTTGTACTCGTTTGCCACGGTACCCCTTTCATGTCGTGGGCGCGCACGCCCGTTGGGCACCAAAAAAGCGCCCGTCCCTACAAGCTGGGACGAAGCGCCACAAAAACGGGCTGTATGCCCGCAAAAGCTCTTCGTTTAACCACCCAGCTTAGATGCCCTCGCCCGCGTATTCGCGCGCTCGCATCCGTTACTCGGCTGGCCTGTATCGACGACCATCTCGGCGATATCTACTAAGACGTGCCTGCGCGGCACGTCCGTTGGGACCGCAGCTCCGGGGTGATTTTCATCGGTCGCATGCACGGGTTCTCAGCGCTCCCCGCTCTCTGTGGCATGCGGACGGCCGACTACTCGTCCCCATCAACGCTTATGCGGAGTATGCTAGCACGTTCCGCGCCGGCGAAAAACCCTCAACACTGGTTTCATACGTAAGAAATTTCTCGTGGTCGTTAGCCTTCTCTAGGAGCAAAATACCTGAAAGCACTTTAACTAACGAAAGAAGGCTGCCATGCGCACAATCGGAATGAGCGACTACACCGTCGGCGAGGATTGCTTTACCAAGCTGCCCGCCGCACTGGCGGAGTACGGCGCGAAGAAAGTCGCCATCATTGGTGGCAAGCGAGCCCTAGCTGCGGCGCTGCCGGGCATCGAGGCGGCGCTTGAAGGTACCGACGTCGAGATTCTGGAGACGCGCGTCTACGGCACCAACAGTACGCGCGCCAATATCGCCAAGGTCGTGAACTCCCCCGCTTGCCAGCAGGCAGACGTGCTTATCGCCTGTGGCGGCGGCAAGGCACTCGACACCGTCAAGACAGCGGCAATCGAGCTCAAGAAGATTGTCTTTACGGTGCCGACGATTTGCTCTAACTGTTCCGCCGCGACCGCCATTGCCGTCGTCTACAACGACGATGGATCGCTCGAGGGCTATTCGTACCCCAACCGACCGGCGCACATCTTCATCAATCCCAAGATCATCGCCGAGGCTCCGGCGGAGTACTTCTGGGCCGGCGTGGGCGACGCCCTGTCCAAGCAGCCCGAAGTCGAGTACGCCACGAGCGCCGGCGACCTGGAGCACACCGCCGGCCTTGGCCTGGCTCTTGCCCACACCTGTTCCGAGCCGCTGTTTACCTACGGTGTTCAGGGTCTTGAGGACGTTCGTCAGAATCTGTCGAGCGAGGCCGTCAAGCAGATCGCGCTCGACATCGTGGTCAACACGGGCTATGTCTCGAACCTGACCAACCAGAACGATTACTACTACAACTCGAGCGTGGCGCACGCGTTCTACAACGCCACCTGCAGCATTCCGCGTGAGGGCACCTACCTGCACGGCGAAGTCGTAAGCCTGGGCGTGCTGGTGTTGTTCGCCTACACGGGCGACACCGAGAACCTTGAGCGCTACGCCACCTTTAACAAGCAGATGGGGCTGCCCGTGACGCTTGAGCAGGTCGGCCTTACCGAGGCCGACATTCCGGCGCTGTGTGAGTATGCCCACGCCACCAACGAGTGGAAGCAGGGAAACCCCGAGCCCTTCACCGACGAAAAATTCGCCGCCGCCATCAAGGCCGCCGACGCCTACGGCCACACGCTCTAGACCCAGGCCAAAACCACCACAAGGGAGCAGTGCCCTTGTGGTGGTTTTTTATTGCTCCAGCATGCTGGGGTCGAACTCGCTTGCCGGGATCACACGGTAGCCGTGGCGCAGGAGCAGGTCGACGAAAACACCGTTGCCCGCGGTGAGCGTACTGCTAAAGGTGCCGTCGTAGATGTGACCCGCACCGCACGAGGGGCTGCGGTCCTGAAGGATGCACGCGACTATCTCTTCCGGTCCGCCTGCCTGCTCGCACATATCGAGCGCACGTTGGGCACCCAGGCGAAATTCACGATCAACCGAGATGCCCTCGCAGGTACGAACCTCGCCGTTCACAATCTCGGACGGCTTGCGCGGCGTGAGCAGGCCGCCAAAGACCTCGGGGCACACGAGGAGGACCTCGGTCCCCGTGCGCTCGCAAGCCTCGACCAACGCGCGGTGGTAGTTATCGAGCCCGTTATACTTGCAGCTCTCGCCCATCAAGCAGGCGCTCACCACGATCTTCATTTCCATCCCTCTCAAGCAAAACGCCCCATTTGAGAAAGCTGCTCAAATGGGGCGTCGGCGTTTACTGGCTCGGCCGCGGCGTTACTGCTGCTTGGGCATCAGCGGGTTCTCGCGCGTGAGGAGATTCATGAACTCCTCGCCCGTGATGGTCTCCTTCTTATACAGATAACGAGCCAGCTCGTGGAGCTTAAACTTGTTCTCCTTCAGAATCTGCAAAGCGCGGTCGTGCGCATCCTCGATCAGCTTGGCGACAATCGCGTCCACGCGCTCGGCCGTACCGGGGGCGCAGGTGAGCGACGTGTCCTGATTGAGATACGCGTTCTGCACGGTACCGAGCGCCATCATGCCAAACTCGTCGGACATACCAAAGCGCGTCACCATATTACGGGCGAGCTTGGTGGCCTGCTCGATGTCGTTGGCGGCGCCGGTCGTCATCTCTCCAAAGATGAGCTCCTCGGCTGCGCGGCCACCGCAATAGACAGTGAGCTTGTCCAAGACCTCCTGGCGCGTCGTCAGGAAGCGCTCGTCCTCCTCGACCTGCATGGTATAACCAAGAGCACCGCTCGTGCGCGGCACGATGGTGATCTTCGTGACCGGCGCAGAGCCCTTCTGGCGAGCGGCAACGATGGCATGGCCGATCTCGTGATAAGAAACGACCTGCTTCTCGTGGTCGGACAGCACCGTGGACTTACGCTGTTGGCCGGCAATGACGACCTCCACCGACTCCTCGAAGTCGTCCTGGGTTGCACGCTTGCGACCCTCGCGAACGGCGCGCAGGGCGCCCTCGTTGATGATATTGGCCAGGTCGGCGCCCGAGGCACCGGGCGTGGCGCGGGCAATCGCGGTCAGGTCGATCGGCGGCTCGGTCTTCACGCTCTTGGCATGCAGCTCGAGGATGTTCTTGCGGCCGGTCAGATCGGGCAGCTCGACGGGGATGCGGCGGTCAAAACGACCGGGGCGCAGTAGAGCGGGATCGAGACTGTCGGGGCGGTTGGTGGCAGCGAGGACAACGATACCCTTGTGGTTATCGAAGCCATCCATCTCGGTCAGCAACTGATTGAGCGTCTGCTCGCGCTCGTCGTTGCCGCTAAAGCCGCCGCCATCGCGCTTCTTACCAATGGTATCGATCTCGTCGATAAAGACGATGCACGGGGCCTTTTCCTTGGCCTGCTTAAACAGGTCACGAACCTTAGCAGCGCCGCGACCAACAAACATCTCAACGAACTCAGAGCCCGAAATGCTAAAGAACGGAACACCGGCCTCGCCGGCAACAGCCTTGGCAAGCAGGGTCTTACCGGTACCCGGAGGGCCAACAAGGAGAGCACCGCGCGGCAGCTTGGCGCCAATCTCCTCGTAGCGCTGCGGCTTCTCCAGAAAATCGACGACCTCCTTGAGGGATTCCTTGGCCTCTTCCTGGCCAGCGACGTCCTTAAAGGTCACGCCCACGTCCTTGGAGGCGATCACGCGCGCGCCGGACTTACCCAGCCCGCCGCCGCCAAAACCGCCGCCGCCAAAGTTCATCGACGGGCCGTCATCGCCCATAGCCTTCTTCATGCGGCGGTTGAGCCACCAACCGATGAGGAAGAAAATCGCCATGGGAAGAATGAGTGTGAGCAGGTAGTAGGTCATCAAACCCGAGTTTTTATCGGGAACGACCGACTCCAGCGAAGCGCCAGACTCAAGCACGCGATCGGTAAAGCCCGCATCGTTCGGCACACCGGTCGTCTTATAGGCGATATTCTCGTCCTCGCCCTTCTTGGTGTAATAAATCGAGTAATCGTCCGTGTTGTACTCGACCTTGTCGACACTCTTCTTATCGAGTGCTTTGACAAACGTCGAGTAATCGGTCTTCGTAATCTGCTGCGTGTGACCGATGTTGGGGAACAGAACGGTCGAGAGCACGAGGTAGACGACGAAGGCGATGAGCACGTAGAGGATCATATTCCGTCTACGCTTGTTGTCATCCATCTCCATCTGCTTGAACTCCATCTACTGGGGTTGATAATGGTTTCTAGAATACCCAACCCGAGCGACGATAAACCGACGCCGGGCACGAAAGGACAGAGATGGCATCACTGTAAGTCGGCAAGGTTCAAATCTATACAGGCGACGGCAAGGGCAAGACGACGGCTGCTTCGTGACGCGCGAGGATGTCGAAGCGCTGATCGCGATAAAGCCCGCCACCACGGAGCTCGTGCTCACCGGCCGGGGCTTGCTGCCCCTCGCGAACCTCGCCGACCTTGTCACCGAAATGCGCCCCATCAAACACTACTTCGACGAAGGACTCCTAGCCCGCCAAGGCATCGAATACTAGCCATTGGGGACGTCCCGAATGGCTAGGCGGTGGCGCGGCCGAGCCAGTTTCCGCTGTGATGGTAGACGATGAACATGGTTGCGGTGATTACCCAGGTTACGGGGTAGACAAGCAGCAGGTGCTCAAGCGACGGATCGAACGGCATAATCGCAAACACCCAGATCACCCTGAGCACGACAGTGCCAAAGATGGTGAGCAGCATGGGCTGCAAGCTCACGCCGGCACCGCGAATGGAACCCGACGCGTTTTCGATAATCGAGAAGATCGCATAGAACGGCGCAATGAAATGGAGGATAGTCGTGGTGTACGCCGAAATCGAAGCATCGTCGACAAACAAACGCGACAGCGGGCCCGAAAACCCCAGCAGCACGGCAGACAGGCCACCAATGAGCATAAACGACAGCACGAGCGACGTATGGTAGCCCTTGCGCATGCGCTCGTAGTTACGCGCGCCAAAGTTCTGCGCCGAGAACGTAGTGATCGATACGCCGAGCGCCTCGGTCACCATCCAGATAATGCCATCCAGGCGCCCAGATAGACCCCAAGCAGTCGTGACATCGGCGCCAAACGAATTAACCGACACCTGGATCAGCACGTTCGAGATCGAATAGGCAGCCGATTGAAAACCGAGTGGCAGACCACACGAGATCATACTCTTGCAAATACCGCGATCGATACCGAGCTTAGACAGCGAAAGACGCCATGCACCCGGAGCGCGCATCATGCGCAACACGATCATCGTTGCATTGGAGCAAATGGTCAGCGCCACTGCGATGCCGCAGCCCAGCGCCTCCATATGCAACACAGCGACAAAGATGATATCCAGCACCACGTTAACAAGGCAGCCAGAGGCAATGATCACGGCGGGCCCGCGCGTGTCGCCCACGGCACGCAGCAGTGCGGTTCCCATATTTAGCAGCAGTGCCGCAACCATCGCGGCAAAATAACAGCGAGCATAGGCCACGCCCTCGGCCAATAGTTCATGCGGCGTGTTCATAAGCACCAGCATGGGCTCAACGAACACTATGCCAAGAATCGAGAAAGCGATACCGCCCACCAGCGCGAGCGTCATGGCTGTATGGACCGAACGACTCAGTCGCTCATCATCGTGCTGGCCAAAATACTGACCGGTAATGACCGCGCAGCCGGCGCCGACGCCAACGCAAAAGCCAATGCAGAGCTCGGTGAGCACCATCGTGGCTTGAATGCCACCCAGCGCGAGCTTGCCGCCAAACTGGCCAACGATATACGTACCGATAAGCGTGTAGGCCTGCTGAAAAAACGAACTAAAAAAGATGGGAACGCACAGCGACAGCAGCTGTTGCCAAATGACACCCTGCGTTACATCGATAGCCGTAGATTTCTTAGCCACACGCCCTCCCCGCCAACGTATGTTAAACAACAAAACGGCAATTTAAGACCAAAGCAAATACCAGCTTAGCACCGACCGGCGTCGACCGAAACACCCCGAATCAGAGCCCAGTGCAAAATATCTGCCTAGTGATACAAACCCGGCTGGTAGTGATACTCATTGCTCACGTGCGGGCACAGCTGCCAAAAGGCGACGGCGCTCGCCGCGGCCACGTTGAGCGAATCGACCCCGTGCGCCATCGGAATGCGCACCGCGTGGTCACAGCCGGCAATGGTCTTGGCGCCCAAGCCGGCACCCTCGGTGCCCATAAAAATCGCCAAGCGATCAATCTTCCGCAGTACAGGATCATCAAGCGAAACAGAGTCGTCCGTCAACGCCATAGCGGCACACGAAAAACCGGCATCGTGCAACGCGCTCAGACCATCATGCGGCCACACACGAGCCTCGCTGCCAATGCGCGTCCACGGCACCTGAAACACGGTGCCCATGCTCACGCGGGCCGAGCGACGATACAGTGGATCGCAGCACGTCGGGCTGACCAAAATACCGTCAACGTTCAATGCGGCAGCCGAGCGGAAAATCGCGCCAACATTGGTGTGATCGACAATGCCCTCGAGCACGCACACGCGCACCGGACGCTCCCCCGCCGCCTCGACGACGCCACCCAAGAACTCGGCTACCGGAATCTGGCGTGGACGACGGAATGCCGCGAGCGCACCGCGCGTCACATTGAAGCCCGTCAGCTGCTCCATGAGCTCCATGGAGGCAACGAACACAGGAACCGGACCCGCGCCCTCGCGCACAACCAGGCGCTCGAACAGCGGCATCATCTGGTCGAGCCAGCGTTCGCCCAAAAGAAAGCTCACCGGCTGGTATCCGGCGCGCACAGCGCGCTCGATAACCTTGGCACTCTCGGCGATAAAGATGCCCTTTTGCGGCTCCAACACGCAGCGCAACTCGCGCTCGGTCAGTCGCACGTAGGCATCGAGCCGCTCGTCCTCGAGCGAATCAATTCGCAGAACCTCAACGGCATCAGTCATAGCAGCCAGCCCGCACCTTTCTTTGCAGCACCTATACAAATATCGGGGCAACGCCATGCGCCGCCCCGTCATTCATTTCAACCCGATAATACCGAAGGGATAATCGGTTTTACGCCTCGATGCGACGATACGTCACGAACTCATAATCGACACCCTCGTCGCCCTCACCGGAGACAATCGTCGCGACCCCGCTACGCTGCGCAATCTCCCACGCGGGATCGGCTTCCAAATCGGAAAAGTACGTATCCGCAACATGCACGCAGTGGTTGTGCGTGACTTCGGCCTCGACGCAGTACGGCAAAAACTGCCGATAGACATCGCCGCCACCGATCACCCAGGCAACGGGCTCATCGGCAACCGCGGCGAGCGCCTCGTCGATACTATGCACCACGTTGACGCCCTCGGGGGCAAAGCTCTCGTCGCGGGTGAGAACGATATTGCGGCGGTTCTTGAGCGGACGCCCGCCGGGAAAACTCAGCAGGGTCTTGCGTCCCATGATAACCGGGCAGCCCTTGGTGCAGGCCACAAAATGGCGCATATCGGCGCGATTGGACACCACCATGTCGCCCTCGCACCCAATGCCCCAATCGTCACACACGGCGACGATAGCAGATAGCTTACACGTCATGAGCACCACCTACACCGCAATGGGAATGTTCTTGACCTGCGGGCCGTGCTCATAGCCCTCGACGATCAGGTCATCGGTCGTAAACGCATAGAAGTCATGCACATCGGGGTTGAGCGTTACCTTGGGTGCCGCAAACTGCGGACGCTCGATAAGCTCGCGGACGATATCGACATGACGATCATAGACATGGGCGTCGGCGATCACGTGCAACAGCTCACCGGGAATCATATCGACCGACTGCGCGACCATCATCAGCAAAATGGCGTACTGGCACACGTTCCAGTTGTTCGCGGCCAAAATGTCCTGGCTGCGCTGGTTGAGAATCATGTTGAGCGTCGGCTTGTCGTCCTGAGGACGCTGCGTCACGTTATAGGTCACGCTATAGGCGCACGGATAAAGGTGCATCTCGGACAGATCGCTAAACACGTACGTATTGGTCATAATGCGGCGACTATACGGCGTGTGCTTAAGGTCGTACAGCACACGGTCCATCTGGTCGAAGTCGCCCTCGGCGTAATGGCTCTTCTGACCAATCTGATAGCCGTAGGCTTTACCGATGGAACCGGTCTCATCGGCCCACTCATCCCAGATATGGCTGTTGAGATCATGCACGTTATTGGACTTCTTTTGATAGATCCACAGAATCTCGTCCATGGCAGACTTAAGCGCCGTACGACGCAGGGTGAGCGCGGGGAACTCCTCGCGCAGATCATAGCGCGCCGTGACACCAAAGTTTTTAATGGTATAGGCAGGGGTGCCGTCCTCCCACACCGGACGGACCTTTTGGCCCTCGGTGGTGGTGCCATGATCCAAGATATCGCGGCACATGGTTACAAACTGCTGATCAGCTTTGCTCATTGACCCTCCTGTCAGTCGCCTATAAGCGAGATTTATTGTAGCCCAGGCGCGCAAGTGTCGAATTGGACACTTAGTCCGGCACACGCAATGCACGGCAGCGCGGCTCCGCAAGCGGCAACGAGGCATCTTAGCCTTTTTCTGACATATGCCAGAAATGCCTTGCGCCCAACGACTAACGCGTTATCCTATTGTTGACATATGTCAGATAAGGAGTGTGCATGGCAGGAAGACGCGAAAAACTGCGCCGCGTCGGGATCATCCCCGAATACCGCGGCTTCACCCCCGATGGCCTGGCGAGCGGCGATGCCATCGATATGACAGTCGACGAGCTCGAGGTGCTGCGCCTGTGCGACTTGGAAGGCCTTAACCAAGAGGCAGTCGCCCAACACATGGGCATCGCCCGTGCAACGGTGGCGGCCATTTGCAGCCGCGCGCATCGCAAGGTGGCCGATGCGCTGGTCAACGGACGAGCGCTCGTCATCGAGGGCGGCAATATCGCGTACTCCCCCATCGCCTCGACGACGGCCGCATGGCCAGCAAAGGAGGTCGGCACCATGAGGGTGGCAACGACGTACGACAACGGCAACATCTTTATGCACTTTGGCCGCAGCGAGCAGTTCAAGATCTACGACATTCAGGACGGCAAGGTGCTCAACGAGCAGGTCGTGGGCACCGGCGGCACCGGCCACGGCGCCCTGGCGGGCCTGCTCGCCAACGGCGGTGTGGACACGCTCATCTGCGGCGGCATCGGCGGTGGCGCCATCAACGCGCTTGCCCAAGCCGGCATCACGGTATACGCAGGTGCCCAGGGCAGCTGCGACGCTTGCGTCGAAGCCCTTATTGCCGGCACGCTCGCACAGAACGGCGAGGCCACATGCGGCTGCCACGGCCATGACCACGGCCACGCCCACGAACACGGCGAGTCCTGCAGCTGCCACGACCATCACGAGCACGAGGGCCACGAGGGCTGTGGCTGCCACTAACGGCACGACACCGCGAGCTCGGGGCGCGACGCTGAACGCAACCCAACAATCAAAGCCAACAACAAAGGCCACCCGGCAGCTTCCGAGTGGCCTTTGCCATATCAAACTGGAATTAGAGCTCTATTTCTTATTACGCATCTGCGCTTCCATCTGGCGCAGCAGGTCCATATCGGACTTGGGGCCGCCCGTTCCCAGGCCGCCCATGCCGCCCAGCCCCATGGCATCCAGACCGGGAATATTGGGCATGCGCATCTTTTTGCCCTTCTTACCCTTCTTGCCCTTCTTGCCGCCGGCCTGCGCCTGATTGGCCATCGTGCGCATGCGGCCCATCATCTTGTTCATCTCGCCCCACTGCTTCATAAGGCTATTGACCTCGGTGGGGGTCACGCCGGCGCCCTTGGCAATGCGGGCACGGCGCTGACCGTTGATGATGGAGGGGCGAAGGCGCTCCTCCTTGGTCATCGACATGATGATGGCCTCGTTCTTGTCGAAGATGCCCTCGTCCAGGTTGCCGCCCATCTGGTTGAGCGCACGCTGGCCGCCGGGGAGCATGCCCAGGATGCCCTTCATGCCGCCCATCTTCTTGACGGCCTTCATCTGGTCGAGCATGTCATTCATGGTGAAGCCCTCGCGCAGCATGCGCTCGGCAGCCTCGAGCTGCTCGGCGTCGGCCGCCTCCTGGGCCTTCTCAATAATGCCGACAACGTCGCCCATACCCAGAATGCGCTTGGCCATACGATCGGGATAGAACGGCTCCAGCGAATCGGGCTTCTCGCCCATGCTCACGAACTTGATGGGCTTGCCGGTCACCTGGCGCACGGAAAGCGCGCCGCCGCCACGGGCATCGCCATCGAGCTTGGAGATGATCACACCGTCAAAGTCGGTGCGATCGGCGAAGGTCGAGACGACGTTGACGATGTCCTGGCCGGTCATGGCGTCGACGACCATCAGCACCTGGTCGGGCTTGACGGCCTTCTTGATGTCGACGGCCTCCTGCATCATCTGCTCGTCGATCTGAAGACGACCGGCGGTATCGACGATGACCACGTCACGCAGGTGATCGACGGCCTCTTGGATGGCGCCCTTGGCGATATCAACCGGGTGCGCACCGTCGCCGCGAAAGACCGGTACGCCAATCTCGCCGCCGAGCGTGGCAAGCTGGTCGGCAGCGGCGGGACGGTAGACGTCGCACGCGGCGAGCAGCGGCGAGCGGCCCTGCTTCTTGAGCAGGTAGGCCAGCTTTACGGCCGCCGTGGTCTTACCGGAGCCCTGCAGGCCCACGAGCATGATGACATTGGGAATACGGTTGCTAAAGACGAGCTTGCTCTCGGTTGAGCCAAGCATCTCGGTGAGCTCGTCGAGCACGATCTTGACGACGTTTTGCGCTGGCGACAGCGACTCCATGACCTCGGCGGTCATGCAGCGCTCCTTGGTCTTGGCGACGAACTCCTTGACGACCTTGAAGTTGACATCCGCCTCTAACAGCGCCATACGGATGTCGCGCATGGCCGAGGTGATATCGGCCTCGGTCAGCTTGCCCTTGCCACGCAGGCGGTCAAATGTGTCGTTGAGGCGATCGCTCAGGGAATCAAACACTAGTCACTCCTTAATTGGACTCGCCCACCAGGGCGCGGCAGAAATCTTTGGCATTGAACTCCTGCAGGTCATCGACCTGCTCGCCCACGCCCACGCGCAGGATCGGGAGCTTGAGCTTCTCGGCCACGGCCATGGCGATACCGCCCTTAGCCGTGCCGTCGAGCTTAGTCATGATAATACCGTCCAGGCCCAGTGCCTCGTTAAACTCGAGCGCCTGGTTCAGACCGTTCTGGCCGGTGGCGGCATCGATCACGAGCACAACTGAGACGGGCATGGGGCCGGCGGCCATATTGGCGGCGCGCTTACGCGTCACGTTGACCACCTTGGCAAGCTCGCGCATGAGCTCTGGGCTCGTGTGTAGACGGCCGGCGGTATCGATAAGCACCAGGTCGCTGCCGCGCTTGTCGGCCTCGTCGAGCACGTCATAGCACACGCTCGCCGGATCGGAGCCACGGTCGCGCTTAATGACGGGGACGCTAGCGCGCTGGCCCCACACATCGAGCTGCTCGATGGCGGCAGCGCGGAACGTATCGGCAGAACCGATCACGACGTTCTTGCCGCGGGCGGACATGGCGCTCGCGATCTTACCGACCGTGGTGGTCTTGCCGGCACCGTTGATACCGACAAACAGCACGCAGCTCGGTGTATCGGAGAACGGATCGCGCTCAACAGGCACAAAGTGGCCCTCGAGCTGCTCGGCCAGGGTGCGGCGAAGCTGCGGGGCGGTCTTAAGGTTTTTCTTGGCCGCGGCATCGCGCAAGTCATCGGAGACCTGAATGGCGACCTCGGCACCCATGTCACCCATGACAAGGGTGTCCTCAAGGTCCTCCCAAAAATCCTCGTCGACCTCACCGCCAAAGTAAAAGACCTCGTTGAGGGCCTCGCGGCTGCGCTCAAGTCCGCGCGAGAGAGCGTCAAAGAATCCCATTATGCATTCACGACCTTTCCGGTTTCGCGATCGAGTTTTTGCGAGACGACGCGACTGACGCCGTCGGCTTGCATCGAGACGCCGTAGAGAACGTCGGCGTCCTCCATAGTACGGCGCTGATGCGAGATTACCAAGAGCTGCGTATCGGAACGCAGCACATCGAGGGCGCCGATGAGCTTGGACAGGTTGGCGTCGTCGAGCGCCGCCTCGACCTCATCCAGCACATAGAACGGCACCGTGCGCGTGCGGTATACGGCAAAGAGCAGGGCGAGCGCCGTCAGGCTCTTCTCGCCGCCCGACATGAGCATCATCTTGGTGATGCGCTTGCCACGCGGCTGCGCCACGACCTCGATACCCGTCTCGGCCGGATGCTCGGGGTCGGTCATCTCAAGATGGGCCTGACCGCCCGGGAAGAGCATGGCGAAGATCTCGCGGAAGTTCGCATCGACCTTCTCAAAGGTCACGAGGAACGCCTTGCGCATCTTGCGGTCGATCGCCACGGTGATCTTGGTGAGCGCCTTGCGCGCGCTCTCCAGATCGGCCAGCTGCTCCTCGATGTAGTCGGCACGTCGCTTGAGCTGCTCGTACTCCTCCATGGCAACTTGGTTTACGGGACCCAAGTTGTTGATCTGGCGCACGAGCTGGTTGAGCTCGCGCTCGGCGGCGTCACGATCGGTGGGTGCCGGCAGCATGAGCGCTTCCTCGAGCACCGTGGTGCCATCGGCGGTAATGGCCTTGATCGCAGCCTCGACCTGCACCTCGAGCTTGCCGCGTGCGACTTTGAACTCGTTTTGCGTTGCGGTGGCGGTGTTGACCTTCTCCTTGGCGCGAGCGACCTCGGCCTTGGCGTCCTCGATGGTCTTCTTGAGCGAAGCCGAGTCCGCCTCCTCGAGCGAAGCCTGATCACGCAGGCGTGCCGCCCAGTCCGAGGCACGCTCCAGCAGAGCCGAATAGCGCTCATGCATGGGATCGACACGCAGGCGCAGCAACTCAAGCGAGCGCGAGGCCTGTCGCGTTCCACGGATGCGACGATCGATGCCCTCCAGGCGATGCTCCAGATCGGGCACGCGACCCTTCAGCGAACGCAGGCGCTCGCTCGTCTGGGCCAGGCGAACCTTGGCGTCGGCGAGCCTGCCGGCGGCCTCGGAGTCGTCGTGACGTACGCGATCGAGCTCGTCATTGGCCTCGGCAATCTGAAGTCCCAGGTCGCTTGCCTGCGCACGGGCCTCGTCACGCGAACGGGTGAGCTCATCGACACGCGGACGTGCGGCGTGGACGGCCTCGGCAGCCTGCTCACGGCGCTTGGAAATGCGAACGCGCTCGACCTCGGCGTTGTTGGCACTCTGCTCAAGGCGGCCGATCTCGGACAGGAGCGAGCGGCGCTCGCCCTCAAGGCGGGCAATCTCGCCGGCGGCATCGCCCTCGGCGGCACGTGCCTCCTCGACGGCCGCATTGGCCTCGATGACCTGATCCGAAACATGCTCGAACGTAGCGGCCAAATCGGGCTCCAGGCCCTCGAGCTCGCGAATGCGACGCTTACGCTCCAAGGCGCCCGAAGCCTCACCGGCATCAAGCCCCACGCGCACCAGGCCGCCGCAGGCGACGCGGGCGCCATCGGGGGTCACGTAAGTCACGCCTTCAACGACCGGCGCCGACAGCGCGGCAGCAAGATCGTCAACGACGTAATAGCCGCCGAGCAGCGCCTCGACGACGGGACCGTAGCCTGCGCGCACGGACAGACGATCAACCAGACGGGTACCGGAGGCGCCCTCAGCGGCGGTAGAGCCGCTCACGCCGCGCGCCACCAGCAGTGCCTCGCCCGAGGCCTTCTTTTGGTCCAGAGCCGCACGACCGGCACGCTCAAGCGTGGCGGCGTCATCAAACAGCAGCGCATCGATATCGCCGGCGAGCAATTGCTCAACCAGGCCCTCAAGCTCGCGCGGGGCCTCCAGCACGTCGCCCAGACGACCCAAGACATCGTCGCCCAGTGCACCCACCAGACGGCTCACGAGCGGCGAGCTGTCGGCCATGCGGGCATCGAGTTTCTTTTGGCTGGCAAGCTCCGAGCGCACCTCGGATAACTTGTTGCGTGCCTCGCTCTCACGGGCACGCAGGTCCTTCAGGGCCGCGCGTGCCGTCTCGGTGGCCTCACGCGCATCGACCTGAGCCTGGCGCGCTTCCTCAAGGGCACTCTCAAGCTCCTCAGCACGGTCGCGACGGCTATCAAGCGATGCTGTAACCTCCTCGAGCTGTTCATCGATCTGCTCCAGGCGCGAGGCATACATGTTGTCCTCGACCTCGGCATTGCTCAAGGAATCCTTCACCTTGGCGAGCTCGAGCGCGGCGTTATCGGCTACGCGCTGCACATCGCGTTGTTCGCGCGTAAGCTTCGAAATCTGATTGTCGAGCGCCACGCGCCGCTCGTGGAGCTCGGCGGCGGCAGGACCAGCGGCGTCAACGTCCTCCTGGGCCTGCATATGCGCACCGGTCACTTCCTCAAGCTGCGCACGCGCGTCCTCAAGCTCCTCGACCACGCGACGACGCTGATGCTCGGAGCTCGAAATCTGACCGCGCATGTCAGACAGGCGCGACACCATGTTGTGGCCCTTTTCTTCGAGCAGGCGCATGTCGGAGTTAATGCGGCCGACCACATCTTGCATATGGCGGCGTTGCTCGCCCAGGTCGCCCACAAACAGGCCCTTTTCCTCGAGCATGACCTGGAGCTTCTCGAGCTCGCGCTCCTTTTCGCCCAAGCGGTACTGCGCAAGCTCAAGCTCGGCCGCGCCCTCCTTGGAGCGGCTCTCCAGGTCGTTCCACTGCGACTGCAGCGAACGCAGCTCATCGACGGCCAGCATCTGCGTAAGCTCGTTCGCGCGCGAGGACAACTCTTTGTACTTGCGCGCACGATCGACCTGACGCTCCAGCGGTCGCAGCTGACGGGCGATTTCCTTATTGATGTCGCGGGCACGCGTCAGGTGCTCGTCCATCGACTTAATCTTTTTGAGCGCACGCTCCTTGCGGCGCTTGTGCTTGGAGATGCCGGCGGCCTCCTCGATGAGGGCGCGGCGCTCCTCGGGGCGGCTCTGCAAAATGGCGTCGAGCTTGCCCTGGCTGATGATGGAATGCGTATCCTTGCCCAGGCCCGAATCGTGCAAGATGTCCTGAATGTCCATCAGGCGGCACGGGCTCGAGTTGATGAGGTACTCGCTTTCGCCCGAGCGATACATACGACGGGTGATGGCGACCTCGTCAAAATCGACGGGCAGCATATGGTCCGAGTTATCGAGCACAAGCGTGACCTCGGCGACACCCACCGGCTTGCGCGCTGACGAGCCCGAGAAAATGACATCCTCCATGGCCTGGCCGCGCAACTGCTTGGCGCTCTGCTCGCCCAGGACCCACAGGATGGAGTCGGAGATGTTCGATTTTCCCGAGCCGTTGGGACCGACGATGACGGTCAGGCCCGGCTCAAACGTCATATGGGCGCGGTCGGCAAACGACTTGAACCCTTTGAGCGTGAGGGACTTGAGATACACGGTTCCTCGCTTACACGTGCTTCTTATTGAGAATCACGCCGTTGGTGGTGTAACCCATACGGTCGAGCGCCTCAAGCGCGGCGGCTCCCTCGGCTTCCTTCTTAGAGGAACCGGAACCGCGACCCTGGCGAATACCATCGATCAAAACCACAGCGGTAAAGGTGGGCGCATGCGCCGGGCCCTCGGAGCCAACGAGCTTGTACGCCGGAGGTTCGTGACCGTCGGCTTGCACGCACTCCTGCAAAAACGACTTGGGGTTCGCAGGATGCTCGGCACGCTCGGAAGCCAAATGCGGCTTAAGTGTACGGTGAATGAACTCCGCCGCCGCATCCCAGCCGGCATCCAGGTACAGCGCGCCCACGAGCGACTCATAGACGTTCTCGAGGGCCGAATGCAGGCCGCGCGCACCGGTACCGGTCTCGGAGGCACCAAAGATGATGATGTCGTCAATGCCCAGCTCGTGAGAAACCTCGGACAGCGTAGCGCCCGAGACAAGCGACACCTTCAGGCGCGTGAGCTTGCCCTCGTCAAACTCCGGATAGGACTCAAACAGGGAGCGTGCGACCACAGCGCCCAAAATGGAATCGCCCAAGAACTCAAGGCGCTCATAGCTGGCAGAAACCGGCTGGCCCTCGACTGCCGAGGGATGCGTAAGCGCCGCGCGCAGCAGCACCTTATTGTTGAACTCGTGGCCCAGGATTTCCTGGGCGCGCGTAAGTCGGTCGGATAAAGCCAAGACTTAGGCCTCCTTGGCAGCTTCGATAGCGTCGACGGCGTCGGCGACAGAGTTGAGCGAGAGCAGGGTCTCGTCATCGATCTCGAGGTTGAACTCGTCCTCGATAGCCGTAACCAGCTGCAGGCGCTCGAGCGAGTTGGCATCGAGGTCGTCAAAGGTGGTCTCCTCGCTAATTTCGGCAACATCGACGCCCAGAACGTCAGCAGCGACCTCGGCGATCTTGTCGAAGATTTCGGAGCGGTCCATAGCGCTTCCTCTCATAGTGCATGAATACCAAAAGAATGGTACCGCCCGGGCGGTACCAAGACACGGTTCTGATTCTACCCCACGGCGTGCACCGCGAAGCACATAACAGCGCTCTAACTCGCTCTTATAAAACGATACCATCCATAGAGTTGGCGACATTCTCGACCAGCCCGGCGCGCACGGCTTCGGCCGCCGCGAGCGTACCGTTTTTGACAGCCTCGACTGAGGTGGCACCATGGCCGATCAGGACCACGCCGCGCAGGCCCAGAAGAATCGCGCCGCCCTTGGCGTCGCCAGAGAGCTTGGCCTTAATCTCGCGCATCTGCTTTTTAATGAGCAGCGCGGCGATCTTGGTGCCGAGCGAGGCCATAAAGGCGCCCTTGAGCTCCTGCAGCAAAAACTTGGCAGCGCCCTCGGTAGCTTTGAGAGCGATATTACCCGACATGCCATCGGCAACGACGACATCGAAGTTACCTGAGGTGAGGTCGGTGCCCTCGCAGTTACCAACAAAGCCGGGAACGGCGGCCTTCATAGCAGGGAAACAGGCCTTGGTAAAGTTGGAGCCCTTCTCATCCTCGGTGCCGTTGGCAAGCAGGCCCACGCGAGGATGCTCGATGCCCAGGACGACGCGGGCATAGGCGCTACCCATCTGGGCAAAACGCACCATGTCATCGACCTCCACATCGGGGTTGGCACCCATGTCGCACAGCACCGTCAGACCGCCGGCGCGATTGGGCAGCGCATTGGTCAGACAGGGGCGCACCGGCTGCTTCTTGCCTTCGGCCTGATACCTAAACGGCGTCACATAGGCGGTGGCGGCGGCGGTCATGGCACCGGTGGAGCCGGCGGAGAAGAACGCATCCGCGTTGCCCTTCTTAATGGCGCGGCAAGAAAGCACGATCGACGACTTACGCTTGGTCATCACGGCGCGAATGGGATCGTCATCCATGGCGATAACGTCAGGCGCCTCAAGGGCCTCAACACGTGCATGGGAAGCTGCAAAGGGATTGACGATTTCGGCGGGACCAGCTGCCAAGACCTCGATATCGGGATCGGCGGCAAGTGCAGCCTCGATACCATCGAGAACGACCTGAGGTTTCTCGTCTCCACCCACAACGTCTACACAAACGCGAACGTTACTCATATACATGCTCCTTATATAAAAATGGCCGACTCATTGAGCCGGCCATTGTGGTTCCATTTGGAACGGCATCGCATCCAGAGTATACCGTTACTCGGTAACGATAACCTCGCGGTCCTTGTAGAAACCGCAGCTGGGGCACACGTGGTGCGGAAGCTTGACAGCGCCGCAACGGGGGCACGTGGACTGAGCCGCAGCCGAGATCTTCATGTTGGCGGAACGACGGGTGTGAGTGCGGATACGACCCTGCTTTTGTTTAGGTACGGGCATAGTGACCTTCCTTATGAACTATCCAGTGTGGCGATTACGCGCAAGTAGCGATACTACCACAGTTTTACTCATCGAGCTTGAGATTCTTCAATGCTGCAAATGGATTTTCCGTGGCAGCGGCCCATTCCGCCTCTGCCTGGGCGGCGCAATCGCATTGCTCGACGTTGAGATTGCAACCGCATGTGGGGCACAGACCACGGCAATCGGGCTTGCAGAGCACTACAAACGGCGTGTCCATAACGACCGCGTCATTGATGGGCTCACCCAGATCGACTAGACGGTCCTCACCCAGGAGCTCGTAGCCGTCCTCGTAGGCCTCGGGATCCTCGGGCTCCTCAAAGAGGTAGAACTCCTCGATCTCGCCGGCGATATCAAACGAGGCGGGCTCCAGGCAACGGTCGCACTCGCCGGTGGCGTGCGCGCGGACCATGCCCGTGAGCAAGACACCGGTACCGGCATTGGTAAAGACAACGTCGTAGTCGATGCCGTCCTGAAGCTGGTACTCCTTCTCGCCCACCGTGTAGGTGGCGACATCGACCTTACCGGTCAGCGGATACGAATCTCCAGGAAACTCGAGCTGCTCGGAAAGATCGACGGTAACGCTCGGGAACTCAGCCATTACCACTGACCATTCTGTTGGGCGGCACCCTCGTTGAGCTGCTGACGGCAACGGGTAACGGTGCCGGTCAGGCTCTTAAGGTTCTCCTCCAGGTGCGTAAAGACCTGCTCTGCATAGTCCTCGGCAGCATAACGCGTCTCGCGCTCGTACTGCTGGGCACGATCGCGGATGTCGTCGGCCTGCTGCTGCGCAAGGCGGACGATCTCCTGCTCACCGGCAATGGTGAGGGCCTGCTGCTGAGCGTCAGCGATGATGGAATCGGCCTGAGCGGCGGCGGAAGCCATGAGCTCCTCGCGCTCCTTAAGGATACGGCGGGACTTCTGCCACTCCTCGGGATAGCTCATGCGGATCTCGTCGAGGATGTTGAAGAACACGTCGGCGTCGATGACCTTGAACTGAGCGTTCTTGCCGAAAGGCGGCTTGGCTTCCTCGATCAGCCCTTCGAGCTCATCGACCAAGCTGACGATCCTATCGCCAGGAAAATTCTCGCCCGGCATCCGGTCTCCTTTCATAGGTAACATATCATCGTGCTAGTTTACCACATGCCACCAGGCAATAAGAAACGTCACGAAAAGCGATGTTTGAGCGCTTCGACCACGTTGGGCGGGACAAACGTCGATACGTCACTACCGAGCGAGGCGATCTGGCGAACAACCGAGCTCGAGATATAGCCGTACTGCGGCGCGCTCATGACAAAGATGGACTCCAGCTCGTTATCCAAGCGATAGTTGAGGTCGGCCTGCTGCAGCTCATACTCAAAGTCGGTCATGGCGCGCAGGCCCTTGACCACGGCCCCCGCCCCCTGCTCGCGAGCGAAGTCGACCAAGAGGCCGGTAAAGGGCAGGACCTCGACGCCGTCGATATCACCAAGCGCCTCTCGGGCCAGCGCCACGCGCTCATCGAGCGTAAACGTGGTGCCCACACCGTTTTTACCCTGCGACTCGGCAACAGCGACGATCACGCTGGGAAAGATGCGGCGGGCGCGGCGGATCACATCGATATGGCCAAACGTGATGGGATCAAAGGTGCCCGGGACGATCACGCGGTTGATGGTGTCACTCATGAGCATCCTCCT
Source organism: uncultured Collinsella sp. (assembly GCA_905199225.1). Classification (GTDB taxonomy): domain Bacteria; phylum Actinomycetota; class Coriobacteriia; order Coriobacteriales; family Coriobacteriaceae; genus Collinsella. The sequence continues at coordinate 55,079 of CAJKFS010000001.1, read as the reverse complement.
GAAACGTCGTGGCATCGTTGTTGTCAGCATCGATGCCGGCGTTATCGCCCTCGCCATCGTTATCGCCGACCCAACGAAGCAGGTCGACCGAGGTAATGCCGTAGCGCTTCTCACGTACAGTCTCAAAGCCTGCCGGATGCGCGCCCGCATCGGCAGCGGCATGCTCAAACAAGGCGTAAGCGCCAGGTGCAAGTAAACCCTGCTGAGCCAGGTTCTGCAGCAGTTCCTCGACCGGCTCGGCACCAAAAGCATAGGGCGGGTCGAGCAGGACCAGATCAAAGGGGCCGCCCGGTACACGACCGCGCGAGGCACTCGCCAGCATGTCGCCCGTGACCACGCGCCAACGCGCACGGTCGCGGCAGAGCGACTCGATATTCTTGATAATGAGCCGCGCGGCGTTGCGATCGATCTCAAACGTCGTGAGCGAGCGGGCCCCACGAGAGAGCATCTCTAACCCTAAGGCACCGGAGCCGCCAAAGGCGTCCAGCACGCGGACCTCGTCCAGATCGAAGTCGAATGCCGACATGACCATAGATGCGCACGACTCGCGCACGCGATCAGTCGTGGGGCGGGTGACATCGCGACCACGGGGCTCCTCGATCTTACGACCGCGCCATTCGCCGCCGATGATTCTCATCCTCCGCTGACCTCCTTAAAAATATGTCGATAACGCATGGCGACCGCGTCGCGCAGGGGGCGCGTCGCCACGGAGTCAAGTGTACAAGCATACCGCAAGAGCTCGACCGCGTCCAAATGGGCCCACTCGATCAGTTCCTCGTCGGCATCCAGGTCGACAAAGCGCAGGGTCACACCGCCGTGCTGGCGGTACCCCAGGATTTCGCCCTCATGGCGCAGGCGCAGGTCCATCTGGGCGAGTGTAAAGCCATCAGAGGTTTTTTCGAGCGATTGCAGGCGATCTTGCGCTGCCGAAGCGCCACCGTTGCCCTTGGAGTGCGTCATGACCAGGCACGTGCCCGACACGCTGCCACGGCCCACGCGACCGCGCAGCTGGTGCAGGGCAGCCAACCCAAAGCGCTCACCGTTCTCGATGACCATGACGGTGGCGTTGGGCACGTCGACGCCCACCTCGACCACCGTGGTCGAGACGAGCACGTCGATCTCGCCACGCTTGAAGGCGTCGATCACACGATCCTTCTCCCCCGCCGGCATGCGGCCGTGCAGGCGCTCGACGGTAAGCCCCGGCAACGCAAGACGCAGTCGGTCGAGCTCGGTTGCCGTATCGTGCAGCGGCACGGGGACGGTTACGCGGCCCTCGTCGTCGCGAGCAATACCGGGCACGTCTTCCAGCTCATCGGCCGAGTCACTCGGCTCCACGAGCGGACAAATCACGTAGGCCTGCTGACCCTTTTCATGCGCCTCGCGGATGGCGCCATAGGCGAGGTCACGGCTCGACTCGGTGAGCACGCGTGTCGTCACGCCAGCACCAGGGACGGGCCGATGGCGAATGATGCTCGTGTCCAGATCGCCGTAGACCGAAAGCGCCAGCGTACGCGGGATGGGCGTCGCCGTCATAACGAGCAGATCGGCACCCGGCCCCTTCGCGCGCAGGGCGTTGCGTTGGCCCACACCAAACCGGTGCTGTTCATCGATGACCACGAGCGACAGATGCTTGAACGCAACGTTATCCGAAAGAACCGCGTGGGTGCCAAAGAGCACGTCAAGCTCGCCCGATTCCAGCTGTGCATGGATGCGCTCGCGCTCTGCGGCCGGCGTGGCACCCGTCAGAAGTGCCCAGGACATGCCGGCCTGCGAGAGCAGAGGGCCGGTCTTATCGGCATATTGGCGCGCCAGCACGCCCGTGGGCGCCATAACGCAGGCCTGCGTGCCGCTATCGGCAGCCACAGCCAGCGCGCAGGCGGCAACGGCGGTCTTACCGGTACCGACATCGCCCAGCAGCAGACGGTTCATCACGCGCCCGCCATCGCACATGTCATGCAGGATGTCTTGGAATGCGGCCTCCTGCTCGTCGCTCAGCGAAAACGGAAGGGCCTGTTTAAGCGCGCCCAGATGCTCGCCCGCAGTGTGGGCATAGGGCACCACATCGACCAGGCCGCCGTCGTTGCGCAGACGCAGCGCCAGCTGCAGGTAGAGGCACTCCTCGTAGGCCAAACGGCGGCGCGCAATGTCGCGCTCGGCCATACTCGAGGGAAAGTGAATCGAACGAAGCGCGCGGGCATTGCTCATGAGCTTCCGCTTTGCGCGCAGCGGCGCGGGAATCGGATCGAACGGATTGCCGACGACCTCGAGCGCGCCGCTTACGATGCGGCGCATCCACGCCTGGCTCACGCCATCACTCACGTAATGGACCGGCAGGATGGTGCCTGCGGCACGCCCGTCCTCGAGCTTTTCAAAGTGCGGCGAGGCCATCTGCTTAAAGCCGTAGGCAAACTCGACCTTGCCCATCACGGCCAGGCGGTCGCCCTGCTTAAGCTGCTGGGCAATCCAGGGCTGGCGGAAAAAGGCGACCTGCAGCACGCCCGTCTCGTCAACAAGCGAGACCTCGGTCACCTGCATGCGCGGACGCGGCTGCTTTTGGACGATACGGTCGACCGTGGCGATGATGGTGCACACGGTACCGATGGGCGCCATCTCGATAGACCAAGAACGGGTAAAGTCGAGGTATCGATGAGGGATATGGAGAAGGAGGTCCCCCACCGTCCGAATTCCCAGACGGCGAAGGGCCTCCTCACGTTTACCCGAAACATATTTGAGTCGCGCGATATCCTCGTCGAGCGCATTGCTCTGGGCAAAGCGCTCCGAGACGCGCGGCACGGAGCACAGCTCGGACATGGGCAGTTGCCTACTCGATCGAGAAGATCACGGGATAGAGCGGCTGCTCGCCACGATGGGCGTCAATCTCCAGATCGGGCTGAGCCTCCTCGATAGCGTCGACGATCTCCTGGAAGGCCTCATCGGACAGCTCCTCGCCGGCCAGAATCGTCAGCGCGTCGCCCTCCTCTTCCTCCTGCATGCGGTTGATGCAGTCGAGCGTGACCTGCTTCACGTCGGAACCGACCACGTCGATGGAGCCGGCGATGATACCCATGACGTCACCGGAGTGAATCGGAGAACCGTCAGAGGCACTGGAGTCGCGCACGGCGCGGGTGACCTCGCCATCGCGGACCTCGCTGATGGCGTCGACCATGGCGGCGACGGCATCCTCGAGCTCGGAATCGGGCAGGACCGCGAACAGCGCGGAGAAGGCCTGCGGGACGGTCTTGGTGGGAACGACGGCGACCTTCTTGTCGGTGCAGGCTGAAGCAGCAGCCTCAGCGGCCATGCGGATGTTGCCGTTGTTGGGCAGGATGATGACCGAGGTCGCGTTGACCTGGTCCACCGCGCCCAGCAGGTCGGCGGTCGAGGGATTCATAGTCTGGCCACCGGACACGATCACGTCGACGCCGAGGGACTTGAGGATGTCGGCCTCGCCGGAACCGGCGGCAACGGCGACAAAGCCCAGCGCCTTGGCGGGCTCGGCGGCCTTTTCCTGATCCTCGTGGATCTTGGCGGTACGGTCGTGGGCCTCCATCTCCATGTTGTGGATAAAGACCTCATAGATCTGACCGAGCTGCAGCATGTGCTCGAGCACCAGGTTGGGGGTGTTGGAGTGCACATGGATCTTGTAGTCGGGATAGGCGCCCACGAGAAGCTCGCAGTCGCCCATGGAACCCAGGAACTTAAGGCACTCGTCCTCGTCAAACGGGGCGTCGGCCTTAAACAGGAACTCGTTGCAGTAGCGGAACTCCGAGCCCTCCCAATCGTCGTTGGCCTCGATCTCAACGCGACCAAGGGCCGCGTCGCGGGCAGAGACAGCGGAATCAAACGTGGCGGAGAAATCCTCGACAACGGTGCTGCGGCCAAGTGCTGCAGCCACAAAGTTCTCAAGGAAGATGGCGAAGCCAAAGGCGCCGGAGTCGACCACGCCGTTCTCCTTCAGAACGGGCAGCAGGTCGGGCGTGCGGGCGACGGACTGGTACGCCTCGACGACGATAGCATCGAGCGCATCCTCGGCCGAGAACTTCTTCTTCTCGCACTCATCGGCCTTGGTCGAGACATCGCGCAGGACCGTGAGGATCGTGCCCTCGATGGGCTTGCGGACAGCCTGGAAGGCAACCTTGACGGCACGACGGAAGGCGAAGGCAATGTTGGCGGACGTAATAGGCTCGTCGGCAGAGACAAGACCCTCGGCCACGCCGCGCAGAATCTGCGAGGTGATGACTCCGGAGTTACCGCGGGCACCCATCAGGGAGCCGTGGGTGATGGCGCCGGCGATGGCCTCCATATCGGCATCGGCGGGAAGGGCGGAAAGCTCCTTGGTCACCGAGGCGAGCGTGAGCGACATGTTGGTGCCGGTGTCGCCGTCGGGTACGGGGAAGACGTTGAGCTTGTTGATCTCCTCGGCCTTGTCGGAAACGGCAGCCGCAGCGATCGGAAAACAGGTGCGAATGGTCTTTGCAATCATGGGTATTTGAATCTCCGTTTTCGGATGCTAGTTCAGACGGCTCTTGAGCGCGTCGATATGGATGCCGATCTTAAGGCTGGCGGGATCGATCTGGGCGATCTCCTGCAGGGTAAAGGCAACGGAGCTCGAAAGATTGTGGCAGACGGACTTCATGTTGACGCCGTTCTCGAGCACGACGTGAAGATCGACCGTAAGGCCGTTCTCGTCGGCGGAGACAAGCACGCCCTTGCGGAGGCGCTGACCGGCAAGCAGGCGCACGCTCTCGGCGCCCTGGAGCTGTTCGGCCATACCGACGACGCCATAGCACGTCATCGCGGCATAACCGGCAATATCGGCAATAACGTCGTTCGAGACGCTCAGGCTGCCGTTAATGGTCTCAGACACAAGAATCTCCTTATCTGGTGCTCGCGGCACCATCTCGTGGGAGCAATCATTGGAATATTCTACAACGACCGCGCCATGTTGAGGTGGCGGGCCTCGGGATTACATCCTCGACACGAAATGTTGATACGGTAACGTTCGCGAACAGCGATCGCGGCATGAAAAAACCCGCCGCATAAGCGACGGGTTTTACAACCTGGCTCCCCGGGTAGGACTCGAACCTACAACAGCGCGGTTAACAGCCGCGTGCTCTACCATTGAGCTACCGAGGAATAGGTGCGTGCTCTCAAGCAACGAAGTTTATTATACGGACGAATCAGCTCAGGGCAAGAACTTTTTTAAGAATTTTTCCGACCTAGTCATTGGGGACGTCCCCAATGACCACATGAAAGCGCCCCCAAGCGGATGTGCTTGAGGGCGCTTCTTGCTTGCGAGGTTATGACTCGATGTAGTCCTTCAGCTTGCTGCTCCGGCTCGGGTGGCGGAGCTTGGCCAAGGTCTTGGACTCGATCTGGCGGATACGCTCGCGCGTGACGCCAAACTCGCGGCCGACTTCCTCGAGCGTGCGGGGATGCCCGTCGACAAGGCCAAAGCGCAGCTCGATAACCTTGCGCTCACGATCGGCAAGCGAGTCGAGCACCTGAGTGAGCTGCTCCTGCAGCATGGAGAAGCTGGCGGCATCGGGCGGAACGATAGCCTGGGAGTCCTCGATAAAGTCGCCCAGCTGGGAATCCTCTTCCTCGCCGATGGGGGTCTCGAGCGACACGGGCTCCTGCGAGATCTTCTGGATCTCGCGGACGCGGTCGGCGCTCATGTCCATCTCGGCACCGATCTCCTCGGGGGTCGGGTCGCGACCCAGGTCCTGAAGGAGCTGGCGCTGCACGCGGACGAGCTTGTTGATAGTCTCAACCATATGCACGGGAATACGGATGGTACGGGCCTGATCGGCAATGGCGCGCGTAATGGCCTGACGGATCCACCACGTGGCGTACGTGGAGAACTTAAAGCCCTTCTGGTAGTCGAACTTCTCGACGGCGCGGATCAGACCGAGGTTGCCCTCCTGGATCAGGTCAAGGAACAGCATGCCGCGGCCGACATAGCGTTTGGCGATGGAGACGACCAGACGCAGGTTTGCGCTGATGAGTGCCTGCTTGGCTTCGAGGCCCACGTTCTCAATGCGCGTAAGACGACGCATCTCGGCACGCGTGAGCTCGAGCTCGCCGGCATCGGCAGCCTCGAGCTTCTCGGTGGCCTCGAGACCGGCCTCGATCTTCATGGCCAAATCGACCTCTTCGGAGGCGGTCAGCAGGTCGACCTTGCCGATCTCCTTGAGGTACATACGAACCGGATCGCCGGTCAGCATCACCGTGGAGGCATCGATGCCACGCACGCGGGAGCGTGAACGGGACGTGCGCACGGTGCGCTTCTTCTTGCTCTTGGAAGAACCCATCTCGGCATCGGCCTGACGGGCCATCTTGAGCTCGTGATCGTCGAGCGAGCCGGAATCGTGCTCGTCGTCGTCATCGAAATCGTCGGTATCGGTATCGTTATCGTCATCGTCGACGTCCATGGGGGCGTCGTCGTTACCGCTCGCGGAGATAATCTGGATGCCGCTGTTGCGCAGCGCGGAATACACCGCGGTGAGCTGCTCGTCAGAAACATCGATATCCTTCAGGGCGACCTGAATCTCGTCCTCGGTTACCGAAGTCCTGTTTGAGCCGTTGCCCATGAGCTTTGCAACGTAGGATTCCAGCCCAGTACCCGTGCTCTCAGTCTTTTTTGGCACAGATTCTCCCTTCATAGTCCACAGGACTCAATACTTTAGCACACACATAGGCGTCTATACCCAAAAAGAGGACTGGATATAGGCGAGAATACGCTGGTTGACCACAACATCTAGGCCTGTTCGGTGCCTGCGGCCTCCAGACCGATCAAACGGAACGGGTCCGCCACGCCGCCGATAGACTTTTGCAGCTCGCGTTGACGCTGCGAATCCTGCGCGGCCTGCACGGTCAACGCGCGACGGGCCTCATCATCGAGCGAACGGTCCTGGCGCAGCTTGGCCTGTGCGGCACGCATGCGGCGCTTGATGGTGTAGAGCTCGAGCGTATCGAGCATGAACACGATGTTCGTCTCGGTGGGGTGCTTGCTCGTCGCGGAGATGCGCCCGGCACTCACAAGCGTTGCCGCCTCGGGACAGACCGAGCGCGCCGCATCCATGCAGGCTGCAGGATCGGTTCCCGGCGGCGTTGCCAGAACGGCCCATGCGATGGACTCGTGACGTGGGTCAACCCACTCGATAGAGCAGATGCGGTCGGCATACGTGCGGAACAGGTCGGGGTAGCTCGTGAGCATCGTCAACAGCTCGCGCTCCCCTGCCAAGGACTTGCGCTCAAGATCAGTAAGAACCATCGGCGCCGCCGCAGCCGGAGCGCCCGAACCATCAGTCACAGGCACAGCACCCATACCATCAGGCACATCGATCGGCGGCAGGTCGTCGACGACCTCCACGGGCGCGGCACCGTAGGCATCGAGCGGGACGTAGTCATACGGCTCTTCTTCGACCGGCGCGGACACCGGCGGCGTCGCGCCCGATGCCCAAGCACCGCGAGATGCCCCCTGCGAACCAGACGTCCGACCGCCCGCGCTACCAGAGCGCTCGGCTTGCGCCCGCTGGCGTTCATAGTTCTGCTCACGACGTCGTTCCGCATCTTCGCGCTTGGCGACATCGCGAAACACGCGACCCGAACTCGCGCGAACCGTCTCCAGATCCAAACCCAGCAGATCGGCAATCTGGATAAAGTATGTGTCGATCATATAGCTATCGCGCAGCGGATAGATAAGCGTCAGCGCATCTTCCAGCGCCTTGGCACGACCGCCCGGCGTGGTGATGTCACTCGACTCCTGCAGCGAACGGTAGACAAAGTCCATGAGCGGCTCGGCAGCGTCGATGCGCGCCTGAAGCTCCTGTCCACCATGCGCCGTGATGAACTCCATGGGGTCGTTGCCGTCGGGCAGCACCACGCAGCGCAGGTCCATCGAATCCTGCTCGATAAATTGAATCGCGCGACGGGCGGCCTTCTGGCCCGCGGCATCGCCATCGAACATATACACGATACGCTTGGCAAAGCGGGTGAGCGTCTTGACGTGATGCTCCGTGAGCGCGGTGCCCAGCGTGGCGACAACGTTTTTGATCCCCGCCTCCCAGCAGGCGATACAATCGGTATAGCCCTCCACCACGATGGCCGTATCCTGCGCGACGATAAACTCCTTGGCCCAGTTAAAGCCATAGAGGTTTCGCTTTTTATGGAACACGCTCGTCTCGGCGGTGTTGAGGTACTTGGGTTGGCCGTCACCCATGATGCGCCCGCCAAAGGCAATGTTGTGACCCTGCTCGTCAAAGATGGGAAACATCACGCGGTCGTAGAAGCGGTCGGCAAGCTGCCCGCGCCCGCGGCTCACGGCAACGTTGGCGTCGATCATCTCCTGCGGGGTAAAACCCGCCTGGGACAGGTGCGACACCAGCGCGTTGCGGCCCGGTGCAAAGCCCAGGCAGTAGCGGCGGCAGACGTCGCCACCCATACCACGGCTGGCAAAGTACTCGCGTGGACGGCCGTCCTTACCGCGCATAAGCATGGTGTGGTAGAACTGGGCGGTCTCGGCACACAGATCGTAGATGCGGGCACGCTTGGTACCGCGCTCGCGACGATCTCCGGTGTCATGCAGCTCAATACCCGCACGATCGGCCAAATAGCGGATTGACTCGGGAAAGCTCAGGTTTTCGCGCTTCATGATATAGGTGAAGACGTCGCCGCCTTCGCCGCAGCCAAAGCAGTGCCAGACCTGCGTAGCGGGGATAATGTGGAAAGAAGGCGTCTTTTCGCCATGGAAGGGGCAGCAACCCCAAAACTCATGGCCGCGGGGCTTGAGCTCAACCGTTTCCTGCACGATGGCAACTAAGTCGGACGCAGCGCGTACCTGGTCTTTTTCCTCATCGCTAATCACGGATACTCACCCCCTGCTCGCCCAAGTTGTGACGAATATCCTCGATATTACCCTCGACGGTCGAGATCAACTCATCCAGCGATTCGAACACACGCGAGGGACGCAGCCAGCGCGTAAACGCCAGCGAAACGGAAGCGCCGTACAGGTCGCCCGTATAACCAATTAAGTTAGCCTCGAGATGCGATGAAGCGGCATCGTCGGCATACGTCGGCGGCAGGCCGACATTAACGGCAGCGGGCCACGCGATGTCATCGACGAGCACCAGACCCTCATACACACCATCGGCAGGCACCTGAATGCCGTCGGGAACCTGCAGGTTTGCCGTGGGAAAGCCCATGTCAGAACCCTCGTGACGGCCACGAATAACACCGCCACGCAGCATATACGGGCGGCCGAGCAACTCAGCAGCAAGCTCCACATGGCCCTGTCCCAGCTCATGACGAATGCGGGTGGCGCAAATGGCCTCACCGCCCTCGCAAAGCAGGTCGTGACCATACACGTCAACGCCGCGCTCGGAACCCCAAGAGCGCATCTCGGCAACACCAGAAGCACCGCCACGACCCAGCCTAAAGTCGCTGCCAACGCGAATCGAACGAATGTCGACCAGACGCGACACCAGCGAGAGAAAAGCAACATGGTCGAGTGCCGCAACCTCAGGCGTAAAGGGAACGGCCACCACCGCATCGACCCCGGTCTGAGCCAAGGCATGTAGACGGTCGGCCGTCGTCATCAATTTTTGAGCGGGCGAAGGACTCACCACAACGTCCGGATCGGGATCGAAAGTGACCACGACCGCCTTGCAATCATGGGCGCGCGCATCGCTAACAAGCGCCGCAATGAGCTCCTGGTGTCCACGGTGAACGCCGTCGAACACGCCGATGGCAATCGATGCGGCACCCAGGTGCTCACACTTATCAAACGCATCGGCAGTAACGATGTGAGCCACGTCCGACTCGCCCGCGAAAAAAATACGCGCGAGCTCGTGAGCGGACAACATCATCGAACACCGCCGATTGCCTGCGGAAACACGTGCTCCATGACAAAGCGGCCACCCTCGATGCGGGCGAGCGCCTTGAGTCCCCCATCGAGCACCAAAGCAAAAGGCGACTTCGAGGTATCGAAATCGGCAAGCGCACGCTCAACGGGAATGCGTCGACCGCAGAGCAGATCGTCGGCAAGATTGCCCGGCAAGTCAACACGCGTGGCGCCCAGGGCCGCAATGGGATCCAGGGCAAAGCCGGGCGCGGACTCGGGAGAAAGCTCCTCGACCGCATGACAGGCGCCAATGGAAACAACACCGGAGGCCGTGCGGCGCAGCGCGGAAATGTGCGCGGCGCTCTCGCAGGCGCGGCCCAAGTCGCGAGCGAGCGCACGGATATAGGTGCCCTTGCTCACCGAGAACGCCACGGTCCACACACACGTATCACCTTCGCCGCCCACGGCGATCAGGTCGGCGGCATAGACCTCGACGGGGCGCGGAGGTAGGTCCACCGCATTGCCCTCACGAGCAGACTTGTAGGCGCGAACGCCATTGACCGAGATAGCCGAAAACGCCGGCGGCACCTGCATCTGCGGACCCAGCATAGCGGCCAGGCGCTCACGGGCATAGGCAGGATCGCGGAGCTCGTTGGCAACAGCCACCGTGCGGACCGCCTCGCCCTCCGCATCATCGGTATTGGTCTCGGCGCCAAACGAGATGTCGGCGACATAGCTTTTGGTATCGAGCGTGAGCATGCCCAGCAGACGGGTGGCCTGGCCCACACCCACCACCATGACACCCGATGCCATGGGGTCGAGCGTGCCGGCATGGCCGACGCGCCGCTCATGGAGGGCGCGCCGGCATTGCGAAACCACATCGTGGGACGTGCAGCCCACCGGCTTATCGACGGCGAGCAGCATATTCAGTTGAGAAGGCGTACGACGAGCCATGTACCATCCAAAAAGTTAAAGCTCGACGGTCACCGAAGCGGGATCCTCCCCTACCAGTTCGGCCAGCATGGGAAGTGCCACGGTGAGCGTCTCGAGAATCGTTCCGTTGTTGGAGAAACCGGCGGCAGCAGGATGTCCGCCTCCGCCAAAGGCAGCAGCGATCTCGGACACGTTGAGGTCACCCTTGGAGCGCAGGTTGCCGCGCACCTTGGTATCGCCCTCAATGCCCTTCAGGAACAGGCAGACCTCGACGCCCATCACCGAGCGCACCACGTCAACCAGACCGTCGCACTCATCCGAGGTGACACCGCACGCCTCAAGGTCACTCTGGTACGCGTAGCTATACGCGACGCGCCCGTGGGCCACCGTCTTAATGCGGCCCATAACGATGGACTTGAGGTGCAAAAACTCAACGCGCATGCTCTGGTAGACCTCGAGTGCCACACGCGCCGGATCGGCACCGTGGGCAACCAGACGCGAGGCTGCATGGAACGCGGCGGCGTCGGCGTTTTGGTACTGAAAACGGCCGGTATCGGTAACCAAGCCACACAGCAGGCAGGTTGCAACGCCATCACGTGCGACAATGCCGCAATTGTCCAAGAAGCGGTCGATGATCATGGCGCAGGCTGCAGCTTCGACGCGCCTCAGGCTGAGCTCGGCAAACTCCTCGCGCGCCGGATGGTGATCGAAGCACACCACATGCTTGGAGCGACGAAGCACCTCGGCGGAATTATTGAGACGCTCTACGACCGGTACGTCCACCGAGATGAACAGGTCAGGATTGCCGGTGTACGCAGATGCCGGCACCAGGCGATCGGAGCCTTCCATAAAGCGGTAGATACGCGGAACCGGGTCATCGTCTGCCAACAGCAGCGCAATGTCCTTGTTGGGGAAAAACTTCATGAGCGAAAGGCCCAGACCCAACACGGAGCCCAAGGCATCGCCATCGGGAGAAGTATGTCCCGAAATCGCAATGGAGGACGCACCCTCGATGAGCTCGAGGATGCGTCGCTGAATATCTGCAGACTCGCACGAGGCGAGGTCGGCGGAATTAGTCATCTAAAGCTGCCTCCTGGGCGGCATCCGCTATCGGATAGCCGTCCTCGTCCTTTTCGATCGCAAGCGTGGCGGGAACGTTTTCCAGCGCACGCGTGATGCGCTCGGCCTCATCGGTCGAGCGATCGATGCGAAAATCGAGCTCGGGCGTAACACGCCAATCGAGCGAGCGAGCCAACAGGCTGCGAATACGGCCCTTAGCGCTTGCGAGCGCCTCCATGACCTCGTCGTAGCGGCTCGCATCGCACGACACGAACACACGCGCGAACGAACGGTCCACCGCGACCTCGACCGCGGTCAAAGTAACCAGGTCGAGACGCGGATCGGAAACCTCAAAGAGCAGGATATAACCGAGCTTCTCGCGAAGCTGCTCGCCCAGACGGCGGGTTGCCTGCGTTTGCTTCATAGCGCTACCCCCTACTCGGTACGGGCAACCTGGTCGATGCGGTAACCCTCGATCTGGTCGCCGGGCTTGATGTCCTGGAAGTTCTCCAGGCCAATGCCGCCCTCGGAACCGCTCTTGAGGCTCTTGGCCTCGTCCTTGTAGTGGCGCATCGAGGCGATCTTGCCGTTGAAGACCACGATGCCGTCGCGCACCAGACGCACGGAATCGGTCGCGGCGATCTCGCCCTCTTCGACACGGACACCGGCGGCGATACCGACTTTGGGCACCTTGAAGGTGTCCAGGACGGTCGCGGTACCCGTGGAGACCTCGACCTCGGTGGGCTTGAGCATGCCGATACGGGCAGCGTCGAGTTCCTCGAGGCACTTGTAGATGACGTCGTAGCAACGGATCTCGACGCCCTCGCGCTCGGCAGCGGAGCGGGCCTTACCGTCGGGACGGACACCAAAGCCGATGATGATGGCGTTGGAGGCGTCGGCCAGAACGACGTCGGTCTCGTTGATGGCACCAACGGCGGAGTGGATCGTGTTGATGCGAACCTCGGACTGATCCATCTTGTCGAGCGAGTCCTGAAGGGCCTCGATGGAACCCTGGACGTCGGCCTTGATGATCAGGTTGAGCTCCTTGACCTCGGCGTCGGCAATGGTCTCGAAGAGGTTCTCGAGCGTGACGTGCTTGACGCGGCTCTGCTCCTCGATACGGGCCTTGAGCGAACGCTCGTCGGCAAGGGCGCGAGCCTCGCGCTCGTCCTCGAACACACGGAACTCGTCACCGGCGTTGGGCACGGACTGCAGGCCCAGGATCTCAACGGCGTCGGAGGGACCGGCCTCGGTGACGGCGCGGCCCTTGGGGTCGAGCATGGCGCGGACGCGGCCGTAGGTGAGGCCGGCGACCAGCGTATCGCCCACGTGCAGGGTACCGCGGGTCACGAGCACAGTAGCGACCGAGCCGCGGCCCTTGTCGAGCTTGGCCTCGAGGACGTTGCCGGAGGCAAAGGTGTCCGGGTTGGCCTTGAGCTCGAGCACATCTGCCTGGAGCAGCACGGTCTCGAGCAGATCGTCGATACCGATCTTCTGCTTGGCCGAGATGTTGACGAACATGTTCTGTCCGCCCCACTCCTCGGGGATGACGCCGTACTCGGTGAGCTCCTGACGCACACGGTCGGGGTTGGCGCCGGGCTTATCGATCTTGTTGACGGCGACAACGATGGGTACGCCGGCGGCCTTGGCGTGGTTGATCGACTCGACCGTCTGGGGCATGACACCGTCGTCGGCAGCCACGATCAGAATGACGATGTCGGTCACCTTGGCGCCACGGGCACGCATAGCCGTAAAGGTGGCGTGACCGGGGGTATCGATGAAGGTGATCTTGCGGTCGTTGATCATGACCTGCGAAGCACCGATGGCCTGCGTAATGCCGCCCGCCTCGCCGGCAGCAACGCCGGTGTGACGGATGGCGTCGAGGAGGCTCGTCTTGCCGTGGTCGACGTGGCCCATGACGGTGACGACCGGTGCGCGCGGCTTAAGGTCGGCGGGATCGTCGTAGAACGAGAAGGTGTTCTCCTCCTCGGGGGTGATGATCTTGATCTGACGACCCAAGTCGTCGGCAACGAGCTCGACGAGGTCGTCGGACATGGACTGCGTCATGGTGAGCGGCGTACCCAGCAGGAACAGGCGCTTGATGATGTCGTTGGCCGGAACGTCGAGCGCCTCGGCGAGCTCCTGGACGGTAACGCCCTGGGAAACCTTGATGGCGTCGAGCTCCTCGGGGTTCACGCCCTGGGCCAATGCCTCCTCAATCTTGCGCTCCTCCTGAGCCTTGGCAGCCTCGCGCTCGCGCTTCTCCTTGCGCTTCTTGCGGCGACCGGTGGACTCACGAGAGGCCTCCTCGACGGCAGCGCGGGCCTCCTCGAGGACCTTCTCGCGGCTGTACTCCTCGGCCTCGCGAGCCATGCGGCTGTAGTGGTCCTCTTCGTTGTTGTGACCGCCCTTGCGCTTCTTGCCCTTGCCCTGCTTATCGGGGTTGGGGAAGTCCATGCCGGCAGCGACGTTGTTGCTGGCGTTGGTGCGATGGCTGTGCGGACGGCTCTCGGAGGCGTTGCGCTCGGAGTTGTTGTCGGAAGCGTTGCGATCGTTACGACGGCCACCGCGGCGGTTGTTGTTGCCGCCACGACGGTTACCGCGCTCGGCGGCGCGCTCGGCCTTGGCCTTGTCCTCGGCGTCCTTCTTCTCCTTGAGCACGGTCTCCTGTGCGGCGATCTGGTCGAGCAGCGAACGGAAGCGCGAACCGGAGTCGGAAGCGGGAATGGCGCGGCGCTGGGCCTCGCGGGCAGCCTCCTCCTTCTCGCGGGCAAGGCGCTCCTGCTCGGCCTTCTTCTTGGCCTCGGCCTCGGCGCGGGCAGCCTCCTCGGCAGCCTGGGCTGCGGCAAACTGCCGGCGCTCCTCCTCGCGGGCCTTCTCGGCGGCGATGCGCTCGCGCTCGGCCTCGGCAGCGCGTGCGGCCTCCTCGGCGGCAGCTGCCTGCTCCTCGGCCTGCTTGGCGGCCTCGACTTCCTGAGCGCGGGCCTCGATCACCGAGGCGAGCTGCTTGCGGACCATGGCGACATAAGCGTCCTCCAAGGTGGAGGAAGCGGACTTAGCGGGAATCTTCATATCGGCGAGATGACCCATCAGTTCCTTGGAGGTCATGCCGAACTCTTTGGCCAGGGTGGACACACGGACTTTTGCCATATGACTTCACCTACCCTTTCTGGCACCTTGGGTGCCTAGAGACTGAACGAGCGTGGGAGATGCGCCGGGACCTGCCCGGCGCGACCGCGCGCTAGATCAGGTCCTCCGCATCATCGAAGGCGTCGGTGTCGTGGACACCGCAGAAACGGGAGCCGGGATGGGCCTGGTTGCGGCACTGGATGCCGTCCTCGGACACGTACTCGCAGCGGCGGACGTCCTCGTCCTCCTCGTCACCGATCAGGTCGGCGGCGGGCTCCTCGTGAACGGGAACGTTCTTGAGGATGTCGGCGGCAAGCGTCTCGGACTTAATGTCGATGTGCCAGCCGGTCAGGCGCGCGGCGAGGCGGGCGTTCTGGCCCTCCTTGCCGATGGCAAGGGACAGCTGGTCGTCGGGCACGATGACGCCGGCGTAGGCCTTCTCCTCGTCGATGAGGACGCGGGTGACCTTGGCAGGCGACAGGGCGTTGGCGACGTAGACGGCAGGATCGGCATCCCACAGGATGACGTCGACGCGCTCGCCACGGAGCTCGCCCACGACAGCGCGAACACGGCTGCCCTTGGGGCCGACGCAGGCACCCACGGGATCCAGACGGTCGTCGAGCGAGTGGACAGCGACCTTGGAACGCTGGCCGGGCTCGCGGGCGATCGACTTGATCTGGACGGTGCCCTCATAGATCTCGGGCACCTCCTGCTCAAACAGACGACGCATGAGCTCGGGGTGGGTACGGGAGATGACAATCGGCGGACGGCTGTGCTCGCCACGAACCGGCTGCAGGTTGGAGTTGGGGTCGCGAACGTCAATGATCACGGCCTTGATATGCTGGTTGTGCAGGTAGCGCTCGCCCATCGGACGCTCGTTGCGCTCGTTCTCGTAACGGCGCTGATCGAAGTGCGGAAGCTCGGCCTCGACGCCTTCGCGAATCTTGACGATCGTGAAGTCCGGCGTGGACTGCAGCACGGTACCGCTGATGAGGTCACCGATGCGGCCGGAGAACTCCTCGTAGATCTGCTCACGGGCGGAGTTACGCACGATAGCGTTGATCTCGGCCTTGGCGTGCTGGGCGGCGATGCGGCTCGTGTTCTTGGGGGTAACGTCGATCTCCTCGAACTCGGTGAAGTTGCCCTCCTCGTCCATGGAATCGTCGATCGGCTCCAGGCGGTAGACGTAGATCTTGCCGGTGGTGCGGTCGATGGTCACCTTGGCGCCCCACTCAAGATGCAGGATCTCGGCATAGCTCTTGGCGAGCGACTGCTCCAGGCGGTCGATCAGGTAGAGCTGGTCGATGTGCTTCTCCTGGCAAAGCTCCATCAGGGCGGACATCATGTCGGATGCTGCCATCTTACTTTCCTTCCTTCGCGGGCTTGAAGTCGTAGGTGGGCTTCAACTTGCACTTTTTAACATCAGAGAAATCGAGGGTGACGGACTCGCCGTCCTCGAGCTCGAGGGTCACGTCGGTCTCGGTCGCAGCGGCAATCTTGCCGGCGTACTTGCGACGGCCCTCAGTGGCGGTGGAGGTGAGCTCACAGTTCTCGCCCACAAAGCGGGCAAAGTCGCACGGGCGGCGCAGCGGGCGCGCCATGCCCGGGCTCGACACCTCAAGCGTATAGCTCGAAGAGATAGGGTCGAGCTCCTCAATCACATCGCCGACCCACTTGGTGTTGGCCGTGACGTCGTTGAGAGACAGGCTCTGACCCTCGGCACCCTCGATACGCACGCGCACGCAGGGGGCCTTGGTGGCGCCCACGAGCTCGACGTCGACGATGTCGACATCGTGCTGGGGAGCGACGGCCTCGAGCGCGTCGATGATCGCCTGCTCGGTCTTGGTCTTGACCATTGCGGCACCTCCATCCATACAAAAAAGAAGCGGGGCCGAAACCCCACTTCTTTCAATTACAACTTCATTTGCAAGCAAACTATACCAATAGCTGCGGAAACGCGCAAGCACAGTACGAATCTGCAGGTCAGCGTGCGCACAGGTTCTCCACAAGAATGGGACAATTGACCGAGGAACCCCATGCGGCGCGCCCTCAACAGTCCCAAAACGGGCCATGCGTCCCAGCGTGCCGACCGAATCGGGCCCTATGGGCATTCCATCCCTGGGCGCACATCGGCCAGACTAGAGCCGAGAGGCATTCTGTAGCGAGAAAGCCTGCCGCACGCATTGACCGCACAACCTTCCAGCATCTCTACGGCAAGGAGGATCCATGGAACGCCTAGGCACCCTCTGCGCGACCGCGCTCGTCGTCGCTGCCTGCTCGTTCGCTCTGACGGGCTGCAACAACATCGATGGCAAAACCGGAACATGCGAACCGGATCGTGGCAGCACCAAAGCCATCGAGAAAACCGAACCCCCGGTAAGCTTCGACAAAATAGACGAAGACATCGACGATCCCCAGGGCCTAGGTCCCGACCCCCAAGAACAGTTCCCCATCGACCTTGAGGCAGACGAAAACGTCCATGTTACCTGCGTGGGCAAGGACACCGACGGCTACGGAGACGCCGCGCTCGTCTTTACGGTGACCAACAATACCGGTGTCGACATGATGTTTGGCGACGCGGACTCCTATGCCTACGTCAGCGGTAAGGTCTGCGACGTGCGCATGCGCCAGCAGGTCGCAGCGGGCGAGGAAACGCGCGCCATGCTCACCTTTGTGGGCACCTTCGACGACCCCGACTTTGATGTGAACAACGACCTCAACGACATCTACCTCAACATTTGGATGTTCGAAGAGGCAACGGGCAACGTTTACTTTAGGGACCTAGTACACATCCCGTAGAAGACGGTGCGACGCACTGACTAAGCAGGGCATACAACACAAAACGAGGGACGACCCAACCGGACCGTCCCTCGTTTATTGCATGCCAGCTTTACACGCAGCGCTTACTTGACCACCAGGTTGACCAGCTTGCCGGGCACGCAGATGGCCTTGACGACCGTCTTGCCCTCGGTCCACTTGGCGACAGCGACCTCGGCGGCAGCCTGCATCTCCTCGTTGGAGGCATCGCGGGCTACGTCGATGCGGCCACGAACCTTGCCGAGCACCTGCACGACAATCTGCACCGTGTCCTCGATGGACTCGGCCAGGTCGAACTCGGGCCAGGCGGCGGTATAGGCGTTGCCCTCGCAGCCGAGTGCCTCATGCCACAGCTCATCGGCCCAGAACGGGCAGATGGGGGCAAGGACGCTCACGATGTCCTTAGCCACGCCGTAGCACAGGGCCTTGTCGCGCGCGGCACCCTCGGTGGCGTTGAGGTAGGCGCTCGCCGCGTTGACGAGTTCCATGACGGCCGAGATGGCGGTGTTGAACTGGCCGCGATCGAAGTCCTCGGTGCACTTGGCGATGGTCCGGTGACGCTCGCGATAGAGCTTCATCGCAACCTCGTCGAGCGCGGACTTGTCGAAGGCCACGTTGGCGTCGCCGGACTGGACGAGCTGCCACACGATACGCCAGGCGCGCTTGATGAAGCGGTTGGCGCCCTCAACGGCCTTGGGATCCCAGTCGAAGTCCTTCTCGGGCGGGGCGATAAACAGGATCGCCAGACGCATGGTGTCGGCGCCGTAGGGCTCGATGACCGAGCTCGGGGGCACGACGTTGCCCTTGGACTTGGACATGGTGTCGCCGTTCTCGTCCTTGACCATGCCCTGGCACAGCAGGTTGGTGAAGGGCTCGTCCACACTCAGCAGGCCCAGGTCGCGCAGTGCCTTGGTAAAGAAGCGGCTGTAGAGCAGGTGCAGGATGGCGTGCTCGATGCCGCCGATGTAGTTATCGACGGGCATCCAACGGTCGGCGGCTTCGCGGGAGAAGGGCAGCTCGGTGTTGTGCGGGTCGGTATAGCGCAGGTAATACCAGCTGGAGCAGGTAAAGGTGTCCATGGTATCGGTCTCGCGCTTGGCCGGGCGGCCGCAGACCGGGCAGGTGGTCTCGTAGAAGTCCTTGCACTCGGCAAGCGTCTCGCCGGCACCCAGGTCCAGGTTCTCGGGCAGCGTCACCGGCAGCTGATCCTCGGGCACGGGCACGATGCCGCAGTGCTCGCAGTGGATGGCCGGGATGGGGTTGCCCCAATAGCGCTGGCGGCTGATGAGCCAGTCGCGCAGGCGGAACTCGACCTTGCGACGACCGCAGCCCATGGCCTCGAGGTCGGCCACGATGGCAGACTCGCCCTCGGAGTGCTTACCGCCGCGCATGCCGGTGTACTTGCCCGACTGGACCAGCGTGCCCTCGGCAGCGTGGGCGCATTCCCAGTCGACAGTCTCGGCATGGAAGGTATCGATGGTCTCGCCGCTGGCCTCGACGGCAGCGCGATCATCGTCGTCCAGGATGATCGGCACGATCGGCAGATCATACTTGCGGGCAAACTCAAAGTCGCGCTGGTCGCCGCAGGGAACGGCCATGACGGCGCCGGTGCCGTAATCGGCCACGACGTAGTCGGCAACCCACACGGGGACCTTTTCGCCGTTAACGGGGTTCACCACGTAGCGGCCGGTAAAGGCACCGTGCTTCTCGAGAGTGCCCTGGGCACGCTCGACGGCAGAAATGTGCTTGGAGTCCTCAACGATCTTGGTGACGGCCGCCTCGTACTCCGTGCCCTCGACGAGCTCGTGCAGACGGGCGTACTCGGGAGCCAGGACAAAGAAGGAGACGCCAAAAAGGGTATCGGCGCGCGTGGTGAAGACGGTGATCTTGCCCTCGTCGCCCTCGATGGGCTCGCCATCGGCGTCGCACAGGGTAAAGTCGACCTCGGCACCCTCGGAGCGGCCGATCCAATTGGCCTGCATCTGCTTGACGCGCTCGGGCCAGCCAGGAAGCTTCTCAAGGTCATCGAGCAGCTCCTGGGAGTACTCGGTGATCTTGTAGTACCACTGCTCAAGGTCGCGCTTCTCGGGCTCGGTGCCGCAACGCCAGCACTTGCCCTCGGTCACCTGCTCGTTAGCCAAAACGGTCTTGCAGGTGGGGCACCAGTTAACCGGATTCTTCTTACGATAGACCAGGCCCTTTTCCCACATCTTCTCAAAGATCCACTGGCCCCAGCGATAGTAGTCGGGGCTGCAGGTCTTAACGGTGCGATCCAGGTCGTAGGAGAAGCCCATGCGCCTCATCGTGGCGAGCGCCTGGTCCATGTTCTTATACGTCCAGGCGGCAGCCTGCGTGTTGTGCTTGATGGCGGCGTTCTCAGCGGGCAGGCCAAAGGCGTCAAAGCCGATGGGGTGCAGCACGTCAAAGCCGCGCATGCGGGCCTGACGGGCCATGGCATCGCCGATGGTGTAGTTGCGCGCGTGGCCCATGTGTAGGTCGCCCGACGGATACGGGAACATCTCGAGCACATACTTCTTGGGCTTGGTGGCGTCGGTGTCGACGGCAAAGAGGTTCTCGTCGTCCCACGCCTTCATCCACCGGGACTCAATGGCCTGCGCGTCGTAGGCGGGGATCTCATCCTTATGATCTGTGCAATCGCACATATCAGCTCCTTTGTTAGCTGGGTTGGGGCGGGGCGTTCTTACCTTTACTCGCTGCTGCGGACAGTCCTGCTCGCACGAAGAGCACATTAAGTGCTCTTCGGCTCGTGCGGAACTTGCAGCGAGCAAAGATAAGAACGCCCCGCCACATCGTTAACTCGACTGATGATAGCAAATACAACAAGCGAGATGCCTGCGACTTGCAGGCATCTCGCTTTATCTAAATAACGTGGTTGAGGCTCAACCTTTATGTGCAGGTCTTATCTTATCGATACGTTACGCTCTGTTGGGAGTCCTTGACTACGACGTCGTGGGCTCCGCCTTCGACGATCGAGGTCGAGCTTACCAGGGTCAGGCGTGCCTTTTCCTGGAGCTCGGGGATCGAGAGGGCACCGCAGTTGCACATCGTGGACTTGACCTTATAGAGCGTGCCGCCCACGCCGTCCTTGAGGGAGCCGGCGTAGGGAACGTAGGAGTCAACGCCCTCGACAAAGCTGAGCTTCGCGGCGCCGCCCAGGTCGTAGCGCTGCCAGTTACGGGCACGCGCAGAACCCTCGCCCCAGTACTCCTTCATGTACTGGCCGTTGACGTTGACGCGCTCGGTCGGGCTCTCGTCAAAGCGGGCGAAGTAGCGGCCCAGCATCATAAAGTCGGCACCCATGGCAAGGGCGAGCGTCATGTGGTAGTCGTAGACAATGCCGCCGTCGGAGCACACGGGCACGTAGACGCCGGTCTCCTCATAGTACTCGTCACGGGCGCGGCAGACGTCGATCAGCGCGGTGGCCTGGCCACGGCCGATACCCTTGGTCTCACGGGTGATGCAGATGGAGCCGCCACCGATACCGACCTTGATGAAGTCGGCACCGCAGTCGGCCAGGAAGCGGAAGCCCTCGGCGTCGACGACGTTACCGGCACCGACCTTGACGTCCTCGCCGTAGTTGGCGCGGATCCACTCGATGGTGCGCTTCTGCCACTCGCTGAAGCCCTCGGAAGAGTCGATGCATAGGACGTCGGCACCGGCCTCGATGAGCAGCGGCACGCGCTCGGCATAGTCGCGGGTGTTGATACCGGCGCCGACCATGTAGCGCTTATCGCCGTCGAGCAGCTCGTTGGGGTTGGTCTTGTGGCTGTCGTAGTCCTTGCGGAAGACGATGCCCATGAGGTGATCGTTGTCGTCGACAATGGGCAGAGCGTTGAGCTTGTTGTCCCAGATGACGTCGTTTGCAACCTTGAGGCTGATGTTCTTGTCGCCCACGATGAGCTGCTCGCGCGGGGTCATGAACTCGGCGACCTTCTTCTGGTGGTCATCGCGGCTGGGGCGATAGTCACGGCTGGTAACGATACCCAGGAGCTTGCCCTTGGGGGTGCCGTCGTCGGTAACCGGCATGGTGGAGTGGCCGGTCTTCTCCTTGAGCTCGATGACCTGCTCCATGGTCATGTCGGGGGTCAGTGTGGAATCGGACTGAACGAAGCCAGCCTTGTGATCCTTAACGGCCTTGACCATAGCGGCCTCGGACTCGGGGGTCTGGGAACCGTAAATGAAGGACAGGCCACCCTCGGTAGCGAGCGCGACACCCATGTCGACGCCCGAGACGGACTGCATGATGGCGGAAACCATGGGGATGTTCAGGGTGATTGCCGGCTTCTCACCGCGCTTGAAACGGGTTAGCGGCGTCTTAAGAGAGACGTTGTTGGGGATGCACTGCGAGGACGAGTAACCAGGAACCAGCAGATACTCCGAAAACGTGTGGGACTCACCGGGAAAGAACGTAGCCATGTTTCTCCTTTTTCCATGCGACCGGTCGGCTGCAGGCCTCGTAGGACCCAGCCCAACCTTGGGCGCCCAATACTGGGGAAGTATCTTAACGCACTTTGACTGCTACAATGCATGATTTAAGAAGAGCACACGAGGGTTTGACGCAGACTTTGCGTTTGCCCAGCAAACACTTTAGCGGAAAGACGTGGAGCACATGGAGTACAAGACGACGGCAAAGTTGGTCATTCAAGCGTGCGACAAGGATCTGCCGGGTGTGTTTGGCCATGGCTGCGTCTTGCTGCTGCAGGGTATTGCCCGCGACCACTCGCTCAACCGTGCCGCCAAGAGCATGGGCATGGCGTATTCCAAGGCTTGGCGCATTGTGAACGAGGCTGAAGGGCAGCTAGACTGCAAGCTCATCGAGCGCGACGGCGCCCGCGGATCATCGCTCACCCCCGCCGGCAAGCGCGCCATCGAAGTCTACGAAACCCTGCAGGCAGAAATCAACGACGTCATAGCAACCCGCGCCGACGCCCTCATCGCCAGCATCAAAGAGTAGCTAATTTGGGACGGGGCTTTTTAGCCGCACAATCTCTTCTCATAAGTTGCGGTGAAATAGGGACTGTTTATGCGGTTAAAGCCGTAAATCAATCCATATTTCACCGCAACTTATTGAGTCGAGGATGATTTAGCTAGTTGCGGAGGGCGTTGTCTAGGGTGGACGCTACGACCAGGGGGTCGTCGGTGCCGGCGAAGAGGCGGATGGTGCTCCCCTGCTTGCCGCGTGGGGCCAAAAGGCGCGTTGTTGGGCCGCCGGCAGGCGATGTGCGGAATTCGTCCGGCAGCATGCTGAAGAATTCGCCCGCAATGTAGCCCATCAGGTCAAACTCTACTGCCGGGCCAAAACCGTGCTCCAGGATGCCAGTCGCGATGGCATGGTCGGGATGCGAGGTCAGCCCGGGATAACGCACGTTGCGCACCATCTCATTGGCAGCCAAATACTCGGCCAGCGCACGTGCACGGTCGAAGTGTTCCTGCATGCGGGTGTCGAGTGTGTCGAGCTCGTGCTCTAGAACCTCAGCCTCATCGGAGGACAAGTCGAGCGCAGCCAATCCGCAGCCCTCAAGCAGGACATGCGCGCGCTCGGCAGCGGCATCCACGCGATGGCGCTTGAGCTGTGAGCGTGCCACCGAAGCGGCAACGAGCTTGCGCGGAGCCTTGCCGGCGCACGCGCGATCGAGCGCCTCGAGCGACAGCGCAGCACCCAGCCGCAGTGGATCGCAGCCAAAAGCCGACGCCACCGTGTTGTCCACAACCAGCAGCGCGTGCGACTCACGAGACGCGCGGCCCAGAGCGCGAAGGTCGGGCACACGCAGACCAAACCCGCCGATGGAGTTGACGAACCACCACAGGTGCGGCCCCTCGGCATCAAACGAAGCATCAAAGCCCTCGGACGCAGCAGCAAACGCCGCAGCCGCGGGCTCCCCCACCAGCGCAACATCGCAGCCATCAAAGCCGCAGGCAAACACATCGGCAAAGTCGTCCGCAAAGGCCACCAAGCGATCGCCGGGCCGCACAATCCCCAGCATCGACAGCGCCGCCGGCACATGCGAGGCCGAGACAAGACGCGCCTCACGCGCACCGGCCCTCAAAGCCCAAGCCTCTTCTAGCTGCTGTACATCCACACGGCACCGTCCCTTCAAAACAAAAACCCACGATGCGGGTGTTTCCCGCATCGTGGGCAACGGCTGCAGTATAGCGCCGATATGCGGCGAATCGCTAGATGTTGAGCGCGTGGTAGGTCACGCTCGCGCCGACGGCGTCAACGGTCACGCCATAGGCCTCGGGATAGATGCGCGTCGAAAACACGAGCGCGCCATCGTTTACAAACACCTCAACCGAAGAAGCGTCGCCGACGATGCGTACGTTTCGAACCTCGTCGACCGGTTCCCAACGCACCGCGCGACCGCAGCCGGCCGCCGTACGGGCCTCGTCGGTAAAGCGCATCTCAAAGCGCGCGGGCAGTTCACCCTCGGCGGGCACAAACGCCAGCATCAGCTCGCCATCAACGGTCGCACTAAAAGCGCCGTCGACACCGGCAACAATAACGTCAAAGCAGGTATCGCCGGCAACCTCCAACGAGCCCTCCCCCACACGCACCGAGGCATAATGGTGCTCGATCTCGCGCGCCGGCTGCTGCAGTACCACGCCGCCAGCACCGACCGTAAGCTCACGCGGCACCGTCATGCAGTGCTGCCAGCCGCACGCCACGGTGGGGTCGTTGCCATAGGTCGGCTCATCGGGCATGCCCATCCAGCCGATTAGAATATGGCGACCGTCCTCGGCCGTGAACTCCTGCGGCGCATAGAAGTCAAAACCTGCGTCCCACAGGCGGAACTCGCCCAGATCATAAGCGTCCTTGCCAGCCGTAATGTCACCCGTAACGGGCATGTAGCCCGCTGCATACACATTGCCGCGGTCCCAACGACCGCTCTCGAGCCCTTGGGGAGAGAAGGACAGCCACTTCGCCGGTGCACCGCCTTTCGCATCGAGCTCGATATAGCTGGGGCACTCCCACATAAAGCCAAAGCGCTCGGGCGTAGACACGCGATTCTCGAGCTCCCAACTAAGCATGTCAGCCGAGCCGTACACCAAGATCTCGCCCACATCGCGACCGGCACCCTCGCCATGCATGGCGCAAAAACGGCTCTCGACATGCGGACCGTCGACGCGACGACGCGCGCCCAGCACCATGTGATAACGCCCGTCCACGTCACGCCACACCTTGGGGTCGCGCACATGGCAGGTCAAATCCTCGGGATAATCCTCGGAAGTCAGCACCACACGCTTGGCGCCGAACGCCTGGCCGTCGGTGCTCTCCACATAGACGGTATCGGCTCGTCGACCGGTATTGACGTAATCGTACGTGCCGTCCGCATCGGAAAGCTTAACGTTGCCCGTATAAAGTACGCGAATGCGACCGTCTTCGGCAAGCGCGGAGCCCGAATACACACCGTGACAATCGAACGACTCGTCGGGCAGCAGCGGGGCGCCAACGTAATCCCACGTCATAAGGTCGCGACTCGTCGCATGGCCCCAGACCTTAACGCCACCCTCGACATCAAAGGGCGCATATTGAAAATAAGCGTGGAACACGCCGCCCGCTTGGCAAAGACCGTTGGGGTCGTTGAGCCAACCCGCCGGCGGCATAATATGGAAGTGTTGGCCATACGCGCCATGACCACACTCAGAGGCGGCAGCATCAACCGCGGCAACCAACTTTGCAAGGTCGCGACCAAGTGCATTAGACATATCAAAGTCCTAACGGATCGAAAGTAACAAGGCACCAGAGATCGGCACCGGATACGGGAAACGCCCGCGAGCATACAACCCGCGGGCATCCCCTCAATCAAAAGCTCTTACGCCTGCTCGGAAGCCTTGGGCTCATCCTTGTACAGGACAAACGAGACGGCAAAGGAAACCAGCGCGGCAACCGCAAACATGATCGCATACTGCACGGGCTGGGCCAGGCACAGCAGGATACCGAAGATACCGGTAACGCCCGTGCCGGAGGCAGCCAGCGAAGTAAGCGCGCAGACCAGGGCACCGCAACCACCGCCGATGCAGCCGGCGATGAAGGGCTTAAAGAAGCGCAGGTTCACACCAAAGATGGCAGGCTCGGTAATACCCATGAAGGCGGACAGGGCCGAAGGAAGCGCCAGGCCCTTGATCTTGGCATCGCGGGTCTTAAAGGCAACGGCGAGTGCGGCACCACCCTGGGCGATGTTAGCGGCACTGGCGATGGGCAGCCAATAGGTTACGCCGTACTGGGCGAGCTGACCCAGGTCGATGGCGGTGTACATCTGGTGGATACCGGTAACGACCGTGGGGGCATAGAACAGGCCGACGATAAAGGAACCGATACCAAAGGGCAGGGTGAGCAGGGCCTGAATCAGACCGAGGATGGCGTTCTCGGCCCACACGAAGATGGGACCGACGGCAACGAAGGTCACGAGCACGGTAACGAACACCGAGACGAGCGGGGTCACAAAGAGGTCGAACATCTCGGGGACAACCTTGTGGAGACGCTTCTCGAGGAAGGCGAGTATGGCGCAGGCGATAACGATGGGGATAACGTGGCCCTGATAACCGACCCACTCAAAGCTGTACACGCCGGGAATGACGGTGACCATGGTCTGCACGCCCTCGGAGGCAACCGTGTAGGCGCTCTGCAGCGAGGAGTTGATGAACGCACCTCCGACGACGGCGCCCAAATACGGGTTAGCGCCAAAGGCCTTAGCCGCGGAGTAGCCGATCAGGATCTGCAGAATGCCAAAGGACGTGCCCGAGACCAGGTCGGCGATCTTGTAGATAAAGTTATTGGTGTCGAGCGCGATAAAACCGTTGGAGGCCATAAAGTTGAGCGCGCTCATGATTCCCAGCAGCAGGCCCGAAGCCACGATGGCGGGGATGATGGGGACAAAAACGTCGCCGAGCACCTTAATGGCACGCATAAAGATGTTCTGCTGCTGTGCCGCGGCCTCCTTAACCTCGGCTTTGGTGGCAGCCTCGACGCCGCTAAGCGCGATGAACTCTTCGTAGACCTTGTTGACGGTGCCAGTGCCAAAAATAATCTGGAGCTGGCCTTGGGCCTCAAAGACGCCCTTGGCGCCGTCGATATTCTCGATGGCCTCCTTGTCAACCTTGGCGTTATCGGCAATCACCAGGCGCAGACGCGTGGCGCAGTGTGCGGCCGAAACAACGTTGTCGGCGCCACCGACGTTGTCGAGCACCTCTTGGGCTGATTTGCGGTAGTCCATGACTTCCCTTTCCTCCAACGGGCGCATCTGCACCCGGCCATCTTTGACACTTACACTGTAATCGTTTTCAGTTATATATAGCTGTAATCGTTTTCATTAGCGGTAAACGGTAGATATTTGACGGTGAAAGGTGGTTTTGAGCCAAAAACAGGGAATCAAAGGCCGGCAGACATGCCCAAAGCCTAGACATTCATCAGCTGATGTCCGAGCTTGAGCGTCTTGAGGCCGCTCTCCCCCTCCACGCCATCGAGCGTGTTGAGCAACATATTGGTCGCCTCGACGCCACTGGTCAGGTAACCGTAATGCACGGTGGGAATGCCGCCCGTCAGCGCGCGCAAAAATGCGTTGTCGCCAAAACCGCTCACGCGACGCACGCCCTCGCCCATGCCGCGCGCCTCGTCAAGAGCGCGCAGGGCGCCGGCCGCCATAGTGTCGGTCGCGCACGCGATAAACGAAACATCCGGCACTTCGCCCAGCAGCTCGCGCGACGCACGATAGCCGGAATCGAGGGTAAAGGACCCGCAGCGAATCAAATCGGGATCGAGCACAACGCCCGCGGCGCCCAGACCAGCTTCAAAACCACGACGACGGTCGTAACCGGCGGCACGGTCTTCCTCGGTAACACCGATATAGGCAATCTTGCCCTCAACATGCGTCGCAAGCGCCTGGCCCAGCTCAAAGGCAGCCTCGTAATCGTCATGGTAGACGCAAGCCGCGCCCTCGACGTTTTGGCCGATCAGCACAATGGGTACACGGCAAGACGCAATGGCCGCACGGTGCTCATCGGTAATCATGGTTGCCACGAGCACGATGCCATCGACCGGGTGGTTCTGGAACAAGTCGAGATACTCGAGCTCGCGCTCGGCCACGTTGTCAGTATTCGCGAGCAGCATCTGGTACCCGCGGCGACCGAGCACCTGACCGATACCCGCAGTAATGCGGCTCACGGATTCCGAGTTGATCTTGGGCACGATGACGCCGATGAGCTTGGTGGAGCCGGTGCGCAGCGCGCGGGCCTGGTTGGACCGCACGTATCCGGTCAGCTCAATCGCCTGCTTAATGCGCTCGGCCTTGTCCGCCGAGATATATCCACCGTTGAGGTAGCGCGAGACGGCGGCGCTCGAAACGCCCGCTAGCTCGGCCACATCTTTCATCTTTACCACGAGCACCCCTTTATCTTGCAATCGTTTGCACCATCATACCCAGCCCAAGTCGGCATAATAAATCAATTTAAACCGAACCAAATATGCCCATCCTGGTCGAGCATACGCCAGCGAACGGGCAGCTGCCGTGGCGAGGTGCCACAAAAGAGGAGCGACGCGTACTTTATGTACGCGAGCGACGGTTTGAGCGGCAGATCGCCCGGCAGATGCCCGCGCAGCGTCGAGCGGTCCGGCGTTCGTTAGAACGCCGGAACCAAACTAGCCGTGATATTCGCCGTTGTACTGGATGAGCGTCAGGTCCTCAACGCCGTCGAGCGCGCGAATCGCATCGGCGTAGGGCATGTCAACGCCGTCCGAGAACACCTCGACGGCCATCTCGACCTTGTCACCGCGCATCGTCTTAGATTTGACGGTGAACTTGGTACGCCCAAACGCGCGCACGATATCGTCGCCGGTGGTCTGGCCCGTGTAGTGGATGACCATCATGTACACACGCGCCTTGTCCTGGTGGCTCGCAAAGCCGGCGATCATCACCACGATCACCGCTGCCGTGAGCCCCACGAGCGCATACATGCCGGCGCCGGCCGTAATACCCGTCGTAATGGCCCAAAACAGATACAGCAGGTCGAGCGGGTCCTTGACCGCCGTACGGTAACGAACGATGGACAGAGCGCCGACCATACCGAGCGAGATGACCACGTTCGTCGAGATCGCGAGCGTAACCATGCAGGTAAGCACGCACATGCCCACAAGCGTCACGGCAAAACTGCGCGAATACACCACGCCGGTAAAAAAGCGCTTGTACACGTAATAGATCAGGATGCCCATGGCGAGCGCCACGAGCAGCGACAGGCCGATCTTGGCAGGGTCGACCTGGCCAAACGCCTCCAAGACGGAGTTCTTAAAAAAGTCCCTGGTGCTCATGGTCTAAATATCCCCTCGGTTCTCAAAATCCGATTCCCAGTAATTAAATCCGCGCAGGTAGGCGGTCTTTTCGTAACACAGGCAGTACTTGGAGACCGCCGTGAGCTCGGCCGCGCCCGGCGGCACCATATCGCGCACCAGCTGCGGGCAAAACTCCGTAAACTTGACCTCCATCACCAGCTTGCCGGGCTCCAGGACCGGCAGCGCGGGCAGCGTCGCGTCAAAGATGTCGAAGCTTCCCACCGCGGCACGCACGTTGCTATCAAAGGTAATGCGCACGGTGCCCTCGTCCATCACCCACGGCTCGCGCTCGTAGTCCACGATGGTCCGCGGGCGCATCATGTTGCAGATGCACTCGATGTAGAACTCGCGACAGAGGGGATAGGGGCTCCTCAGCAAAAAGTCGTAGTCTCCGGCCAGAATCTGTTCAAACTCGCCGCGCGTGAGCGGCGCGTCCTCCTTGTAGATCCAGCTACCGTACTTCTTTTTACGCTCGAGCTTAATCACCTTGTCGCTGCCGTTATAGATGCGCACGCGATACTTTTTGCGCATAAGAATGCCGGCGTCTTTTTCTTCGTAGGCCGAGTTGCAGTAGTCGTCAAAGTACAGGCTGCGAATGGTATAGCCGCCCGCCTGCGCATGCTTGTCTAGCTTGAAAACCGGCGCCATGCGGCAGGCCAGCGCGGCGTGCTCACCCTCGTTAATGAGATATTTGAGCTCGTGGCGGTAACGCTCCTGCGTGGCACGCACAGGCGGAGCCGCCAAGCGCTCAAGCAGCGCGCTAGCCTTCCTCATACGTGTCCTCCACGACCTTACCGCCGTCTTGCACGTAAAAACACTTCATGCCGTAGTGCTTGCCGTCGTCGGTCACATAGTAGTCAAACGCATCTTGCGTATAGCCGTCTGAGTTGGTGGCGCGCACGCGCACAAAATACTGGCCGGCATCGGGCGCATCGCAGGTCACTTCGGGCAGCAGCACGTCCTCGGCCTTAAAAAGCACGTCGCTTATGGCATAGTCGCGCGCCAGCTCCACGGTATAGCGAATGTCACGCGCCTTAAAGTCGTAGGACGCATCCCAGTTAATGCGCAGCTTACCGTTATCGATCTGCGGCACGCCAATGTAGAACGGCATGGGCTTTTTATAGCTCTCGCAGTAGCTCTTATAGTTCTCCTCGATCTCGGAGGGAATCGCCGCGGCGATCTGCTCGTATTGGTCCTTGGTGACAGGCAGATTGTCGATATCGGGCGAGGCAAAAACCAGGGATTCGGTAACCTCGCGATAATGTTTGATCATCTTGGCAAGACGTGCCTCGGTCATATACGAGCGCAGGTCCTTTACGGCGCGGTCGAGCTCGCTGCGGAACGATTTGCTACGCATTGCACGATTGAATAGCACGTTGCCCCAGTAGTTGCTTACGCCGCGCTCCCAGCTCGCATAGTCCGAAAAGCCGGTCAGAGACAGCTCCAGCTTGCGCAGCATGCCGTCGTTGTCCCAATCGAGGATGTACCACGTATTGGAGTTGAGCGGGCTATACAGATAGCAGTTACGGTTCTGCGTATCGCAGTTGCCCGTCAGGAGCTGAAACGCCAGCCAATAGACCAGGTTCTCGGTATCAAAGTAGGTGTCGAGCACATCGTCGATCTTTTGCGTATCGTCGTTGAGCGCCTCGAGCATCTCGATAAGCTTGGTGTGGTCCGAGTCTCCCTTGATCTCGAGCATGCCCTCAAAGTTTGCCTGGTTGTAGTCTGGGTCGTCGGCAAGTTTAATGGTGTCCTCGTAGCGGCGGAAATCGAAGCTGTTCACCTTGTACAGGTGCCCGCTCTTATCCAGGCCATGTGCCTTGAGCGCCGTCTTGTTGAGCTGCTCCACCTGCGTAAACAGGCCGTAGTCCTCAAAGGTATCGTTGGACTTTTCGGTCTGATCGCACACCCAAAGATGCACAAACTGCGTGCGCAGGCCCATCATCTGGGGGATTCCGCGGATAAGGTCGTAGGCCATCTTGTTGCGAAAACGCATACCCTCGCCCATGTGCTTGTTGAGCGCAATCGCGCGCTGCTGGCGCCAGGTACCCTTGCCCTTTTTGAGCTCCACCTTGTAATTCTTTTGCGAGTTCATGCTCGATGTCTGACCGCGCACCTGCACGGTAGCATTGGGCGCTTCCTCGCCATAGCCAACCTCGCCGGCCGCCGGGCCGTCTTCGTCGCCCGCCTGCAAAAGGCCCATTACCTGATAGCGCGTCACGCCCATGTCGGCATAGTCATACACCGAGTACGTATTGATCTCGGCCCAGCTGTGGTCGGTGTTCTCGGAGCTGTTGCCGCGCGAGACCGTCAGGTACATGGTCACAATGCCCGAGTCGTCGTAGACCTCGTACAGCTCGTCTTTATCGCGTAGGTGCTTGGTAGCGTCCGAGGACTCGGCCTTTTTAATCTTGTCCTGCTTTTTGACCTTTTTGGTCGAGGATTCGTCCTGAGATGAGCAGCCCGAAAGCAGCAGCGCGCCGGCAGCCGCCTCGATCAGGCAGCGGCGAGACATCAACTTATCGATCATCAGAACCTCCCCAATGGTTGCGATACACGCGAACTACTGCGCGCTGAAACGCGCCGTGCGGCACGCCCTTGCGGCGGCACTCCTCATAGCGCTGCTCGGCACGGTCGAGCAAGCGGCCCAGCTGTGTAAAGCGACCCGTTTTGTCGGTCGCCACAATGGGCTGCTGGCTCAGGATACGATACGGCAAGTTGGCGGTATAGGTATCGAGCCGCAGCAGGGCCACGATAAAAAACACCACCGCACCCAACAAAAAGCCAAAGCCGTAAAACTGCTGCGGCAAAAGCAACGACACGGCGGTCGCCAACCCTGCCACACCGGCAAACAGGCCCGAGGCCAGAACGGCTCCCTTGTAGTCGGTAAAGTACAGCAAGATAAGCAGGATCGTGTTGCCCACGGCATACAGGCCGTAGCCTACGCATAACGTGCGAAAATACCCGTGCATAAGATTGTTAAAGCCCAGCGGCAGGGCCGAGAGCACTGTGGTCTCGAGCGAAATGACCGCCGCCGTCACAAACAGCTGCTTGAGCGCGCAAAAGCGCAGTTCGCTGTTGAGCGTGGAGAGCATCTCCTCCTCGGCCACCACAATATCGCCCACCACGCCGCCGTCGTTAAAAAGGCTGTAGTAGTCACGGTAGCGCGGATAGAAATTGACCTCGACCGACACCACAAAGTTGACGGTCGTGACGAGTGTGGTCAAAAACGCAATGAGTGCCGGCACGTCATGGTAAGGAGCCCCGTAAAACAGGCCTTTGATCTGCACGCCAATAGGGCCCGCCCAGATAATAACCAGGTGTGCGAAAAGCCCCAAGTTGGTAAACAGCCCCGTAAGCGCAAGCGGCATAAATTGGTCGAGCCAGCGCAAAAAACGCCAGGGACTCCGGTCACTCCGTGGAAAATACCGGTACAGCAGCACCACGTCCCAAGCGAGCATCACGCCGTAGCCCAGAGCGATTGACGCCAGCAGGCCCTCGACCGGCGGCAGTCCCAGCGCCAGCGCGGCCAGAGCGCACAGGCACGCCACGCCAATGGCAGCCGCAAAGCTGCACAGGATACCGCGGTAATCCTTGATGGCCGTGAGGTAACTCATGCCGTTCCAGTTGACGATCATAATGTTGAACAGCCACAGGCATAGCAGCCCCTGCAGCAGCGTGGCGCCCGAGAACAGCAAAAAAACGCCGTAGAGCACCGTGCCCGCAACGAGCATGACAGCATTGGAGCCCCAAAACGAAGGCAGTATCTCATCCTCGCGCTCGGCAAACAACATATCAGCCAAAAAGCGCGTGACCGGCATGGAGAAAAAGCTCGTGAGCGCAAGCGAGGCCAGCAGTGTGTAGGTCACCATGCACACCAGCAGATCCTGGTTGGCACGGCCCACACCCCACAGACCGCACAGCACCAAAATACCCACCTGCAGCAGCACACCCAGCAGCATGGGGCCCGTGCATACGATGCCGGCGTAGCCGTAAGCGCGCATCGTGGCAAACAGGCCCTTGCGCCTAAACAGGCGCTTGAGCTCAAAACCAATTCCGGCCACCGGCTACTCCCCCTCTCTGGGCAGGTTAAACGCACACGCCGTCTCGTCGTACAGCGCGCGATAGTTGGCGAGCATCTGCTCGTGCAAAAAGTACGTGGCAACGCGACGCTGCCCGCGCTCCCCCATCTCAATGCGACGGGCGCGGCTCACGCACATGCGCTCCATGGCATCGGCCAAGCCCTTGCGATACATGGGCGGCGTCACAAAACCCGCCACGCCAAAGTCGTCGCCCGGGGCGCCTTCGAGCAGCTCGCGACAGCAGCCCACCTCGGTCGTCACGCAGGGACGGCGCGCTGCAAGCGACTCCAGCACGCTGAGTGGCTGGCCCTCGGAGATGCTCGTCAAAATGGTAAAGTCGAGCTTTTCCATGTACTCGACCACGTTGACGCGGCCGGTAAAGATCAGGTCGCGCACGCCCAGGGTATCGACCAGCGCGTGGCACTCAGCGCCGTACTCCTCGTCGTCCACGCCGCCCATAACGTGCAGGCGCACCTTGGGCAGGCGCTCGTGCAGCTCAAAGAACGCATAGATCATGGTCTTGACGTCCTTGATGGGCGCCAGGCGCACCACCGCGCCAATGTCCACCCAGCCGTCATCGGGCTTTAAGGGAATGTCCTTAAAGCGGTCGAACTGGATGCCGTTGGGGATGACCAGGCATTTGTCCGCATCGCAGCCCATATCGATCTGCGTCTTGCGGGCGTTATGGAACAAACTGGTCACGCGGAAGGCGCGACGGTAGATCTCCTCCGAAAGCAGGTAGAAAAAGCGGATCCAGCGGTCCTTAAACGACGGCACCACCCAGTCAGCGCGAATGATCTCTTCCTCGCGTTCGCGAGTATAGATGCCATGCTCGGTCAGCAGCACCGGCGCATGGTGAACGCTTGAGCCCAGGCAGGCGAGCAGGCCACCGTAGCCGGTCGAGATGGCGTGGTACACATCGGCCACCGGCACCTCGCTGCCCAGAAGGTAGAGCACGGGCAGCAGCATGGAGCGCATGGTGTGGAATGCATCGGCAAAGGGCGTGTATGGGTACTCGGCCAGGCACACGTCGCGAAAGATATCCATAAAGGCGCGACTCTGCAAAAACGAGAGCGGATGCACGCGACGGCGCTGGAAGATATCGAATAGCACGTCCCAGTCCGGATTGGAGAGCGACACCAGGCGGCGCAGCGCCTCGCGCTCGCGGGCGTTAAAGTCGGCCTCTTCTTGCTCGCCCGATAGGCGCAGGGCGTCGTCCAGAAACACCTCGTGCACCTCGACCACGTTGCCGGGCAGCTCGTAGACAAACTTGCCGCGGTCGACAGCATGCGCGCCAATCACCCACAGCACAAACTCGTGCTCGGGCATGGCCTGTATGTAGCCGTGCATCCAGGTGGACACGCCGCCGTGCACATAGGGGTAGCAACCCTCGAGTACCAAGCAGATTCTCATTTGTCGCCACCCTCCTTGCGTGCAATGGTCACCGTCTTGTCCGTGGCTTTGACCAGGTACAGGTCGCCCGTCAGATGCGTAATCTCGCCACCCGTGACTGCACCGGGCTCACCGTTGTTGGCGCGGAACATGAGCCACGCCTCGTCGTGGAAATTGCCCAGGCTGAGCGTCCAGGCATCCGCACTTGTATCCACGCTCACCGTCACGGACGAAAAGCGCTGGATGGCGCCCGAGCATTCCGAACCGGTCTGGCGCCGCAGGTCGGGCGCAGACTTGGTAAGCCACTCCAGGTAGTTGGTCAGACCGCCCTTGTAGACCTCCCAGCCCTCCTTGGCGCCGCGATCGGGATCGAGCAGATCATCCGGGTGCATAAAGTGCGTACTCACGTAGTGCATGTTGAGCTCGGACACGGCTGCCAGACGCATATAGGAATCGTTGACCATGCCGCCCGAGACAATACGTGGCTGCTCCACAATGCCATCGCTCGCCACGCCAAACTCCTGCACATGGGGCAAGACGGTGCCATCCTCAAAATACGTACTGGCGATGGTCTTAATGCGCGGAACGTCGGTGCCAATAAGCTTGCGCGCACGGGCCGAAAGGATATTCGACGGTGGCACATAGACCGAGCCGTGCGCGTTGGGCAGCACCTCGTCCTGAAAGGCGATGAGCTCGTTGAGCGACGCGACGAGCGTTTCCTCGTTCTTCCACGTCTTGTAGTCGTACAGCTTGCCATAGTCGGTATCCCAGAGCGCCAGAGGCTGATGGTTGTAGCCGTGAAAGCCCAGCTCTCCGCCCATCTGCAGCAGCATACCGCCAAAGTAGCGGAACTGCGTGGTATCGGCCTGGCGCGCGGGCTCGGTCTGGTTGACCGCGTCCTCGTAGTTTTCGATCATCACGCCGGTAAAGCGAATGCCATATTTTTGCGCGAGCTTTTGCAGATCGGGCCACCAAACCTTGGTGTAAAAATCGGCAATGGAAAGCCCGTAGTCGCGCTTGATGTAGGTGCCATCGCCCGAGGGCACGGGGCTGGGAAAGTCGTCTAGGTAGAAAACGGCGCTGTTGATGACCGGATAGGCCGTGGCATCGCCCAGCAGGCTGATCGCCGCGGCGTAAAAACCGCGCATAACCTTGTCATAGATACCGATATTGCATACCACGGTGCGCCCGCTACCGCAGTCATTCGACCAAATGAGCGGGGCGCCCGCATCGCCGGTCTTAGCCCACACACGAGCCGTCTCGCGCAGCGAAACCGAAAGCGACGAATCGAAGGGGTCCGAGAGCTCGTAGCGCTCTCCCCCGCCCAGCATAAAGTCCTCGCTCGGCACAATGCTTTCGGCTTTTACATAGTCATATCCGGCCGATTCAATGCCAAGCTTGGGGGCAATTACTTGCAGATAGCTCGAGTTATCCGGAGGCATGGCGAGCATAAGCGAACCACCGGCACTCACCCAACTCATAATGTCACTCAGGTGCGTACCGAGCCCATCGAGCGACGGCATGAGCAAAATCACGCGATCGAAGGAGGTCAGCGAGGGAATGGCATCCACGCCGTCCAGGGCAAGGTCCACGTCGCGGTGCGCGATCTTCATGTCGAGCAGGATCTGGTCAAACTGCTCCTTTACGTCCTCGACGCCAGCTTGGTCGGAATCGGTAATGACCAGGCACGTGGGCTTTTGGCCAAATATTGCGGAGGAAGCCGGCACCGCATCGTTGGCGGCAAGCATCCCCAGCTTATGCTGGCCCGCACTGTACTGCACGCCGGCGCGCTCCACCAGCAGCACGGCCGCCATGGCAATAAAGACCGCCCACACCACAAGCAGCCCCATCCAGCGAAAATGGCCCGCACGGTCGCGGATATGCTGCACCACGCTCATCGGGCCTCCTCTCCGTTGCGCCAAAACGCCAGTTCCTCGCGGTTGGCGGCGCTCAAGTATACATGCTGTTTGTCAATCGCATCGATCACGCGGTGGACCTCGTCACCGTCGCGGCGCATCACCGCCAGGCGCAGGCAAAGCATCCAAACCTCCTGCTCCTCGGGCACGTCGAGCACCAGCTGGTCGGTCACGGCCTGCGCCTCGTCGATCTGTCCGACATCGGCCAGCGCCGTCGCGTATCGAATGCGAAGCTCAAGGGTGTCCTCGCGCTCGCAGCGACGCGCAAGCAAGCGCGCGTACTGTTGGCGTTGAATCTGAGCCACGCGCCCCTCAGCCAAGCCCGAGCCCAAGTATTCACCAAGAAAATCGCAGTATTCGTTGAGGTTTTGCGCGCTCGGGTCCGTCTTAAAGGCACGCTCCAGCTGCTGCAGTTTAAGGTCGGACTCCTTGGAGATCTGCGCCACCGCCGTCGCGGCATAGTGAGCCACCTCAACGTCGTCGTTAAGCTTAGCCGCCTGCAGCTGCGCCAGGTACGCGTCGGGCTCCTCGGTGAGCATGGAGAGCATTAGGCGGCGCCGGTCTGCCGGGTCGTTGACGATGAGCGCCTCCTCGAGCGGGATCACGCCTGCATCGGCATCACGTTCGTGCACTAAGATGCTGCGATGCAGGTCGTCGTTGAAGCGCAGCGACTCCAGCGCAGACTCATTCAGTCCCTCGCCAAACACCGCGCTGCAGACCGATAGCAGAACCACCAGCAACGGGCCCCACAGCGGCACCAGCACTATCACAGGCAGCATGTGCCCGCGCACCGGCAGCAGGCCCAACTTCATGAGCGTCCACAGCACCAGGCAAACCAGCGCATGAATCAGCAGCAAGACGGCAGCAACGACAAGCGAGATCAAGCGGCACCCCCCTCACCGTCACCGGTGTAAGAGATGTGCTGCAACAGCGCCACGATATCCTCGCCGTCGACGGGCTCCACCTCAATCTGCTTTTCGCTCAGGCGCTCGCGGATAATGGGCAGATCGCATGCCTTTGCCTGGCGCATAAGCAGGTAGAGCACGTCGCCGTCGATCAGGCCCGCCGCATCGCTCTCGCGGATCGCCGACCCAATCGCGCCCACCAGCTCGCCGATAGGCTCCATGCCTGGTACCACGCGCAGGAGCAAAAAACTCCCCATCTTGCCATCTGCCAGCGCCTGCTCGGCCGCGAGCTCTTGGCCAAAGGCAGCCTGCTTGAGCACGCAAGTGCCGTCAACGCAGCGTTTATCCTGTGCCACCGCCTCATAGTCAAAGGCACGGCCCAGCGCGCTTTCGACCAGGCCACACAAGATGCGGAACAGGTTTTGGTAATAGAGGGTCATTTGGTTTTCGGCCGCGCGACGCACAAAGATCAACACGGCGGGTGCCCCATCGCGCTCGATCGTATAACAAAACATGGGAAGCCCCGGCATCAGTTCGCGGTTCACCCACAGGTTCGAACGACCCCCGTCGCTCAAAAGAGGTGCAAGCTGCTCAAGCGTGAGCGAACGTGCGGCATCTTCGGCAATCGCGGGACTTGCCGCCACCAGGCGTGCAAATGCCCCGCCCGAAACATGGTAGATCGCCACCGAATCGTTCTCGAGGATCTCGCCCAGAAGCTCGCAGCACTTGCGATAGATGTCGCGTGGGTTGAGCACGTCGAGCTCCTGCGTCACGGCAAAGATCTTGCCAAAGCTGTCGTGGCGACCCACGATCTGGCGCCTGTACGCACGCTTGTCCTCGATCGCGTCGTGATAGAGCTGCGTAAGGAACGTATTGCGGTTGCGCACGAGCTCGTTTTGATCGCGCTCCGCCCTAATGGCTTCGCTGTTGCGCAGCTGCACATAGCCGCACACGGCACCCACAACAAAGTACGCAATAAACGGCAGCCAGTTGGACGGCTCGTAGAACAGGCCCTGGAAGGTATAGCCGTACAGAGTAAAGTAACTCGCAGCCAAACCCACCGACGCCAGCAGCGCCGCAACCAGGCCAAAGTCCAAGCCATACAGCGTGCCGATCAGCACCACGTAGAGCAGGCGATAATCGAGCACGTTGAGCTGGGTCGATTGGGAGAACAAGCGCTCCAGCACTTCAAAGAGCACCCAGGCGGCTGCCGTCTCCAGGCATTTGACAGGCAGCGTGCGCATTTGAATGCGGTCGATGGCCGCGCGCAAGGGGTTGACCTTCTTTGCACGGCCAGCATCCCAGCGAGCCTGAATGGTCGAGAGGTCGCGCAGCAAGTCGTAGCGCTGAAACCAGCCATAGCGCACGCGAGCGACGTCGCTGGCGGGCAGGGCGTAGCCGGCAGAATCGCCATAGGCAACTGAGAGCCCTGGGAACAGCGCCTTGAGGGCGTCGCCCACCTCACCCACCGTGTGATGGAAGGTATCGACTACGTCGAGCGTCTCAAAGTTAGCATTCCAGCTGTCGAAGATACGGCGTACCAGCACCGAAAGCTCCTCGGCACACAGCAGGGGAAACGCCGCATCCTGCGCGCCCTGCAGAGCGGCCGATCCGGTTGAGCATGCGTCGAACATCGGCACCAAAAACGGGTCCTCCAGCGCGGCAGACGCGGTATAGAGGAACGGCACGCGCAGGATCTTGGTCTGAACGCCCTCGCGAGCAGCGTAGTAGCGGCACAGGTCGTTGGCTGCGTGCGCGATAATGCCCTTGCCCGTTCGCCCCGCGGCATCGGCGGCACCCTCGGCACCCGCGGGCCCCGCTACATACAGCAGTTGGACCCGGCGACCCGCGCACGTACGAAAGACCGAGCGCAGCAGCTCGATATCGCCCACGGAATCGGTATGCGGGGTAAGGTAATTAGACAGGTAAACCACGCGGTCGAACTCGTAGGCCTGATCCAGGTGCTGGAGGAGCTCTTTCCACGAGGCATGGGGCGACGACTCGTCGCGGCGCGCTTCCGCGGCAGCGACGACCTTAACGTGGTCCCCGGGGAACGCCTTGGCACAAAAGTCATCGTCAACATATGCGGTGTTGCCAACAACCAGCACCTCCATGGCGTACTCCTCCCCTAAAATCCACTTCTGTCATAGTCAAACATGCGTATTTTACGCTGTCAACGCGAGTTGGAACGCCTTTAAGGCTGTTTTAAGAACTTTTTTAGAGGATGTGGGGACATCAAGAGTGCTAAATGAGCGACCAATTCGGAAGTGGGGTGAAAAACCGAGACCTGTCGACCAGACCCTAGTTTTGGGCACCCGCGACCTGCGGTTTTGTTGCCTGAAATCGGGCTATGCTCGGCGAGTTTCGATTTTTCTCCGCACTTCTCCTACGCACCGGATTTGCAATCGCGCATCATAATCCGCCAATCGCCCTAACCGGAAAGCCAATCCACAGACTCGACTAGCCAACCAGATACGGCCCGATTACATCGAAAATTTCGCCCACCTTGGTTGCAGGGTTTTGCGCAGATGGCTTAACGTTACCCAGCCCCCTATGGTATGTGACGAGGCGCCCAACACGCTGCAATGCCTCGCCTCGTTTGCCGTCCACCACCTCGAACAGCCCGTCCAAGTTCTTGCGGTACTCGATGCCCAGGTCTCTCGACATCTCCTGCGCGAGGACATGCTGGCAGTCGGACGCGGACATATGCGCGGTCGTGTAGCGAAAGTGCAGAAGCGGCCACAGCTCGAAGCAGGGGTTCGACCACAACGCATGGAAGGTCCTCGAACCGTCGGAGAGCTCGTTGCATTTGCGCTCCATCGCGTCAAAGTCGGACGCAGGAAAGTCATCCTTGTCATACACGAGCCACACATGGTCGAATGTCTCGGGCGCATAGCGGCAGTGTTCGACGGCGAAGTCAAGTAGGTCAAGCGTGTGTTTGCCGGTCCCCTTAACGACAATGGCAACCTTACGCTCGTTCGCCGCGCCCAACGCCGCACGCACACCCTCAAAGTAGCGAGGCTCGGTCTCCTTGCCCTCGCGCTTGCCGCTACGCCAGCCCTTCGACTTCTTCGCCAGCATGCTAATCCCACTCTTCGATGCGGGTGAGATACGGATCGGCGCCGTAGCGACCAGACAGGTATTGCTTGTCGAGAGCCGCGTTCTTGCTTACCAGATTACCGTTTGCCTCGTGGATGTCGGCGAGAGACCACAGTTGGCTCGCCTCCCCCTCGCCGCGCGCAGCGAACCATATCTCGTCACGGCGGAACACATCGTTTCGCATGGTTGACACATCCTGGGACGAGAAGATGAGCTGCGCGCCACTCTTGTTGACCTCAGGATCCTTAAACAGCAGAATCACATAGCGAAGAAGCTTCGGGTGCAGTTTGGCGTCGAGCTCGTCTACCACAACGGTGCCACCACGCTCAAGCGCTGTCATCAGATACGCAGCCAACCCCATGAGCTTCTGGGTTCCGGCAGATTCCTCGGATAAACGCAGCTCGTACGCCTTGTCGCCCACCTCGTGCCTCACGAAGACGCGCTGGCCGCGCCACTCCGGCGCCCTCTCCACTCTGAAGCCATCAATACGCACATCAACGGCGCACAAAAAACGCGTGACCTCGGGTGAGTCATCCTCGTCGAGCAATTGTTCGAGCATCTGCTCCAGATAGGAGCTGTTATAGTTCAGGAACACCCCGTCAAGAAACCAGCTGGCAGCCTCCTTGACCACCGGCGCGTCAAAGTTGATGCAGAGAAACGACAGGTACGGCAGGCTCGGGTTGAATCTCGCAGCCGTGACAAGCTTACGCAGAGTGGGACCAAGCTCAACCCCTGTGCCCTCGCGCTCGAACAGCATCGCTGTGCGTGACGCCCCCAATTTGCGCCGCCACAGTCCTTCGGACACAATCTCGTCCGCATGCACGGACAGGGCATAGCGGTACTCATGCTCACCTGCGCGATAGTAGAGCTCGAACTCGGTGGGCTTAGCAGCCGACACGTCATCGAACTCGAACGCAGAGCAACGGGGTATCGAAGAGCGGTTACCTTCTGGCACATCAGTGCTGGCAGACAACAATCTGATCGGCCTTGCCACCGCCGAACGAATATAGTCAAGAGCTTCGAGCAGGTTAGACTTGCCGCCAGCGTTAGGCCCGTACACCGCAGCTACCGGAAGGAAATTCTGCCCGTCAGGGCACTCTATGAGGGAACGCTCGAACTCCCTCATCGATGTTGCCTGCATGGAAAGCTCGGTCTCGTCGCGATAGGATCTATAGTTCCTGAAGGTGAACTGGCAAAGCATGGTACTCAACATTCTTTTCATTGTTTTAAAAGGTATATCAGAGTTTTTCTTTGATTATAGACTTTAAGTAGGCTAAATCAAGTGCTTGCTACACCAATGACAGCAGGCGCAAGGTGCAAACCGCCCACACTCGACCATCCCATTGCCGGAATGGCGTTTAGCAAGCACGTCGCACATTACATGCATGAAAAAAGGGCAACACTCTCTAACAGAAAGCGTCGCCCTTAAAGCTCCCGAAGAGCTTTTGTATTGTAGGAAAATACTCTACACCATCTCCCCTTGATTGAGGAAATCAGCCCGTAACTAGCCGGCCGAGACCATAACAAATCTTATGAATTACGCCATTAAGCACGGTGGGCATTTTGGTGGCAAAAAGGCACGGCACTTCCCATATCAATGCCTTCTTCCAGTATTGAATGTTCTCGCCTACTACGATCCGCTTGCCTGGCACGAGGCGAAAGCGGGCGCAAGCTATACTGCAGTGTATGAGTTGGCAAGTCACAGTAGGCTCTTTGTAGAACTTCTCGACGAGGCAATTTAAGAGACCTGGGGGAACAAGAAAAGATGAGCTTCCATGCCATCAAGAAACCGAAAACAGGCGAAGCCGCTTTGTTGAAGACGTGCACACGACAATCTACAACGCCAACTACACCGACCCGCGGATCCGGGAACTGAACGGTATCGATCTTAACATATCGTCACAAGACAAAGAACTTTTCCAGCGCCCGGCTCCACCATCGGCAACCCGGTAAAGCCATCTCTGGCTAACGCACTCACCAGATTCTTTATATCCCTACGCGACGATTCCTCGTCAACTGTTGCGACTCTCGAAGACGCGGTCCATGCGCCCACGTCAGTGATTTGCTATTTAGCGCCGGGAATCATATGACTGGGCGTGGCCGTACTCGCTATGTGGCTGTTAAATTGCAAAAGAAGTGATACGTCGCCCGCCAATGGATAAAAGGCCGTCCAAACTAGATGAAAAGAGTCACCTCATAGCCCATATCTTCCAAATGCCGTTCCGCTTCACCAGAACTATTTCATGCCCGCCCTCGATGAGCTGCGGTCCCTCAATCAGAAACGGTTCTCGAACGTTTGGGAGAAGCTTTACGAGGGCCGAGCCGTCCTCTTGATACCGAACAAGAGTGCTCATTCCATAATCCCCTTCCAAAAGCTCGGCGGCTTGCAAATAATCACCCCATCTGAAAATGGTCTCCCGTGCGACAAGGGAATTGAGTTCGCTGGGGTCCAGGGGCCTTCTGCCAAGCGCCTCTTTGAATAGTAGAACAGCGGTGATTATCTCTAAATCATCGCGCGAACCTTGCTGAACCTTTTTCTCAATGTCCTCATCCCCAAGATCTCTACCGCGAAGATTTCGCCAAAATGGCGAATTCTCAATCTGGCGACAAGCGTCTTTTGATTCAAACGAAACAGTTGCCGATGCTTCCTCTTTCCTCGATAGCGGCTTGATTCCAGCATTAAGAAGGAACTCAGAGAACTGCAGCAAAATCTGTTCTCTCCCCGCGATATACGGTGCCAGGGCGACCAGTCTCATGTGTTCGGGAACAGAGACGAGGTTCTCTGCCCGCGTTATATCCGCGTGCATCAGCACTCCGTACATTACATCTTCGACGTTTGCAAAGGCACCCTCGACAACCTTGCCGTCCCCAAAGGCAAACTCAATTGATTGGCTATTAAGGGCATCAAGACTATCCAGCAAGGATTCAATCACATCCTTACTAGAAGCGAAGTCCCGTTCAGCAGACTTGAGCAGCCTCCTGAGAAACAAGTCCTTTCCGCGCACAAAATACTTGCGCTGCAGCATAAGACGCACCGAGACCGCAGCAAACGCTTCATCCCCAAGCTCAAGTTCACCTAATTTCGAAAAGCAATTAGGATCGAAACGGGCAAGCCTCTCATCAAGTGGAAGCGTGCTGGCAAGTCTCTTGTAAGTATCAATCGTGTATAGATACAACTCATACGCAACGCTATTGTCCAAAGCTGCCGCACCCCTCAATCATGATTGACAGGTCGATAATTCACCTACTGCGTTTCAACGTCATTGGCCGCACATATCAGATCGCACAACTCTGCCACGCGTTTCATTGCATCACCCAACGGAGAAAAACCGGCCCCACAGGCAGTCCTTGCAATCCTAATTTTATCTGGATGCGTTTTCCCACCCTTAAACGTAAAGCTCAGCGGGCAAATAAATCTGTCACCAAGGGGATGCTCCCATTTTTTACCCGAATAACATTTCTCAATCGAAGCTGCAAGCACATCTTCTGGAACATAGTTCTCAATTGTTGCGCCCCAGGTAACCCACGACATTGCGCCGTTCTGTGTGCACTCGTCAATAATGCGTCGCTTGGTTGAATTAAGTCTCGAATGAGA
The DNA here is from genome assembly GCA_905199225.1 of uncultured Collinsella sp. GTDB lineage: Bacteria > Actinomycetota > Coriobacteriia > Coriobacteriales > Coriobacteriaceae > Collinsella. Next base: position 10,964 of record CAJKFS010000001.1, on the reverse strand, counting down.
GGATTTCTTATCAGAATCCATCAGCACGCAGAAATGAGTATTGATTCTAAAGAGGGATATCAGCTCCGCGGGGATATCTTCGCCAGCACTTGCATCTAGTGCATTCAGCAACTTGCCACCGTAAATCATTGCACTGTAATGAATACCTTCTTCGAGCGAAATGTTATGCTCATCAGACCATCTCTTAATCCAATAATTCAGGTACACGCGGTCCGAGGGCCCCTCAACCCACACTACAAAGTTTGCTTGCAACAGATCGGAGGGCTTGACCCCCAAATCATCAAGCAAATCGCGAGCACAACCCAGACCGTCAAGCTGTCTGCATCCAGAAACTCCATTTGTCTTAGACACATGGGCAACCTGAACGCCAGGATAGTTAATAACAGTTGGAGAATGCGTAGTGATGATAAATCGGTTTGAATCGTCCTCGAGAAGGTATTTCATAAACCTCGCCTGCAGAGCCGGGTGCAGATGAATTTCGGGTTCTTCAATACAGATAATGCTGTTGTCGTTGCAAGCAATAATCGAAGCGAGAATTACGAGCTCCGTAACTCCCGTACCCAAAGATTCAAGCGGCAGGTAATCGGCATCGGAAGTCTTAAGAGATATCTCATGGCTTTCATGCGAAACAAGCAGAGAGGCACGGGGGTCGTTCATGACATCGCGCACGAATCCTTGCAGCTTATTCAGCCGCGCTTCTGCCCGAGCATGATTTGAACGCTCCGGATTAAACAAGCGAAGCAAAGCTGTTGGAAGACCGCGTCCGCTGCAAAGATCGACATCGCGATCTGGAAAATCATCGTCTTCAACCGACCTAATTGCATCGACCTTAACAAAGCGAGGGATATTCCCCCACGGGACAATACTGCGGATTATGTCGGCATAGCACGATTCGTCATCACCGCCGTGTTGGAGAGGATCAAGGGAGCAGCGATTCAGGTCCATAGACAAGCCTGCACTTTTATACTGCGAGAAAGACGCAATCAGATCATTTACTAAAGACGACCCAGCAGCCGGCGACGCCGTTAGAAAGTCAAGCCAAACGCCATCTCCATCGTTTGATATATACGGCGGACGGGAAAATAACTCAGAAAGCTCTGCCATCCGCTTATCTCCAGAAGGTCGCTTTAAACTGGAGGACTCCAATAAAACAGATCGATCTATACACAGGGAAATAGTCAACGGGTCATTTGCCCCCGCTGATTTCAGCAGCAAGGGCGCATCTTCCCTAGTGAAGGGATAGCGATTGCGGGCGATTTCCCCTCTTTGGTCAATGGATGTCATTGCCTTAATAACAAAATCAACAAGAGACGATTTTCCGCAGTTATTCTGTCCCGCTAGGACTTGGACTTTATCAAATGGACCGAAGCGCGAGTCTTCACTTCCGAAAAAGGAGCGATAGCCGCTACAACCAAAACCCAGAAAGATATTGCGACGCATTCTTGCCAGCCCCCTTGATAAATAAGCCATGTCCAAACTAATTCTAATTGTCTAAAACTCTTCATGAACCAGCAGCACGTGAGAACGGTCCCATCTAAAGCATGTCCATCGCCTTAGGCTTCAATGTAAAAGATAGTGACCACTCCACCGTCGAACTCATCGACCATCTCATTGACCACAGCTCATAATTCTGCAAAGTTGGATACTCGATAGAGATTGTCGTGCAATCATTTGGATATCAATTGCAGGACAACTCAACCGTATCGACGCCCTCAGCCTCAATCGAACAGGGTGGCATCTTGTGACTTTTGAAGCAGCTCAACAAATCCAATTTGGTCGAGTATGTGCTTTATCGCGTAGGTTTTCAAATACCTACTCAGCAGAGCCGTCAACTCTTCGACAAACGTTCTGAATTCAATCTCGGTCAGATAACGTTTGAGCATCCACACCATCTGGATGTAGTTAATGTTCTTGCGCCCTCCGACCATAGCACAATAAAGACGCTCGTCATGGGCGCAAACGTTACGGAATTTAACGAGTGTTTCAATTGAAAGTTGAGCGGCCTTTTCGCTAAAGAAACCGCTTTTCTTCGATCCGGTTTTCCCAGTTGCATCTACAATCATTTTGCAAAAAGTACGCCGCTCGCCGGGCTTCATCAGATTGTAGAAATGCTCCATGTTTCCAAACGTCAAATCATTAACCAGAACCCACAGCGGCACCGAACCATATTCATTGCGATAGTGAGCAACAAATTCAGATTTACTTTTTAATGCCCTGCGGCTAAGTATGCTCGTCAGATTGGAAATCTCACGGGCGTATCTCGCCTCGTCTTTTCCCGTCGCAGAATATTCGTCTTGAGTACAAAATGAAGACTGCAAGTAATAGTCATTGGGACCACGATGAACATTCGAAAAGGTGTACGCGATCGCGGTCTTTATTTTGGCCTCGGCTAATATGAGAAACTTAAATGTTAGAGACCTCAACTCCCTATCGAACGTAAACAATGAATATAGGTCCGAAAAGGTTGCGCCGCTGCGATACCGGTCCTCATTGAACTTCGAGCTTAAGCTCATATCAATAAACGGATCCTTATAGCCGTTAACAATCGAGTAATAACCCTCGCTCATCAGAATGCGAGCCGTGTTGTCGTCAACAGTCAAACCCCTTTGCTTAAGCAATCTGACTTGATCGTCAATGGGCAAGAAAGGCTTTGCTGTCATTGAGGCTCCTCAAATGAAGAAAGGCAGCCATCCCAAGAAGGACAGCCGCCTTTCTGCAGGACGCGGGACCCGTAGGTTATCCGCGTCAATACCGCTGTTCAGATAGTCTACTGATTATCGATCCAAAAATCAACGTTAAATATTTGAGTCGAGCAGCAAACCATAAAACCCAAATTCAGACACCCTTGTCTATCAAGCAAATGAAACAACACTTGGGAAATATGTCAGACATTACACTCAAAAAAGACAACGCTCCCCAACTGAAAGCATCGCCCTAAAGCCCTCAAAGAACTTTTGTATTACAGGAGCACACCCTACACCATCTCTATGAGATGGTGTAGGGTGTGCTCCTCGCCCATCACAAAAACAGCATCACAAATGATGGGAGGCCGGCATGCGGAAGGTCATACGGCAGGATCACAAGGCATGAGAAAAACACGGTCGAGAGAATGCTCGACCGCAATCACAACGCCCACCAGGACAGCAGCCATGTCGTCCATGCTACTCAACATCGTCTTCGATGTTCCCTCCGTCGGTCTCGCCAAAGCCAACGTTGTCCAAAGCCGAACGAGCGAGCCCAATCTGATTCCACTTTATGGAATCAATCGCTTCAAGGTATGAACTCAAAGCATTAAGCTGATTCTGCCGAGCCATAGCCGAAATCTTCGCAAAGGAATCAGTCGCAAGGCCGACCTTCGACAGGGACGAAGGATTCTGCGCAGCCATATCGGAATAGTGATTAGACAAGTTGTACTTCAACAACGCACGCGATGCCGCCGCAACAGACTCCGCGTTCTTCTGACTCATCGTCTTGATAGCCTGTGAGGCAGCCTCATAAGAAGACTTAAGCGTTTCCTTGTCAGCCATTTCCTCATTTTCCTTAGACATAAACGTCTCGTCAGTCATTAAGTCGACAGGATTTGAATAGAAGCGGCAACCTACCAATCTGGAAGCGATTTGTTCGTGCAAGGTATAGCCCTTGCCATCGCTAGCCTTCGTAGCAAAATCGTCTGTATTGCTGCTGCAAATAGCCATTTCTACACCCGGGTTATCATTCATAAAACGCTCTAGAGCCGCGATGATTAGACAGTCTTCCTGAACTAGGCCCCATTCCGCCTTTGACTTCGATGGCTTATTGCCCTTAATAGCCATTTTTGTCGCAACGATAATATCCTCCTGTATAAGAGGAAGAACTACGCACCTATCGGACTCATTCGAAATATGATTAATTAACTCCAGCGCATCCTTAACATCACTATTAAGTTCAGCCCGAGCGGCCTTCACGGCATCAAGCAGCTTCACTTTGGCTGAATGACTTAAAAGCGAGTTTTCAGCTACATCCTGCACACTCTTTTTGACCGCCCCAAAAGACTCAACGGCGACAGACATAGTCTGGGGCAGAACCTTTTCCAATTCGAGTTGAACGACCTCGGGGAGAATCAATTTGACACCGCTATCCCCCAATCGCCCCATTAAGCGCTCGAGCAATTTCGGGCTCGATTTTTCCTTGCGAGCAAACGCGCAATCAACGATTACGCAGGTGTCAAGAAAAACGTATTTCATAACTTCTCGTCCTAGAATTAACCATCTACCAATAGGCTCGGCTTCCCCCTACAGCCGCAACATAAAACACGATGCGTCATCGTGCAGCTTAAGCCGCGGATAACGATCGAAGTCAGGGTCTAGATTTTCCTCGACGCGTAGACGGACAAGGAGCTCATCAAACGACTCGCGAGTCGCCGTAGCGAGAAACGCCGCAGGATCGGCCAACCCAAACAGATCAAATGCGCGCTCCAGCCCGTCGGACATAGCGCAAACATAATCAACATCCTCGACAGGATACTGCCTCACATTGAGATGCTCCAAGGCAATCCCAGACGGATCAAGAATCCAATAGCCATCGGGCTTATTCTTGAGCTGACGGTTCGCAAGCAATGTATCGTTGACGGCAGCACGCTTCTGCACCCCAGTCATTGCTCTGCCACGCGAGCGATCGACCATCACGTCCACTGCTGTTTGGTCGAGCTCCGCAATCCGCTCATCAGACATAGTCACGAGCGAGCCGTCTTTAAAACCGATGAACGCTGGAGAGTCACCTAGGGAGACAATATCGACCAAATCGCCTGAAACAGAGACCACCACCAACGTGGAGGAGGGAAACAGTTCCTCGTTGTCCGTCACACCGTGTTTGCCAATAAAGTCGCGCGAATCATCCACCGCGAGGCGTATAGAATCGACAATTCCACGAGACATGTCTAAATACTCACAAATGCGGCCGCCAACAAAATGACTGAACCACTGAGCGTCCGAACCAGAATGATGCGGCAGCACACGCGTGCCGGTGATGCCAGAGGCTCCATCGAGTAGCACGGCATATGTCGACCCAACTGCAACGTAATCTTCATTAACCTGATTACCTATAGCAGAGCAGGAAAACTTGGCCTTGAACATGGAATCACCGCTTTCGGTAAACTGGCAAGCAAACGCAAAGCCATATCATCACTACCTAGGCCTTAGCAGACTTCAGGAATTTCGCCTTTGCTTTCTGGTTGCCATTGAACACAGTATCAACAAGCGATTGACGTGCAGATTTGCTCATATGAGGATGCTCGACAATATATCCAGCAGACAAAACCGTAATCGCCATAATAAAAGGCCACGCGGCATGCTCCCGCGCAGTCTTAATGGATTTCTTTGCTACGTTGCAAAACTCCTTCTCGGAGTTCGACCGCAGATATAGCGCGAGCATAAATAGCGAGTAAAAATCGCTTTCGTCAATAATCTTGGAGAAACCCAGAACACTAAGAGGTCCACAGGCATTAGACGCTACCGTGTCCAGCTGTCCGATACAACCCGACAGCGCTACCATAGATAATAACTTTCTAATATTTGGCCTAGCCTCTTCCGGAGATTCTAGCTGGCCAACAACATCTTCGACCATTTCGTCGTAGGAATCATCAACCGCTTCTAAAAGCAAATTGAGAGCAGCGCCAGTTGCGTAGTAGATTTGTTCTCTAACAGTCGCCTTAAGCGGCTCCTTTAGTTTTACCTGCTGTCGATTAAGGCAACGTCCCGCAATAGCAACATATTTCAAAGCAATAATTGCCGACTGAAAGGCACTCCTCGTTTCAGGAACCTCATATTCATAAACGCCAGCATAACTAACCCTTTCAATGGCTTCACAATTTCTTTTCTCTATCTCATCAGTTACGCTGCGAATGGCACCCGCACCTTCTTGAGAGGGCGGAGCAATCTTAATGCCTTCCAACCCACTCAAACACTTATAGGTTTTTCCCTGATTAAAAATGACATCTGAACTATCCACGGCATCCGATGCCTTTTCGACTAGTTTCTGGGTTAGCCAGGGAATGAATCGAGTTCCCTCAAGCAAAACGAGTATCTCTTCATTTATGGAAAAATCTAGCTCATCCAAAAGACGCAGTACATAGGTTTCTCCCTTGTCCACGTCCTCGTCAAACTCAAGATCAATTGCCTGAGCAACAAAATAGGCATACAGACTTCTCGAGGCAAAAGAGTAGTTGAAGCCATTGTCTTCAACTAGGAGCACGCCAGACTGGACAGAAGCATCCATGATTATTTTTGGAGTTATAGGGATACCGTATTCACTCAGGTAGTTTTCAGCCACTTCAGAGAATGTCATACTCGAGAAAACAGTCGTTCGATCAGAGTGAATTTTAAGAGCAAGTTTCTTCAAAACGGTAATAACCGCATCCGCCAATATATCGAGCATCTGATTCTCGCCGTCTGATATGACATTACATATCTTTCTTTTGACGTTTGAATTCATAATTGACGTAAACGGCAAGTCACCCTTGATAAAAGACGCACCGGAATCATAAATGTAATAATCAATATATTGATTGATGAAGGGCGGAGTCATATCAAACAATTGAAAATGAGAGCCAACAGCTTTATCAACAATGGCAATAAGCTCATCTACCTGTGCGTCGGAAAGCCCAGTACCCTTACATCTCTTTTGAATTAACTCGTCTCTTTTATTTTTCGTCCAAGGACAGATAAGCAGATGTCGAAAATCAACCTCGACCGTTTCGTCCAACTCAAACGTAAAACTATTATCAGTAATTAAAACAATATTGCCGGCAGTCTTGAGCATCGATTTAATGACATCGGATTTTTTAGCTTTTCTCTTCAGAGAATCAAAGTCATCGACGAGCAAAAGAACTTTTTCACGAGGAATTCGTCCAAACAGTTCAACAGCTTCCCGAGTATCACCATACTGATCCTTGATAATGGATGACAGCGTTCGTGAAATGGAACCAGTTGAATAATCGGGAGTCAACAATAAAGGCGAATAGCCCATCGCCAACGACTCGCGGTATATGGCTTTAAGTAAAGAGCTCTTGCCCGCACGAATATCACTATGGATTTCAAGCGCTTTAGCATCAAGCAGGAACTCCATAAAAGAATGGATATCAGATATTAACTTTTGATCATTAATTCTTAGTTCACCATCTTTTGTGCCAGTTGCGATCTCTTCTTTCAAAGAAGGAAACACAAATGAGTCCTTAAATGATTCACTTGAATTATCTTCAGTTTCAAAAAGCTCGTTCACAAAATCTGGGCGCGGTCTGAAGTACGTTTTTGATTTTATATAACGCCGATAAGAGTGGGCCTCATCGAGAAGCGTGTGAATTTGTGCAGAGGTTTCCCAGCCATAGACCCTTTCCGCAAATTCATAGCTGCCAAACTCTCCAAAGCGAATTAGTAGCATTTTATAGGAGCTCTGGTCATCATCGCAAAGTGAATAAGTTCCTCCTCGCACGACGACACAGGACTCACCTGACAAACCACCTACGCAGCGGCTTTGTCCCATATGCTCATGTCCCGTAAACGCAAAGTCAAAGCAGTTGGCAAGCATATTCTCCAGGCTAATACGCTCATTATCGCAGAACCACTCTGGGACATGATGCGAAGCAAAAATATGAAGGCCTGAGTCCGGTGTGTTATCAAGTAGAGAGCGATTAGGGTTTCTCAATACATGAAATCCTTTATCATCACCGTCAAGAGTAGATAAGGGGGCACTATTAAAACCAGATACCGAGACTTTCGTCCCCTCAACCTCAAAAACAATTGGCCCTGGCTGACCAAAAACAAAACGGTTGTCATATTTGTTTGCAAATTCAAAAAATGACGTCATATTTTCGATATCCACACCGTACTGTGCACCAGCAAAGCACCCAACAGACTTACACGGGCCTTGCAAATCATGATTTCCCGGCAATATATAAACTTTCAATTGGTATTCAGGTTGGTTCAGTTGTTCAATCAGATAGTCAAAGAACATAGCTGCTGATTGATATTCGCTTTCCTTGCCAGTTCGGGCAACATCACCAGTAACAAGCAGCAATACGGTTCCAGACTTAATACTCTTTTTAATAGTCACGAGGATATCGTCTACCCGTTTTTGATAATTGCCCTAGAGTTCTTCGAAATGAAAATCCGTAAGCTGGACAATACAAAGCTGAGGATCAAAATCACGGCAATCCACTGCGCGACCTCCGAAATACTACTCCGTCGAATATAGTGATTCTAGCTACACACGCCGCTCACTTACCAGGCATTAAAGAAACAATTAAAGGGACGGCTCCATACAAGGCAATCGGAATAAAGGCGAAAACGATACCAAAGATAATCAAGCGACGACACAGCTTTTCGTCCCGCCCCGAGATGAGAGAAAACACTGCAAATACCGTAATCAGCAGTCCAAACAAAGAGCATGCTAGAAATGAAAGCTCAAAAAACTTCAGCTTTGAATGTGCCGTAATAGATGCCATGGTAAACACCACAGAAAGCACGGCGGAAAATAGACCAACAATTTCAACGTTACTTGACACACTTGCTTTTACATTTTCAATTTCTTTAGAAGCACGGTCAGCGATTCTCTTATTCGACGACAGAAAGTCTGCACGCAATCGAGCAGCTTCAATATCGGCGAGATGCTTTGGATATTCAGGGGAAGTCGGATGCAGCAAAGAAACTGCTTTATCAAAATCAATGTATGCATTATTCATATCCCCCTTCAACGCATTAAGCCGAGCCCTTGTAACACGGTATTTGGAATAAGACTGATCTAAACTGATTGCACGATTTACAGACTTGATGGCTTCATTAAGATAAGCGGAATCCATCTCCACGCCACTTTCCATAAGAGAGGCAACAATGTGGGCATACACGTTCAGGCACGACGGCCTATCAGGGAATTGAGAACAAAGAGCGCTTGCATCTTCTAGCAACTCGGCATGTGACTTACCGAGAGGATTGCAAAACTCATAGCAGCTAAGATAAATTAGTTTGAAATCGATGTAATCTTCGAACCGAGTTGCCCCGAGTGTAATAAGTGACTGAAGTTTTTGACGGTCGCATGCCCGTCTATATATCACCGATAATAAATAGAAGCCGGTAAAGGTTACCTGGTTGTTTTTACTTTCTCCTTCATGGATAAACAGACGCTCCATGCGAGCGAGAACATCTTCGTAGTCGCAAGATGTATATACAGTGTCAGCCAAATCGGTAACAGCGGAATCATATTCAGCGGTATTCGGTTTCGTATTCTCAAGAATACTATGCAAGTCACTGAGAAAACAATTGTGCATGCGTTCCGACCTCCCGAGCATACGCATCAGGCACCAGACAGCAGGCGCCAGGGTTACAACAACTTAGACGAATTTGAAAGCTACGGCCTATTGGGAGAAATCCTCAATAGGCCGTGTCATTTACAAATAATAATTCAAATACTCCCCCAGCTCTTCCTCCCAGTCGGGCATGTGGAACCCGACCGACTCGAGCCTGGAAAGGTCGAGCGCGGAGTGGACCGGGCGCGGGGCGATGGGGCCCGCGGCGCCGGCGTAGTAGTCGGCGGTCGAAACCGGCACGACCCTGCCGCCGTTGCCGTTGGCGGCATCGAAGACGACGCGGGCGATGTCCGCCCAGGACCTGACGGCACCGGAGCCGGTGCAGTCGTAGGTGCCGTAGGGGGCCTTCGCGTCCAGTACGTGGAAGATGGCCGCGGCCATGTCGCGCGTGAAGGTCAGGCGGCCCAGCTGGTCGTCCACCACGGTGACCTTGTCCAGCTTGTCGTCCGGGTCGGCGACGCGGTCGGACAGCCCCTTCATGGTCTTGACGAAGTTGTGCCCCTCGCCGATGACCCAGGAGCTGCGCATGATGTAGTGGCGCGGGCAGCCGGCCACGGCGATGTCGCCGGCGGCCTTGGTCTGGCCGTAGACGGACAGCGGGCTGAGGGGCTCGTCCTCGTCATGCACCTCGGCGGTGCCGTCGAAGACGTAGTCGGAGGACACGTGGACGAGCGTGATCCCGTGCCCGGCGCAGGTGCGGGCGAGAAGGGCGGGGCCGGTCGCGTTGGCCTTCCAGGCGATGACACGGCCCTCGGGGGTCTCCGCCTTATCCACGGCCGTGTAGGCGCCGCAGTTGATCACGGTGCCGTAGAGCGACCAGTCGTACTGCGCGTAGGCGTCCGGGTCGGACATGTCGAAGGTGTCGATGTCGCAGAAGTCGAAGTCCTTGGCGATGCCGCGCTCCTCGGCGAGCGCGCGGACCGCGTGGCCCAGCTGGCCGTTGCAGCCGGTGACGAGGGTGCGCTTCGGCGCCATCGGGACGACGTCCCTCAACATCGGGTGGTTGAGGTCGGCCTCGGAGACGGTGGCCTGGTCCAGCGGGATCGGCCACTCGATGGCGAGCTCGGGGTCGGCGAGGTTCACGAAGGTGTAGGTCTTCTTGAGCTCGAGGGACCAGTGGGCGTCCACCAGGTAGGTGTAGGCGGTGCCGTCCTCCAGGGCCTGGAAGGAGTTGCCCACGCCGCGCGGGACGTAGATGGCCCTGGACGGGTCCAGGGTGCAGGTGAATACCTTGCCGTAGGTGGCGCTGCCCTCGCGCAGGTCCACCCAGGCGCCGAAGACGCTGCCGCGGGCCACCGAGATGAACTTGTCCCAGGGCTCGGCGTGGATGCCGCGGGTGACGCCGCGGCTGTCGTTGTAGGAGACGTTGTTCTGGACGACCCTGAGGTCCGGGATGCCCAGGGCGCACATCTTGGCGCGCTGCCAGTTCTCCTTGAACCAGCCGCGCGAGTCGCCGTGGACGGCCAGGTCGACGACCTTGAGGCCCTCGATGCCGGTCTCCACCACGGAGAGGTCCTTCTCGAATGCGATGTCTGCCATGTGGGAAAAGCTCCTATCGAAGAGGTTGGATAACCGGGGGCGCCCGCGCGGGGACGCAGGATCATCCCCATGCCCTGCGGCCCCGCGCGGG